>CAJWGK010000009.1 GCA_913030895.1 uncultured Flavobacteriaceae bacterium | reverse complement strand
TTATTCAATACTATGTTGTTGGGTTAAGTTATAAAAATGCAGATTTATTAACCCGTGGAAAATTTAGTCTTAGCAAATCCCAGACTGCTCTTTTGTTGCAGCAGGCTAAGGAGGATGGTTTAAATGAGTTGATGGTTATTTCTACCTGTAATCGAACCGAACTATATGGTATAGTGGAAAACCCCCAAATCCTGATCGACTATTTGTGTCAATTTTCGCAGGGTACACAAGCTCAATTTAATGAAAAGGGATATGTGCTAAGTGAGCATCAAGCCATCAATCACGTCTTTAATGTAGGTTGTGGTCTGGAAAGCCAAATCATTGGAGATTTTGAAATTATTGGTCAGCTAAAAAAGAGTTTTTACAATTCCAAAAAGTACTACATCGTTAATGGCTTTTCGGAGCGTTTAGTCAATGCAGTAATACAAGCAAGTAAAAGAATCAAAACCGAAACCGAATTATCCACTGGCGCCACCTCCGTTTCATTTGCCTCAGTTCATTATATTCTTGAAAAGGTCAAAGATGTCAAAAACAAAAGTATTCTACTTTTTGGCACAGGAAAAATTGGAAGAAATACTTGTGAGAATTTAATCAAGCATACGCAAAATGATCATATTGTTCTGATCAACCGATCTGAGGAAAGTGCCCAAAAAGTTGCTGGAAAATTCAACTTAGTGGTTAAGAACATAAAGGAGCTCAATCAAGAAATTGCCAAATCCGATATTATGATTGTAGCTACTGGATCTGACGATGTCACTGTAGATGCCTCCATAATTGCTAATAAAAAACCCTTACTTGTATTAGATTTATCCATTCCTTCTAATGTGGATTCACAACTTAAAAATCTCGATAATGTGACGGTTGTCAATTTAGATGAACTTTCTCAATTGACCAATGCTGCTTTGAAGAAGCGACAACAATTTATTCCTGATGCCAAAGCAATTTTAAACGAAATTCAAGCCGAATTTTTACAATGGGTAGCCCATAGAAAGTTTGCACCCACCCTAAAAGCCCTTAAGCAAACATTACTCAACGGTCAGTTGAGCGAACAAGGTGATGCCCAAGAATTTTCGCATATTGTTTACAAACTGACTGGTAAAGTGGCGAATTATCTTAAAGAAAACCCTTCCAAAGCCGATCAAACTTTAGCGCTGCTTCAACAGGTTTATCAGCTGGATGCCAAGTAAAATGTTAAAGAATAACTTTCGCATTGGTACCCGTGAAAGCGAACTGGCGCTCTGGCAAGCCAATAAGGTTAAGCAAAGGCTTGACTCCAGTGGTTTTTCCTCACAGCTCATTCCCATAAAAAGTGATGGGGATCTCAACCTGACACAACCCATTTACAGCATGGGAATTCAAGGCGTTTTTACCAAGGCGTTAGATATTGCCCTTTTGGAAAACCGAATCGATATTGCTGTCCATAGTCTTAAAGATGTACCCACTCAATTGCCACAAGGATTGATATTAGGTGCCGTTTTAAAAAGAGGAAGCGCCAAAGACGTACTTTTATATAATGGAAAATTAGACTTAGAAGTTCCCGTTAGTATTGCTACAGGAAGTTTACGAAGAAAAGCCCAGTGGCTAAATCGTTACCCCAATCATAGCATTGAGAATTTAAGGGGAAATGTTCAAACACGAATCGATAAATTAAAAAATTCAAAATGGCAAGGGGCTATTTTTGCCAAAGCTGGCTTAGAGCGCATGGCACTTTTGGGCACACAATATCAAAATCTCGATTGGATGATTCCTGCTCCTGCACAGGGAGCTGTTGGAATTGTTTGTCGAAAAGATCAGTCTGAGGTTTTGGAAATCTTAAAATCCATACACCATCAAGCCACTGCAACTTGTGTCAATATCGAAAGAGAATTCCTAAGCATATTGGAAGGAGGCTGTACTGCGCCTATTGGTGCTTATGCAATGATCGAAAAAAATAGAATTCTATTTGAAGGAGGCCTTTTTTCTCTTGACGGGAAGTTAGCGATGATCACCAAAATGGAGGTGGATTTAAATGCTGCTAAAGATTTGGCATTTCAAGCGGGAAAAGAAATCTTATCAAAAGGGGGAGAGGAGCTGCTCGATATCATAAAGAAAGAATTATGAAAAGATTATTGGCAACCAAAATATTATCCAAAAATTTGAAAGACCGCCTTTTGATGCACTCCTTTAGCCTAGTCGAACAGTCTTTTATTCAAATCAGTCCAATTCAAAATATTGCGATTGAGTCAGTTCATGATGGAATTATTTTTTCAAGTAAAAACGCAGTTTCAATTGCTTTAGCTAACCCAAAAATTAAAGCATTAATCGATCAAAAATCTATTTTTTGTGTCGGAAAAAAAACCGCTATGCTTTTAGAAGAAAATGGTCAAAAAGTGGTCAAAATTGCTCAAAATTCGGCAGAATTAGGCAGTTTTATAGCAAAAAACAACAAAAAAGAGTCATTTTCATTCTTTTGTGGAAAATCAAGAGTTGTCGATTTAGAGCAAATTTTATCGTTTAATAACATTCCTATAGAGCCAATTGAAATTTATGAAACCCTACCTCAGCCACATAAGGCAAAAGGGCATTTTGATGGGATTATATTTTTTAGCCCAAGCGGGGTTAAAGGTTATGCAATTAAAAATACATTTGAGAATACACAATGTTTTTGTTTAGGTTCAACCACTGCAAAAGCAGTTCAGGAATTTACATCCAATTTTTGTGTGGCGAAAAGTCCCGATGCAACACAACTTTTTATTTCAATAAAAAAACACTTTAATCAATAAGATGGATAACAATTTACTTTTACAAGCCCTTAAAGGAGCAAATGTTGAGCGACCTCCAGTTTGGATGATGCGACAGGCAGGCAGATACCTCCCTGATTTTATGAAGCTAAAAGAAAAGTATGACTTCTTCACGCGTTGTCAGACTCCTGAGTTGGCGACTGAAATTACGCTGATGCCAATTGATCAAATTGGGGTTGATGCTGCAATTATCTTCAGTGATATTTTGGTGGTCTTACAAGCGATGAATATTGAGGTTGAAATGCGAGATGGAATTGGTCCTTATCTTCCCAATCCTATAAAAGATAAATCAAGTTTAGATCAGGTAATCCTTCCCGATGTTCATGAGGAGTTGGGCTATGTGTTCGAAGCAGTGAAGATGACTAAGAAAGAATTGAATAACCGTGTGCCGCTAATAGGTTTTGCTGGAGCGCCATGGACTTTACTGTGCTATGCTGTCCAAGGGCAAGGGTCTAAAAATTTTGATCGCGCTAAGGCATTTTGCTATCAACAACCTGAATTAGCCAAGGAATTACTCCAAAAAATCACAACAACTACAATTGCATATTTAAGAGAGAAAATAAAGGCTGGCGCAGACGTAATTCAATTGTTTGATTCCTGGGGAGGGTTATTGTCTCCCGCTGACTATCAAATTTTTTCTTGGCCTTATTTACAACAAATTGTTGACGCATTGAGCGGGACAGTTCCAGTAATCGTTTTTGGAAAAGGCTGTTGGTTTGCCTTGCAGGAAATGAGTAAATCTGGAGCCGCTGCGTTGGGAATAGATTGGACTTGCACCGCAAGAAATGCAAGATACCTTTCTGGTGGACAGATTGCTTTGCAGGGAAACTTTGACCCTTCGCGATTGCTTTCACCTATTCCTGAAATCAAAGTCCAGGTGAAACAAATGATTAATGATTTTGGAAAAGAGCGCTATATCGTTAATCTAGGTCATGGAATTCTACCCAATATCCCTGTCGATCACGCTAAAGCATTTGTTGATGCGGTAAAAGAATACCAATCTTAAGTTCAATCATCATGAGAGCTAAGTTTAATCACTATATTGAAAAACTTCAAGATAAAATCACGAGTAAATTGGCTCAAGTTGATGGTGAATCTCTTTTTGTAGAGGATACCTGGGAGCGAGATGGCGGTGGTGGTGGCCGGACTCGAGTGATTGAAAATGGGGCAGTTTTTGAAAAAGGTGGGGTAAACATATCTGCTGTACACGGAGAGCTACCTGACAGTATGAAAAATTATTTTAAAGTGGAGACAGGGCAGTTTTTTGCATGTGGCTTAAGTCTTGTCATTCACCCCAAGAATCCTTTTGTTCCAACAGTTCATGCCAATTGGAGGTATTTTGAATTGTATAATTCCGAGGGAGAAGTCCAAGATCAATGGTTTGGTGGGGGACAGGATTTGACCCCTTATTATTTGTTTGAGGAGGACGCTAAACATTTTCATCAGGTCTGTAAAAAAGCTTGTGACCTTCACGATGACGATTTTTATTTTCAGTACAAAAAAAAATGCGATGACTATTTTTGGAATGCACATCGCGATGAAGCTCGTGGAGTAGGAGGTTTATTTTTTGATTACTTGCGACCCAATGAAAAATTTAGCGCCGAAAAATGGTATGATTTTGTAACCGAAGTGGGAGATCACTTTTTGGAAGCCTATGTTCCAATCGTTGAAAAAAGAAAAAATATGGATTTCTCAGCAGCACAAAGAGCTTGGCAGGAAATACGACGGGGACGCTATGTAGAGTTTAATTTAATTCACGATAAAGGAACTTTGTTTGGATTAAAAACAAATGGCAGAATTGAAAGTATTTTAATGAGTCTCCCCCCACACGTTCAATGGCATTATAATCATCAGGCTGAGACCAATAGTCCAGAGGAAGAACTAATTACCGTTCTAAAAAATCCACGAGAGTGGGTCTAAAGGAATATCAATTAACTTTGCAAAATTATGTATCCCAACCAACGCAATAGAAGATTAAGGCAAAGCCCAGCAATTCGGGCTTTGGTGAGCGAAAGTCAGTTGACTGTGAATGACTTGATGTTACCGTTATTTATCTGTGAAGGAACACAGGTTAAGGAGTCCATTGATGCCATGCCAGGATGTTTCCGGCTGAGTTTAGACTTGTTAAAAGAAGAGGTTAAAACCGTATGGAGTATGGGTATTAAAGCCGTGCTAATTTTTGTTAAGGTTGCGGATAATTTAAAAGACAATCACGGGACGGAGGCCATTAATCCAGCGGGACTGATGCAGCGGGCAGTTCGAGAAATCAAATCTACCGTTCCCGAAATGGTCGTTATGACCGATGTCGCCCTTGATCCTTATTCTTCCTATGGGCATGATGGCATTGTAGAGCACAATAAAATTTTAAATGATCCGACAATTGAGGTTTTAGCTCAAATGGCATTAAGTCATGCGCAGGCAGGAGCGGACTTTGTTGCACCAAGCGATATGATGGATGGTAGGGTCTTGAAAATTAGAACAACCCTCGAGGAGGCTGGATTTCTCGATACGGGAATTATGAGTTATAGCGCTAAATACGCCTCTGCATTTTACGGTCCTTTTCGTGAGGCTTTAGATTCTGCTCCAGGTTTTGGAGATAAACAAACTTATCAAATGGATTCTGCTAACCGATTGGAGGCCATAAATGAGACTTTACGGGACATTGAAGAGGGGGCAGATATTGTGATGATAAAACCAGGGTTGGCTTATTTGGATATTGTCCGTGAAATAAGAGATAATATTGATGCTCCTATTGCAGTATATCAAGTAAGTGGTGAATATGCAATGCTCAAAGCTGCCGCCGAAAAAGGCTGGTTGGATCACGATGCTGTCATGGTGGAACAGCTTTTGGCTTTTAAAAGGGCTGGCGCTAATCTTATCGCTACTTATCATGCTAAAGAAGCGGCTCAATTAATTTCCTAATACACTGTCTAGCTTAAACAAAATTTAATAATTTTTTATTTTTGTTTAATATTTTCTATCTTTTCCTGCGGATTTTTTTTACTGTATGGAGACTGGCTACTACAAAAGTATTGCAGGAAATATATCAATCATTATTGAAAATCAACAGGTTACGAGGGTTTCATTTGTACATGAAATTGAAGATATTCAAGAAAAGCCCTCTTTGTTAATGGAAACAACTGTTAAACAAATAAGAGAATATTTTCAAGGTAGCCGAATGCAATTTGATCTTCCCATTCGAATGAACGGAACGGACTTTCAAGTCAAAATATGGAAACTTCTCATGCGTATTCCCTATGGAACAACAGTGGCTTATGTCAAAGTAGCCCAAGAATTTGGTGACTCAAAAATGGTCAGAGCCGTTGCCTCAGCCATAGCTAAAAATCCCCTGTTAATTCTTATCCCATGTCACCGCGTCATTGGAAGTGATCGCTCTATGGTAGGATACTCAGCAGGAATTTCCATAAAACGTTTGCTTTTGGAGCACGAGGGCTACCCAAAATAAATTACCGTATTTTAGTAAATAAAAAGCCATGAAACGTAATTTACTAAGAGTAGGTTTTGCTTTATTGCTTATTTTTTCGCTTCTCTATATCTCAAAATATAATTATCTTCTTAGAGGCATAAGCACAATTTATCTACAGGGACATACCACCGCTTTTCTTGAGGACTACAAAAGCTTTTCTAACCATACAGTTAGTGGTGCAGAAAATATAGATTCTTGGCCTTTACACTCTCGCTACAATTTATTTGACCTAGATGATGACCTCGAAAATTATAACAAGGACAGGAAAACGGTTGCTTACTTGATTTTTAAAAATGACAGCTTGTTGTACGAAAAGTATTACAACGGCTATAATGCCTCTTCCAAAAGTAATTCTTTCTCTATGGTGAAAAGTATGGTTTCCGCCTTGATGGGTATCGCCATTGATGAAGGTCACATCAAAAATCTAGATCAAAAAGTAATTGATTTTATTCCTGACTTGAAAGGACCTTATGCTGAAGAAGTTACCATAGAAGACTTATCAAGCATGGCTTCTGGTCAAAAGTGGCGTGAAGAATATTACAATCCTTTTTCCGTCACCTCCGCGTCCTATTTTGTCAAAAATCTAGATACTTTGATCCTCAATCAACCCATTATATCCAAACCCGGACAAACTTTTAAATACCAAAGTGGAACAACCCAACTTTTGGCTATGGTTATTAAAAAAGCAACGGGTGAGAACTTAAACGACTACTTATCCCAAAAACTTTGGAAGCCTATTGGCGCTAAAGCAGCACTCTGGCAATTGGATAGTGATGCCAATGGAATGGAAAAAGCCTTTTGCTGTTTGGCATCTAATGCTAGGGACTTCGCTAGGGTGGGAAAACTTTATAAAAATCATGGGTATTGGAATGGAGAACAAATTCTCGACTCTGCCTTTGTTGCACTTTCATTACAACCCAGATTTCCCGAAAGTCCAGAATATGGCTATGGTTGGTGGTTAGAAACCTACAAAGGCAAAAAAGTATTTATGATGCGTGGACATCTGGGACAATACGTCATGGTGATTCCTGAAGATGATATTATGGTAGTACGTTTAGGACATCTCAAGGACAGGAGCTCTAGTAAAGAGGGGAAAAGTTCTGGAGGAGAACCCTTTACTAAAGACATTTATGTTTATCTTGAAGGTGGGCTGAAAATGAGTGAAAATGTTACAAAAAATTGATCTAAATAAATTGCTATTTCTGGATATAGAAACTGTTCCAGAAAAGGCTGCATATGATCAATTATCTACCGAAGAAAAAGAATTATGGGCTGCTAAAACGCAGTATCAAAGAAAGGAGGAGGATAGCCCAGAATCTTTTTATGAACGTGCTGGAATATGGGCTGAGTTTGGAAAAATTGTATGTATCTCTGTAGGTTACTTCAACATAAAAAAGTCTAATCGATATTTTAGGATTAAAAGTTTTTCAGGTAATGAGGAGGAGTTATTGAGGGCATTCAAATCTTTATTGGAAAATCATTTTAATCGACCTACCAATTTACTATGTGCTCATAATGGTAAGGAATTTGACTTTCCCTATATCGCTCGAAGGATGATTATCAATGGAATTGATCTTCCCAATAAACTCAACCTTTTTAATAAAAAACCCTGGGAAGTGCCCCATATAGATACGCTCCATCTTTGGCGTTTTGGAGATTATAAGCACTACACTTCCCTCAAATTGATGGCTCATGTGCTTGGGATTCCTTCCCCAAAAGACGATATAGATGGCAGTCAAGTTGCTTCTGTATATTACCGCGAAAAAAACCTTCCAAGAATTGTAAATTATTGCGAAAAAGACGTAATTACCATTGCACAATTAGTGCTTCGTTTACGCAATGAGTCACTTTTAGGTGACGAGGAAATTACCCATTTATGAAAGCTAACTCACCTTTACTGTCCATCGAAGGTTTGACCATAAAAACATCAGCGCACACGCTTTTGTCGGATTTAAGTTTTTCTGTTTTTCCCAACGAAATTGTGGCCATCGTCGGAGAGTCTGGTAGTGGTAAATCCCTTACTGCCTTTTCCATTGCAGGCCTTTTATCAGATTCAAAACTTAAGGTAGAAAGCAAAAAAATGCAATTGGGGGAACATGACCTTTCCGCTTTATCCCCAAAAGATTGGGAAGTGGTAAGGGGTAAAAATTTAGGAATGGTTTTTCAGGAACCCCAGTCGAGTTTAAACCCAAGTATGCGATGTGGCCCTCAAGTCATGGAGCGATTACAAAAATTTGAATCAGGGGATTTGGGCACCTACAAATCGACTGTCATTTCTGCTTTTGAGCAGGTTCAATTACCTGATCCAGAGAGAATTTTTAGGGCTTATCCTCACGAACTTAGCGGAGGACAAAAACAAAGGGTAATGATTGCTATGGCTTTAATCTGTGATCCCCAGTTGTTGATTGCAGATGAACCTACTACCGCCCTTGATGTGACAGTCCAAAAAGAAATCCTGAGTTTACTGAAAGCCCAACAGAAAACGCATAAGATGAGTATTTTATTTATCTCCCATGACCTTAATGTGGTCGCAAAGTTTGCGGATAGGGTCATGGTAATGCATCAGGGTGAGTTAATCGAAATTCAAAAAACGGCATCCCTTTTTAAAAATCCAAAAGCAGCTTATACGCGTGGACTTATTTTTGCTCGTCCACAACCTTACCAACGCTTGGAAAGGTTACCTACAGTTGAAGATATTTCCTCAGCCAAAAAAAGTTTCAAAGCTATTTCTTCTATTTCCCGAAAAAAAAGACATCAAGAACTTTATGCACAGCCCCCTATTTTAGAGGTAAAAGATTTGCAAAAAGAATATCCAATTACAAGGCATTTATTTAAACAAAACAAAAGCCTCAAGGCAGTCAAAAACCTAAGTTTTAAGTTATTTCCTGGCGAAACCCTGGGTTTGGTTGGTGAATCAGGGTGTGGGAAGTCTACCCTCAGTCGTGCTTTGGTGAATTTGGATACGCCTACCTCAGGGACTATCTATTATGATGGTCAAGAACTTTCAGTGTTGGATCGCTCCATTCGAAAAGAAATTCAGCTGGTTTTTCAAGATCCTTTTGCGGCATTGCACCCCCTAAAAACTATTGGTGACGCTATTGCTGAACCACTGAGAGTGCATCGTTTGGTGAATGATAAAAAACAATGCGCAGAAAGGGTAATGACGTTGCTGGAGCAAGTTGGGATGGAAGCAGATTTTTACGACCGTTACCCTCATGAACTTTCCGGAGGGCAAAGGCAAAGGGTTGTCATTGCACGTGCATTAGCTACCGAACCGAGGTTGTTGATTTTGGACGAGGCAGTCGCCGCCTTGGACATTTCTGTTCAGGCACAAGTGTTGAATTTACTAAATGATCTAAAAAAAGAATTACAGTTGTCCTATTTATTTATTTCCCACGACCTAAATGTGGTTAAATATATGGCAGACCGGATTATGGTAATGGAGAAAGGAATTTTGGTCGAAGAAGGCGAAGCCGATGAATTGTATTTCCATCCGAAACAGCCTTATACCAAGGACTTGATTAAGGCATTGCCGATAATATGATTCGCACTTTAATACCAATTAACCTTTAGTTTATTAAGTTCATTATTAAATTTGTTTAATGAATTTATTTTCATTGAATGAGTATTGATGGTCATGGTCATTTTTTAATTTCTGCTTTGAGTATATAGTCCACAGCAAAGTTTATTAATTTTTGAGCAGGTATTTACTTTTTAATCGGATTAATTCGATACATTTTAGAACTCTATCAGGTACTGAAACTTTAGATAGAGTTGACTATTTTCAACCCCATAACGGTTTGTTTCCTCTAATCTAGAATAGCCGTTGGTTCCACCAACATAAAAAATGGTAAATGGATTGGGGTTCCATTTGAGAAGTGTTTGAAAGAAAAAGGCTTTATCAAAATCGTTAAACTCACTGATCAATCGAAAAGACAAATTGGGATTGAATTGATAGTTTAGATTCACTCGAGCAATATATCCAGAGAAGTAGAGACTTTCATCTTTTTTATTTTTGAGCTGAGAGTAACGAAGTGAATGACTAAACCTGAGTTTTGGAGTGATCTGAAAATTATTAAACGTTCCAATAAAAAAATTATCGCCAATGGCTGGATTGTCAGAATCATATCGCAAGGTTTCTCCCATACTTGTAAAGATTCTTAGGTTGACTGCCTCTGAAGGACTATATGAAACAAATACTTCAAATTCGGACATTTTTTCCCCTATAAAACCTTCGAACTCCTCATTGATCACGTAACTGTAGCTGATTTCACTTTCTAGATTTCCACTCAGTTGGATGTACATGGCAGAACCAACGTCCAAATACTTCCTCAAATTAGCATAGTTGAAATTGACTTCGCTTCCCAAATAAAGTCCCAATTGTTTGACAAAATTTTCTTTCTCAAAAAAATGTTGATAGCCATGATAAGCGTCTAAAAACCGAATGCTATTTTGGGTTACAAAACCTATAGGGGTTTGATAGTGTGGAGAATACTGCTCATACTCAATTTCCGAATTCCAATGTTTGGTGTTTCTTTCAAGAGAAAAATAAAAGGCATCTCCATTATATTTTTCCCCATCCAATAGGGAAGTTTTATCGCCTATTTTATCATCATCTTCGATCCAATCGGCATGGGGTTCTAAAATGATACTTTTGTTAAATTCAAAAGTGGCGGTATAGGATTTTTAAATCGATAGCGTCCATCGAACCCAAAGGTGTGACCGTAGCCACAGTCTTTAAAAATTCGATTGGTGGTCAAAAATCCCAGATTGGTTCCCTGTTTATAGGTACGTTGGTATCTAAAAATATTTGAATAGGAGGCTTTACCTTCTCCAAAATAGGAACGATTTTCGCTTGCAATAAGATAGGGTGAAGCCTCGTCGAATGCCGTTAACCAATAAATTCGCTGATTTTCTCCTTGACTAATTAGTTTGGTTGAAAGCAAGGGTTTGTTAATAGATCGGGTATAGACGGTGCTGAGTTCCGTCTCTATAATGTCGTTACCTTCATTAAAATAGGGTCGTCTTTCTTGAAAGAAAATAGCAAAAGTGTTATTAATATTGATTTGTGAAATATCTGCTTCTACTTGGGAAAAGTCGGGATTGAGTGCATACTCCAAAGAAGTGATATTGTTAAGGTCAAACAAACCACTTAATCCAATGGTACCTGAGGGTTTACCATAGTTGAGTTTGTTATTTTTTTTGGTTCCATCCAAACCGCCATAAACATAGGGTAACATATTTACGCGATTCTTTGATTTGATATTTTTTAAGGTCAAGGTTGTTGGCGTTTGACATGGCAAGAAGGAATTGTTTAAGTCAATTGGAAAATTGATGTTTTGACTGCGGTTATTTTCCGTGTAAGTGGAACGGTACAATAAAACTTTCCATTCCATTTCAGGGGCGTTTTTAAATTGTAAAATCGAAAAAGGAATTTTTAATTCCACGTGGTAACTGTCTGAATGTTTACTGGCTTTGGATTCAAAATTCACATCGTAGTAAATATCATCCTGACCCGTGGATAATAATTTAAGATCGAGTTGATTGCCTTCAGGATTGGCTCCCAACGAAACCATATAACGTCCATCTCCATAGGTATCGATTCCGATTAATACATTATCATCCCGATAGCCCTCGTCTCGATTCCGAACAGAGGAGCGTAAATTTTCCATGTCGGCATAAGCGATAAACCCAACGTATAAATCTGTTTCTGAGTAAGTAACGAAAACTTTTGTCAAATGGGGAGAGGGGACATTGTTGCCAGGGTCAATTTCATAATTGATCTCATAAGTTTCTGAATTTTGCCATTCTTCAGTAGAGACTATACCGTCAAAATTGGGAATTGTATTTTGGGCGAAAAGCTGGAGCGGTAAATAGACCAACAGGAGAATAAACCAGTTGGTTTAGCTATTGTTTTTTTTTTCTAAATGGCGCAAATCTGTATTGCTCAGCACCTTGAGGGCTTCTAACCTGATTGAGATGCAATAGGGCATTTGATTCCAACACCCAATGATGAAGGGCCATAGGTTTTTCACGGCAGTAGTATGATTTAGGCATACCAAAGCTAAAATTTTTTTTCAAGAGTTTACTCTAGATTTGTCGTTTGTTTATCAGAGTAAAAAGAAAAGATCACTAAGCTACTTTAGGGGGCAGGATTGGGAATTTCCTCATTGATGACATCAATGGCTTTTAACACATCACTAGATAATTTAACTTGATAAGTTGCGATATTTTCCTCAAGTTGGGCGAGGGTAGTTGCCCCAATGATGTTGGAGGTAACAAACGAACGATCGTTGGCAAAGGCAAGGGATAATTCAGTAAGCGATAATCCTACTTGTTCAGCTAAATCAGCATAGCGCTCTGTGGCTTCGAAAGATTTTTTACCGCTGTACCGAGCGAGTCTCTCGAAAAGTGCCAAACGGCTGTTGGGGGGCATTTTTCCATTTCGGTATTTTCCCGATAGCACTCCGAATGCTAGTGGTGAATAGGCTAAAAGTCCTATATTTTCCCGATGGCAAATTTCCGCACTACCTATTTCAAAAAGACGATTGAGTAGGGAATAGGGGTTTTGGACAGTAATTATTTTTGTGGCGGAACTTTTGGAAGCTTGGAGAAATCTCATTATGCCCCAGGGATTTTCATTTGACAGTCCAATTTTTCGAATTTTTCCTGCTTTGATATTTTCTTCCAATGCATCTAGTACTGCTTCAAAATTTTCTATCCAGGGGTCATTGGGGGTATATTTAAAATTTCTTTTTCCAAAAGTGTTGGTTGTTCGTTCTGGCCAATGCAATTGATAAAGATCAATATAATCTGTTTGTAATCTCTTTAGACTCTTGTTTACAGCTTCGTCAATATGAGCTTTTTTGAAGCTGAGGTTTTCACGAATATGTTTGGTATAATCACCAGGTCCAGCAACTTTAGAAGCCAAAATGACTTTATCCCTATTACCTGTTTTTTTAAACCAAGTACCAATAATTCGCTCTGTTTCTCCCTGGGTAAAACGATCGGCAGGAACAGGGTAAAGCTCTGCGGTATCAAAGAAATTTACCCCTTGCGCAAGGGCATAGTCCATTTGATCGTGCCCTTCGGTTTCCGTATTTTGTTTTCCATAGGTCATGGTGCCCAAGCATATTTTACTGACTTTAATATCAGTTCCAGGTAATAAATTATAGTGCATTTGCTAATCTAGAGTATTGATAATTTGTGTTATCTCGTCCAGTTGAGGACTCAGCACCACTTCAATCCTTCGATTGGCAGCACGCCCCTCACGGGTCGAGTTAGGGGCAATGGGTAGGTATTCGCCTCTTCCAGCAGCAGTGAGGTTTTGGGGAAGTATTTCTGGATTTTCAAGTAGTAAATTGACAATAGAAGTAGCACGCTTTGTGGAAAGATCCCAATTGCCTTTTAGGGAACCACGTCCGCTGTACGGAACATTGTCCGTATGCCCTTCGATCAAAATGGAAATGTCTGGGTTGTCTGCGAGGACATCTCCTAAACTTGATATGGCACGTTGACCCTCAGGTTCAACGTTCCAACTACCAGAACTAAATAGGAGTTTATTTTCCATCGAAACATAGACCTTGCCATCTCTAGCTTCTACGGTTAGCCCTTTGTTCTCAAAGTTCAACAGTGCATCCGATAATTTTTCTTTAAGATCAACCATGGCTTGTTTTTGCCGAGTAATAAGTCCTTCCAATTCTTCTACTCTGTTCATTCTATCGGCCAATTCATTTTCTCGATCTGCAATTTTTTCCATTAAAACTTCATTCTCAGCAATACGTGCTTTGAGTGCACTTTCACTATTTTGCTTTAACAGTTCAATTGAGGATTCGAGTTTTTCAAGGCTTTGCTTTTTGGCTCTCAAACTGTCTTGGGTTTCTGATAGAGTTTCTTCTTTTGCTCGAAACAATTCTTTTAACTCTTCTAGTTCCATTTGAAGCGTTTCTATGGATTTGGTTTGACGATTATAATTGTCTTTGAGTTGAGCATAACGTGACTCTAAGTCGTTAAAAACACGGTTGGACACACAAGAACTGAGTGAAAAAGCTACTAGGGTAAGGATTAAAATTCTTTTCATTTTAGGTAAAATCTAATTCTACTCCGACTGGACAATGATCTGAATGTCGAGCGTCCGGAAGAAGATAGGTGCGTTTAATATTATTTTTTAGGTTCTCACTTACCAAGTTATAATCAATTCGCCACCCTTTGTTGTTATTTCGTGCGTTAGCGCGGTAACTCCACCAGCTGTATTGATGGGGTTCACTATTTAGATGGCGAAAGGAATCGATAAATCCATTATTCATAAATTCATCGATCCATTTTCGTTCTTCAGGTAAAAAACCGGATACGTTTTTGTTTCGAATGGGGTCATGGATATCAATGGCACGATGGCAAATGTTGTAATCTCCACAAATAACTAAATTGGGATATTCCTTTTTGAGTTCATTGATATAGGACTGAAAGTCATCCATGAATTTAAATTTGTAATCTAATCGGTCAAGGTTTGTCCCTGAGGGTAAGTATAGGCTTATTACAGATACCTTTTCATAATCAGCACGAATTACTCGTCCTTCAAAGTCCATATGCGAGATGCCAGTTCCCTCAGTTACATTGAGTGGTTTTACTTTTGTAAGAATGGCTACCCCGCTATATCCTTTTTTTTGAGCAGAATGCCAATAATGTTCATAGCCCAAATCCTCAAAGACAGCGGTATCAACTTGGGAAGCCATCGCTTTGGTCTCTTGCAAACAAACGACATCAGGCGCTGCTGCCTTTAGCCAATCAGCAAAACCTTTATTTAGCGCGGCCCGTATTCCATTGACGTTATAAGATAGAATTTTCAAGAGATGTTTTTTACAAAAATAAAAAAACAACGGCTGTAAAGACGTTTAAAATTATCTCAGAGGGAAGAATATATCAAAGCTTTTTCAACAATTCGCTTAAAGATAATTTAGATTGAAGTAATTCGCTTATTGAGCTTATAGGTATTCGGTCTTGCTTCATACTGTCACGATCTCTAATGGTAACAGTTTCATCTTCCAGTGTCTGATGATCTACCGTCACACAGTAGGGTGTTCCTAGCGCATCTTGTCTTCTGTAACGCCTACCTACAGCATCTTTTTCGTCATAGGCAATCGAAAAGTCCCACTTGAGTTCTGTTACAATTTTTTTAGCGACATCCTGAAGCCCATCTTTTTTTATCAACGGTAAAACCGCCAATTTTGTGGGTGCTAACACAGGAGGAATCTTCAACACAGTTCTACTGGAGCCGTCCTCTAAGGTCTCTTCTGTCAATGCCTTAGAGAAAACTGCCAAGAACATCCGATCTAGTCCTATGGAGGTCTCTACTACATAAGGGACATAATTTTCATTTCTCTCAGGGTCGAAATATTGAAGTTTTTTTCTTGCGAATTTTTCGTGGCTACTCAGGTCAAAATCTGTTCGGGAATGAATACCCTCTAATTCTTTAAACCCAAATGGGAATTGAAATTCTATATCCGTTGCCGCATCTGCATAATGGGCAAGTTTTTCATGGTCGTGGAAACGGTAATTTTCTTTCCCCAAACCAAGGGAATGGTGCCACTTTAATCTTTTTTCTTTCCAATGCTCATACCATTCTTTTTGGGTACCAGGTGGAATAAAAAATTGCATTTCCATCTGTTCAAATTCTCGCATTCTAAAAACAAACTGACGAGCAACGATTTCATTCCTAAAAGCTTTACCTGTTTGCGCAATCCCGAAAGGGAGTTTCATACGTCCCGATTTTTGAACGTTTAGAAAATTGACAAAAATCCCTTGCGCAGTTTCTGGCCTTAAATATAAATCCATGGCTGTATCGGCAGAAGCACCTAGTTTGGTGCCAAACATCAGGTTAAATTGTTTTACGTCCGTCCAGTCTCTCGAACCCGATTCTGGGCAGGCGATTTCTAACTCTTCGATCAAAGCCTTTACATCGGCTAGGTTCTCTTTCTCCAATGATTTACCCATTCGTTTGAGAATACTTTCTGCCTTTCTTTGATACTCAACCACACGGGGATTGGTACTCAGAAATTGTGCCTTGTCGAAATCCTCCCCAAAACGTTTTGCAGCTTTAGCAACCTCCTTGTTGATTTTTGCCTCAATTTTGGCAACATAGTCTTCGATTAAAACATCTGCGCGGTATCTTTTTTTTGAGTCTTTATTGTCAATCAGGGGATCATTAAAAGCATCGACGTGACCTGACGCTTTCCATGTAGTCGGGTGCATGAAAATCGCGGCATCTATTCCAACGATGTTCTCGTTCAGCTGCACCATGGCTTTCCACCAATATTCTCTAATGTTATTTTTTAAAGCAGCACCGTTCTGACCGTAGTCATAAACGGCACTTAAACCATCGTAAATTTCACTGGAGGGGAAGATAAAACCATACTCTTTGGCATGGGAAATAACCTTCTTAAAGTTATCTGATTGCTGAGTCATGGCGTAAAAATAAGCCTTTTTCGTATTTTTAGAAGGTCTTGAATCTTTTTCGATGAAAAATTTCTTATTACCTAGCCTTAAAGTTTTTGCTTCACTTTTTTTTCCGAAGCTTTGTCCTGGCTGCCTCAACATTTTGGATTTGGAGGAGCGTGTGATTTGTTTTCAATGCCAAATGAGCTTACCACTTACGGATCATTATTTAGATACTTCTAATGTGCTATGGGAAAAATTAAATCAAATGTTACCTGTTGAACGTGCCATAGCCTTATTTTTTTTTCAGAAGAATAGCAATGTTGAGTCTTTACTTTATCAGTTGAAGTACCGTGGTCATCAACAAATTGGAACTTTTTTGGCAAATTGGTTGGGTCCTCAAATAAAAAACACAAAAGTATTTGACGGAGTAGAGGCCTTAATTCCCTTACCACTACATCAAGAAAGGCTAAGGCAAAGAGGATACAATCAAGTTCAGTTTTTTACCGAAGCGCTGGCTGCACAACTCGAGTTACCCGTAGTTGATGATTTAGTTTTTAGAAAAAAGAAAACAAAACAATTGGCAAAACTGAAATCCAATAATCGTTGGGAAGAAGTTTCCGACGCATTCGATTTAAAAAAAAATAATTCTTATGGAGAAAAACATTGGCTTTTGGTTGATGATGTGATCACCACAGGTGCTACGATTGTCAATTGTGGAAAGACAATTTTGGAACAACAGGGAGGAAGGCTGAGTATTGTCTCATTGGCTACTAGGATGTCTTGATAATATTGTGTTATTTTTGTTGCCACAACCCGATGGGATGAAAAGATTTGGATATCACTTTTTACTTTTTTTGTTTGCCATTTCACTGAACCAATGTGCTAGAAGAACTACCCCTACGGGAGGACTAAAGGATACCCTGCCCCCAGTAATGATCAATGCTTCCCCAAAAATCAATACTACTTTTTTTGATAAGGAAAAAATCACCATCACTTTTGATGAGTATATTAAATTAACCGATCTCACCAAACAATTGATTATTTCACCACCACTAGAAACCAATCAATACAAAGTAAAACCTCAGGGGACGGTTTCCAAAAAAATTCAAATTGAGCTACTCGATTCTCTTCTAGCGAATACTACATATACTTTTAATTTTGGTGAGAGCATAATTGATAATAATGAAGGCAACAAACTTCCCTTTTTTAACTATGCACTTTCGACGGGAGCAGTAATCGACTCTTTGGAAATCAAAGGAAAAATTAGTGATGCATTCGATAGGATAACCGAGCCTTACACAGCGATTTATCTTTATCCAATTGACAGTACCCATACGGATTCAACTGTTTTTTTGAAAAAACCTTTTTATGCGACCAGTACTTTGGATTCAGTGGTTTATAATTTTAAAAACCTTAGACCTGATACTTACCAAATTATTGCCATGAAGGATATAGGGGGAAATTATCTGTTTAACCAAAATGTGGATAAAATTGGTTTTTTGGATCAACCGATAACGCTTCCTGGAGACAGCCTAATCAACTTTAGAATTTTTAAAGAAGAACCCAATCTATTTTGGTCTCGTCCTTTTTTTATAAATAAAAATAAAATCGGTTTTGGCTACTTCGGAAAACCAGATCCCTCCGCAATTGAAGTTAAAAGTAAGGTGCCCAGGAATTTTAGATACTTAATCAATAGAAATACGGAAACTGATACATTGAATTTTTGGTTTAGAGGTTCGGAGATTGATTCGCTTAAATTTGGAATTAAAGAAAAAGACACGACTAAACTCTACACGATTAAATTCAAGGACATCCAACCCGATTCTTTGGTGATTAGTTCGATTACTAAAAATTCATTGGAATTAATAGATAGTTTTAAAGTCAAATCCACCTTGCCATTGGTTAAGGTTAACATGGATTTGATAAAAATTGTCGGATTAGATTCTTTGGAAGTTCCTTTTAAAGTGACTTTGGATAAAAATTATGACAAGCTTGCTCTTACTTTTGACCCTTTGCCAAACGACAAATATAAAATTGAATTCTATCCAGAGGCTTTGGTTGATTTTTGGGGACAGACCCATGACACGCTGAGATTCAATGTTAATACACGTGCTATAGCCGATTACGGGAATCTTTTTCTTCAGATCCAAAGAGAGGACAAAGATCCATTTATACTGGAATTGGTTGATCTAAAAGGCGAAGTGCTTAGACGCTATGATGAACTTAACGATTTGGATTATTATGAATTCAAATATTTGCTACCAGGAAACTACTTGTTTAGATATACCCGAGATAAAAACGGAAATAAAAAATGGGATACGGGGAACTATCTTAAAAAAATTCAACCGGAAATGGTTTATTATTCTCCGGACACTATTGAGTTGAGAGCCAACTGGGATATCAATCAACAATTGAAAATTCCTTTAGAAACAAACTCTATTTTCTCCGATTGACTCCCTTGAATTTTTAAATAAATAGTATCTTTAAAACAAAAATAATGGGCGTAGGCAATATCGTTTTAGCATCTATTTTGGTTTGTATAGTCATCGGAGTAGTGGCCGTGATCCAATCAAGACTTTAAACCATTTACACGACCTTTTCAAACCCCTGTATTCCTTGTACGGTGGTGTATTTCATTGTGAACTTTTTGTCGGGATTAATGATCTTGTAACAAGTTTGTACCGCCAAAGTAGCCTCGTGAAAACCACACAGGATAAGCTTTAATTTTCCAGGATAAGTATTGACATCGCCCACGGCAAAGACACCAGGGATATTGGTTTGGTAATCTAAGGAATGGTTAACCTTGATCGCATTTTTCTCAATTTCCAGTCCCCAGTTTCCAATAGGACCTAACTTTGGTGAGAGCCCAAAAAGTGGTAACCAATAATCTACCGATATTGTTCTAGGCTCACGATCTTTTTGATGTAATTCAATAGTTTCTAAGGCATCGTTTCCACCTATATTTTTTACTTCAGAATGGGTATACAATTCAATTTTTCCTTTCTCTTGAAGTTGATAAACTCGAGCGACAGAATCTTTGTGTGCGCGGAACATGTCTGAACGATGAACTAGCCCAACGGGTAAAGTACTATTTTCAGCAAAATAAATCGCCCAATCTAGTGCAGAGTCACCTCCCCCAGAAATAAATACCCTTTTATCAAGAAATGATTCTGGTTCTCTGACCATGTATTCAACGCCTTTTTTCTCAAACTTTTCGAGTCCCTCAATCAGGGGTTTTCTAGGTTCAAAACTTCCTAATCCTCCCGCAATAATGACCGTGGGAGCATGGTGTTGGGTGCCTTCACTTGTTGTAACTATAAAGCTACCGTCTTCTTTTTTTTCGATATTTTCAGCTCTTTCACCCAAAGTAAAACCAGGTTGAAAGGGTTCCGCTTGCTTTTCAAGATTGTCAATCAAGTCTCCAGCAAGAATACTGGGGAAACCTGGTATATCGTAAATGGGTTTTTTGGGATAAATTTCTTTAAGCTGTCCTCCAATTTGTGGGATAGCGTCAATGACATGACAGCGTAATTTCATCAGCCCTGCTTCAAAAATCGTAAATAGCCCTACCGGCCCTGCTCCAATAATGATGATGTCTGTTTTAATCATTTTTTTTTGATTAGTGATTCTGTTACTTTATTCATTTCTTTGACTTTGAATTCGAAATCGTCTTTCAATGTCTTTCTGTACTTTCTAAGTGTTTCTAGTAGAGGGTCAATTTCCTCAGGTAAAACCTCTTCTAGCCATTGACGTAATCTTTTGGCTACAGTGGGCGATTTACCATTAGTCGAAATTCCTATTTTTAAATTGCCTTTGGTTACAATACCTCCCATATAGAAATCGCATTGATCGGGGGTATCAGCTACATTAACTAAAATGTGGCGCTTTTTACAATCACTGTTAACCTTTAGGTTCACTCCGACATTGTCCGTTGTAGCGATCACAATGTTTTTCTTCCTCAAGTAACGTCTATGATACTTCTTGAGGATGACCTTGACTGGTTTGTCTTCAATAAACGCTTTTGTCTCTTCTCTGAGGAAAGGAGATACAATTGTCACTTGTGCTTCGGGACTGGACTTGTACAAAAACTCCAATTTTTCCAATGCGACATAGCCTCCGCCAACAATAAGAAACTGCAGCTGTTTGGCTTTTAAAAAAATGGGATAGAGGGTATTCATATTACTTAAACTTCTTTAAACACTTGCATGACAATGATTTTCAATCCACGACAACAACGGTTGTGTATGTTCTACATATTCTTTAGCAAAAGATTTCGTTGGCTTTTCATTTTGCATTTTCATGACATCCTCTTTAAAACTGTAAGGGTGCTCGTTAGCATATTCAGGATAAGTTGTATCGAAGGCATCAATGATAGAGACATGGCTATTTATTTTAGCACTACTTTTAGTCAAGATTGCTTTGGCACCTCTTATTCTAGCATTGTAGGCATGGTAAATAGCGTCAGAATAGCGATTGTTATCGAGTGCTTCTTCCGCCCATTGAAAGGCTTCACTTGCATCGAAGAGCAAGGTTTGAACCAAATCAATGGTCACGCCCGCACACTCTCCAATACCAATTGCCTTTTCGTATTTTTCCTTTACCCCCCAATCAATAAAGTCATCATCAGTCAGGTTATCTACTTCACTGTAATGCTTCAAGCTTTGATAGAAATAGTCTTTGGTCTTTCGGTCATAATAATCGAAAAAGTCTTCATTTTCCTCACGGTTATTTTGGAAATCATCTAAAACCCATCGTAATACCGCGGGGGTTCTTTTGGATGGAACTTTAAGCAATTTATCGGCAAATCTTCCTTTACCGTTACCCAATACACCGCCACCTAAAAGTATTTGTGTAGCGGGAGCAATTTTACCATTGGATTTAACCGTCATTCCTTGAAAGCCGATTTGTGCCAAAGTGTGCTGTCCACAGGCATTCATACACCCGCTTATCTTGATATCGATCTGATGGTTTTGGATTAATTCGGGGTATTCTTTTTCGATGATCTCTTGTAATACTTTGGCTAATCCCATACTACTGGCAATACCTAGATTACAGGTGTCTGTTCCTGGGCACGCCACAATATCATTGATACGCTGGAAACCGATTCGATCTAATTGTAACTTCTTTAAAGCTAAATAAAGGGCAGGGATATGTTCCTCTTTAACATCTCTAAGTAAAATACTTTGCCCATAGGAAAAACGACTGTCGTCTCCAGTAAAATCGAGAATAATTTTGGCGAGTTGCTTTGCCTTGGTTGAGGATAAATCTCCGACACTAATTGGTATTCCAACTGCAAAATATCCATCTTGCTTTTGTGGGTACAAATTGGTTTTTTTCCAACTCTCGTAGGCTGGGTCATCCACCTTTATAGGTTCAATACTCTGGTATTGTGGCACTTTAATTACCCTTTCTGCTCCCTTGATGGGGTGTGTTTTTTTATCTAAACCATTTTCTTCAATTGCTACCAAATGGAGGAATTTATCCAATCCGATTTCTTTAATAAGAAATTTAAGTCTTGCCTTATTTCGTCGATTGCGTTCGCCATGGCGATCAAAGATTCTAATGACTGCCTCACTAAAAGGAATGATCCGATCAGTTTCAAGAAAATCAAAAACTTCATTGGCGCTCATTGGCTGTGAACCGATTCCACCTCCAAGTAAAACTCTAAAACCTTTTTTGCCATTTTTAATTCTCGGGATAAAACCTAAATCATGAATAAATGTCAATGCTTGGTCATCTGCTGAACTGGAAAATGCTACTTTGAATTTTCTTCCCATTTCCTGACACACAGGGTTTCTTAAAAAATACTCAAAATACTCATGTGCATAGGGAGTTAGATCAAAAGCCTCATGGGGATCAACACCAGCATATACAGAAGCAGTAACGTTTCTTACTGTATTTCCGCAAGCCTCTCTAAGGGTAATATTATCTTTTTCTAGCATTGCCCAAAGTTCTGGGGTTCTGTCTAGCGGAACATAATGCAGCTGAATGTCCTGTCTTGTAGTAATATGAAGATTGCTACTCGCGTACTCATCAGAGACGTCAGCCATCCGTATGAGTTGTCGGGCAGTGAACCTACCCAAGGGCAATTTAATTCTAATCATTTGGACACCTTGTTGCCGTTGTCCATAGACGCCACGAGCAAGCCTTAAGCTTCTGAATTTTTCTTCGTCAATTTCATCGTTGTTATGGGCGTTGATTTTCTTTTCTAAATCTAGTATGTCCCGCTCAACAATGGGGTTTTCAATTTCTGTTCTAAAACTTTTCATTTCTTATTGAATAAAGCCTACTCCGGCAGTATTGTTAGTATTTGCATCAATTAATATAAAAGCCCCAAGATTTTTGTTTGTCTTGTAAGGAGCATACATCAACGGCTGAGCCAGTTGAAGGTTAACTTCTCCGATGTCATTCATCTTGAGGGTGTCTGATGGGATAGTGCTCCACGCCTCCCAATCCATTTTAGAATCAATTCCTCTAATTTTTGCCAAACTTTTATGGATTCCGTGCTGTATCCAATATTTACCGTAAGGGTTCAGATGTTCAGGTTGCATCCAACATACTTTAGCTTTTATTTGTTTGTCGGTTTTTAAATTGTGATTCGTCTTTACAAAAGCATTTCCTCTAGAAGCATCAATTTCATCTTCTAAAAGAATGGTGGCATTTTCCCCAGCAGCTACCTTCTTTTTTTGATCACCATATTTTTCTATGGATTTGATTCTTGTCTTAATTCCAGATGGAAAGACTTCTATTTCATCTCCTTCTGTAAAAAAACCGCTTTTCACCTTACCCGCAAATCCACGATAGTCATGGTGGTCTTCTGTCTTTGGTCGAATAACATTTTGAACCTGCACATAACTATCGAAACCGTTATTGAGTTTTATTTCGAGTGATTCAATCAGGGTCAATAAATCAACACCATCATACCAAGACATATTTTCACTTTTACCGATGACGTTATCACCTTTCAAGGCAGAAACTGGAATGAAATTTAGCGTTGGATTCCAATCGTATTGATTGACCAATTGTAAAATGTCAGATTTAATGGCTTCAAATTGACTTTCGCTATAGTCAATCAAATCCATTTTGTTGATGGTAAAGATTAAATTCTTAATTCCCAAAAGTTGGGTAATATAAAGGTGTCTTTTGGTTTGTTCCATGACGCCTTTTCGAGCGTCAAGAAGAATAATCGCAACATTGACATTTGAGGCACCTGTTACCATATTCCTGGTATACTCCACATGCCCCGGTGCATCTGCAATGATAAATCTCCTTTTGGGTGTACTAAAGTAAAGATGAGATACATCAATGGTAATTCCCTGCTCTCTTTCGGTCAGCAAACCATCTGTGGCTAGAGAAAAATCCAAATAGTCATAACCTAAAGATTCGCTTTTTACTTCAATATGTTCAACCTGATCTATCTTTAATGATTGGGTTTCGTATAATAGTCTGCCGATGAGGGTACTTTTACCATCATCCACACTTCCTGCAGTTGTAATTCTTAAGATTTCCATTCTCTGGGATATAGTTTTAGAAATAACCTACTTTTTTTCGCTCCTCCATTGCGCCCTCAGAGCGTTTATCGTCCATTCTTGCACCTCTTTCTGAAATAGAAGAACCTCTAATTTCGTCTATTACTGTGTCCAAATCAACAGCTTCGGAGGGGACTGCAGCAGTACAACTCATATCGCCAACAGTTCGGAATCTAACGCTTTCCTCAAAGGCAGCATCAGTGTCATGCATTATAAAATCAGAGCAAGGCATTAATTGACCGTCACGAAGGAATACTTTTCTTCGGTGAGAAAAATAAATCGATGGGATCTCCAATTGTTCATGTCTAATGTATTCCCAGACATCCAATTCAGTCCAATTACTAATCGGAAATACTCTAATATTTTCGCCAGTATGGATTTGTCCATTAAGGATATCAAATAATTCGGGACGCTGCAGTTTTTCATTCCATTGACCGAAATCATCACGGACAGAGAAAATACGCTCTTTCGCTCTTGCTTTTTCTTCATCTCTTCTGGCACCGCCCATACAAGCGTCAAACTTTAATTCTTCAATTGTTTCTAGAAGGGTTGTGGTTTGCAAAATATTTCGACTTGCATATTTGCCTTTTTCTTCGACAACTTTTCCTTGGTCAATACTATCTTGGACATTCCCTACGTGGAGCTTTACCGAATATTTTTTTACCAGTTCATCTCTTAATGCAATCGTTTCTGGGAAATTATGTCCAGTGTCAATATGCAATAATGGGAAAGGGATTTTAGCGGGTAAAAAAGCTTTTTGGCAAAGGTGTAAAAGTACAATAGAGTCCTTGCCTCCCGAAAAAAGCAAGACAGGTTTCTCAAATTGACCAGCTACCTCTCTGATAATATAGATGGCTTCTTCTTCTAAATGGGATAATGTATCCATTAAATTACGATTTCTGATTTAGGTGTAGGCCACACTCTTTTTTACTTTCTTCCCACCACCAGCGACCAGCTCTGATGTCATCTCCTTCTTTAATGGGGCGAGTACAGGGTGCACAGCCGATGCTGACAAAACCTTTGTGGTGCAAAGAATTTTGGGGCACCTGATTAATTTCTAAATATTTTACAACGGTTGACAACTCCCAATGAGCCAAAGGATTAAACTTAGGTAAACCAAAGGCATTGTCATAACCAAATAGATTTATCTCACTTCTTGAATTGCTTTGGGAGGCTCGTAGGCCTGTAATCCAGAGATCAACTCCCTTTAGCGCACGTTGCAGGGGATTTACTTTTCTAATTGAGCAGCATTCTTTTCTGTTCTCAACACTCTCGTAAAAACTGTAATGGCCCTTTTGCTCCACAAGTTTTTCTACAGATTCCGTGTTGGGAAAGTAAGTAATGACATCTTTATTATATTTTTTTTGTGTTTGGTCAATTACTTTATAAGTCTCTTCAAATAATCGACCTGTATCTAGAGTAAATACTTTAATTGGATAATCATTTTTAAAAATGACATCTGTAATGACTTGATCTTCCTGTCCGAATGAGGTGGAAAAAGCCATATTTTTAAATCCAAGATTTATTAAGTTTTCAAAAGACTCTTCCAAATTGAAGTTTCTGAAAACTTCATTAAGTTTTTCTATTCGGTGATTTTCCATTTTGATTTATTTTTTACCCCAACGTAGTTTGTTCCAAAGTCGCTCGTGAAAAAAATAAAGAACAATTTTTGTTCCCCACTCAATAAATCCGATTGAAAGTGCTTGAGAAATTGTTCCAGTGATAAAGTAGGCGATTAAAATTGTATCTAATGTCCCTACCAATCTCCAGCTTATTGCTTTTAAAGCACTTCTAGAGATAGATTCTTTAGCAGCATTAGTATTTTTTTCTTTATTTTTTCTTGACAAATGAAGGTCTAAAAACATGATTAAGATTCTATTAATAATTTGCCAAATTTAAGTCGTAATTAAATATTAAACAAATAATCCCTATAAAGTTTATAGGATTTAGGGGGTTTAAAAATTATTTTTCTAATTTTGTCGCGTATTATTATGATTTCAAAAAAATGTAAATACGCCATAAAGGCTTTGTTATATCTAGCTGATCATCAATCGGAAGATCGGTCTATCTTTTCATCTGAGATTGCCGAAAAGGAGAATATTCCGAAGAAATTTTTAGAAACCATATTAAGAGAACTCAGGAATTTTAAACTACTACAGAGTCATAGAGGAAAGACAGGAGGCTATCGACTTATCAGAGATCCCAGAGAAATTTATCTCGCGGAGTTAATACGTCAAGTAGATGGACCAATAGCCATGTTGCCATGTGTTTCACTTAATTATTACGCAGCTTGCGAAGAATGCAACGAGGACATTTGCCAAATCAAAAATGTATTTGAGAAAGTAAGGGATAAGACCCTAAAAGTGTTGACCAAGACCTCGATTGATTCTATGAGAAATAAGGTTTAAAGCCTATTGATAAAACTTCCTAGTGAATCTTTAAATTGAATACCCTCCAGCCTTCTTAGCTTGTTGAGTTTTTGATGAGATTCTAATCCCCAAAGTAGAAATTCCATAAGAAAATATTGATCTTTTTTATCCAAATCAGCCAAATGTTTTTTAGCGATTTTACTTAGTCCGTGAACGTCATCTAAGGCTTTTTTATAGTTTTTTTCACTTAGGTCATCCTCCAAAAAAAGTTCATTGTCCTTAAAGAACCATCCTAATATTTCGTCATATGGTCCGGGTTCGTTGGGTTTTTCTAACTTTTCAATTTTCGGAAAATATTTAGGAAATAAACTTTTGATCGACATAGAAATTAAGTGAAATGAAACCTCATTGGCTCCCTCTTGCTCACCTTCGTAAACCAGTTCGATTTTACCATTAATTGCAGGAATAACTCCGAGAAAATCTGTCATTCTGATACAAGTATTTTCATCTTGAGTGATTAGTAAGCGTCTTTCTGCGCTGCTAAATAAATTTTCATAAGCTGTAATACTCATCCGAGCACTAACGCCACTTTTGGCGTCAACATATTCACTTTTCCTCGCCTCAAAACCAATTTGTTCCAAGAGCTCTTTTGCAAGTTCCGGTATATGGATGTTTGTTGCTTTTTCTGGGCTAATCTGCGCTTCCTGTTCAGTAATTCTTTTAGCGATTTCTACATTATGTGGATAGTGTGTCAAAATTTGAGACCCGATTCTATCTTTAAGGGGGGTAACGATATTACCTCGATTGGTGTAATCCTCAGGGTTTGCCGTAAATACAAACTGGATTTCAAGGGGAAGTCTCAATTTGAATCCCCTAACTTGAATCTCCTTTTCCTGTAAAATAGAGAATAACGCAACTTGAATCCGTGCTTGTAAATCAGGTAATTCATTGAGTACAAAAATGCAACGATGAGCTCTTGGGATCATTCCAAAGTGAAGTACCTTTTCATCAGCGTAAGTCAATTTGAGTGTTGCAGCTTTTATAGGGTCTACATCCCCAATTAAATCTGCAACCGTTACATCTGGCGTAGCTAATTTTTCAAAAAAACGTTCTTCTCGATGCATCCAAGTAATAGGGGTCTCATCTCCTTTTTCAGCAATCAATTCTTTAGCAAAACTGGAAATGGGCTTGAGCGGATCATCGTTGATTTCAGAACCGGAAATAACAGGAATCCACTCGTCTAATAATCCTGTCATTTTTCGAGCTAAACGAGTTTTAGCTTGACCTCTTAAACCTAATAGGTTGATATTATGACCAGAAAGAATTGCTCTTTCCAAATCTGGAATAACGGTGTTGTCATAACCGATTAGTCCATCAAAAGAAGTTTCACCTTTACTAATTCTAGCTCTTAAATTATCTGCCAGTTCTTGTTGAATGGTTTTGGGTTGATATGATGTTTTTTTTAGTTCTTTTAGGGTAATATTTTTAGGTTGCTCCATTTCTATCCAAATCGTTTTTTTCTATTTTTTTCATAATCTTCAAAAATCATCTCACCGAGATTATTTAATCCAGTGAAAAAGGCTTTCCCTTGGTTCACTTTGGTGAATTCCTGAACAAATTGCTTTAGGTAGGGGTCTGAGGCGATCATAAAGGTAGTAATGGGGATTTTCAACTTTTTTGCTTGACGAGCCATCAGGTAACATTTTTCAACAATTTGACGATCGAGTCCTACACTGTTTTTGTAATAGCTTCCATCAGGCATCTTCAAACAACTTGGCTTACCATCAGTGATCATAAAGATTTGTTTGTTGGTATTCCTTTTTCTTCTGAGCATATCCATTGCCAACTCTAGTCCAGCAACAGTATTGGTGTGATATGGACCTACTTGTAAGTAAGGTAATTCTTTTATGGAAATGGGTCGGGCATCATTTCCGAAAACCAAAACATCCAGCGTGTCTTTGGGATATCTGGTGGTAATAAATTCAGCCAAAGCCATTGCTACTTTTTTTGCTGGAGTAATGCGATCTTCCCCATATAGAATCATACTGTGACTTATGTCGATCATTAAGACCGTACTCATTTGAGATTTATGGTGGTTTTTTTCCACGACCAGATCGTCTTCAGTGAGATGGAAATCGTGAATTCCAGAATTTATCTGAGCGTTTTTGATGCTTTCTGTGAGGACGATATTTTCAATAGGATCTCCGAACTGAAAGTTTGTTAATTCACCAGAAATCTCGTCTCCAATACCTTGATGCTTGGTGCTGTGATTTCCCATACCTGATCGCTTCAACTTGCCAAAAATTTGTTTTAAAGCATATTCCCTCAAAATTTTTTCGGTCTTTGCAGTTATTCCCATTGAACGTTCGCTTCCATCAGGTTTGATTTCCGCTTTGATGTACCCCTTATCGAGTAAATCTTCTATAAAATCATCAATGGTGTAATTTTCATCGGTAAGTTGATATTCCTCGTCCAACTCTCTTAGCCAATCAATGGCTTCATCAAAGTCTCCAGAGGTATGCGTGATTAGTTCTTTGAAAATCTCAAAAAGCTTTTCAAAAGGAGATTGATCCTTTGACTCAGGTTTTTTGAATAAAAGGCCTGTTCTGAAATCAGAAAACTTCATATTAATTCATTAACATAGCAATTACTACCAAAGGTAGTTTAAAATTGAACTAAAGAAAAGTGATTTATTCTAGAAATTTATAGCGGGTTGATATCTTTTTCCAACATGAAAGTTTTCTCGTAACAATGAATCCTATTAAATAATAGGTAGTGCTAATTTTTGAGGATGTTTTTTGCTTTAATTTATTGATTGAAGGAACGTGTTTTTCGATTGAATCTCTGGTTTAAAACCTTAAATTTTATCTTTATTTTTTTTATTTCTGACCGAGACTATTCTTCCTTGAAGACCAGGTTTTTAAACTAAGACATCATTTGAAAAGAAATTTTTAATGTTATCCCAAAGGCATTCTTTCAAATGGGGAAATTTTCAATGTAAATTTTCCTTAAAAATGCTATATTTGCAGAGCATTATGAAAAATAAATCAGAGGCGACTATTAGGTCCCTCTTTTTTTTGATATGAATTTTAGTGAAAAAGTTGCGTCTTTGTTATCAGTTGCATTAGAAAACTTTCCAGGTATTTTTTTGGTTGATTTTAAGGTTTCAGCCGACAATTCAATTAAGATTATACTGGATGGCGACAAAGATGTAAATGTAAAAGACTGTATAAATATCAGTCGTGAGATTGAGGGATCGCTTGACCGTGAAGTCGAAGACTTCAGTTTGGAGGTGGCCTCAGCAGGAGTTGGAAGCGCGTTAAAGTTTCCAAGGCAATATTATAAGAACATTGGCAGAAAACTCGAGGTTGTTCTAACTGATGGAGCATTAGTCTCGGGTGAATTGACCAAAGTAGAAGATCAGCAAATCGAACTGCAATGGAAACAAAGAGAACCCAAAGCAGTTGGTAAAGGTAAAATAACAGTAACTAAAAATAAAACCATCGCCTTTGATGAAATTAACCAAAGTAAGGTGATGATAAAATTTTAATCTAATGGAAAATCTAGCATTAATTGAATCTTTTTCAGAGTTTAAAGACGAGAAATTAATTGATCGTGTAACCCTCATGGTAATTTTGGAGGAGGTCTTCAGAAATACACTAAAGCGAAAGTTTGGATCGGACGATAATTTTGATATTATCATTAATCCTGATAAAGGAGATTTGGAGATTTGGAGAAATAGAATTGTTGTTAAAGATGGTGAGGTTGAGGATCCCAATCAAGAAATTGAATTGAAAGATGCGCAAAAAATTGAGCCAGACTTTGAAGTTGGTGAGGATGTTTCTGAAGAAGTCAAACTTGTTGACTTAGGAAGAAGATCCATACAGACCTTACGTCAAAATCTTATTTCAAAAATATTTGAACACGATAGTACCAATACTTTTAATCAATTTAAGGATCGTACGGGAGAGCTTTTTACTGCTGAGGTGCATCATATCAGAAATAGGGAAGTGATTCTTTTGGATGATGATGGTAATGAGATTATCCTACCTAAGGATCGACAGATTCCCAACGATTTTTTTAGAAAAGGGGACAACGTAAGAGGGGTGATTGAAATCGTTGAGTTGAGAGGAAATAAACCGAGAATTATTCTTTCCAGAACTTCACCTATTTTTCTTGAAAAATTATTTGAACAAGAAATCCCTGAAGTATTTGATGGATTGATTACCATTAAAAAAGCAGTCAGAATTCCGGGAGAAAAGGCAAAAGTAGCTGTGGATTCTTACGATGACCGAATCGATCCAGTTGGTGCCTGTGTTGGGATGAAAGGATCTCGAATTCACGGAATTGTTCGCGAGTTGGGTAATGAAAATATAGACGTTATCAATTATACTAACAACTTGCAATTATTTATTACTCGAGCTTTAAGCCCAGCAAAAATTAATTCGCTTAAAATCGATGAAGACACCAAAAGAGTCCAAGTATTCCTCAACCCTGACGAAGTTTCCAAAGCTATTGGTAGGGGTGGACACAATATAAGACTGGCAGGTAAATTGACTGGATACGAAATTGATGTTTACCGAGAGGGTGTGGAGGAAGACGTTGAATTGGCTGAATTCAGTGATGAAATCGACTCTTGGGTGATCGATGAATTCAAAAAAGTTGGTCTGGATACTGCTAAGAGTATTCTCGAACTTGAAAAAGTAGATTTAATAAAGCGAACCGACCTGGAGGAAGAGACCGTTAGTGAGGTAATCCGAATTTTAAAAGCAGAATTTGAAGAGTAAACGTGGGGATTTTTCCTACTTTTGACACGGAATAAAATCTATATGGCAGAAACATCTACAAAAAGATTAAATGTTGCACTCAGAGAATTGAATATTTCTTTGGATCGTGCGGTCGAATTTCTGTCACACAAGAATGTTGAAATTGAAGCGCGCCCCACCACAAAGATCTCCAGGGATATTTATCAATTACTCTTGGATGAGTTTGAAACAGATAAATCCAAAAAAGATGCTTCTCAAGAAATAAGTGAGGAAAAGAAAAAGGAAAAAGAGACTTTAAGAGTTCTACAAGAACAAAAAGAACAAGAGCGACTTGAACAGCAACAAAAGCGTCAGGAGATCATCAAGGCTAAAGCAAATATTATTAAGCCTGTTACCCTTGGGAAGATAGACCTTGACCCACCCAAACCAAAATCACCGCCCGCCCCCCCTGCAGAAGAAAAACCAGTGGAGGTTAAGAAAGAAGATCAAGCGGTAGAAAAAGAAAAAGTTGTTGCTCCTCCCAAACAGGAGAAGAAAGAAGTAATTAAACAACCTGCTCCCACTGAAGAGTTAGAAAAACAAACAGATGGGTCAATAAAGACAAAATATAAAACTCTTTCAGGTCCAAAAATCACAGGTCAAACGATAGACCTTGATGAGTTTAAGAAAAAAGAAAAGACGGTTGAAGAAGCTCGAAAAAGAAAGAGAAAAAGGATAAGTAAGGAGACTACTCCCAAGCCTGGAGCTAACAACAGATCAAACAACAACAATAATAATAACCAAAGGAGAGGATCTTCAAATCAGAAACCTAGGCAGGAGCAAACTGTCAAAGCTGAGCCTACTGATGAGGAGGTGCAAAAGCAAATCCGTGAGACCCTAGAAAAACTTCAAGGGAAAACCAATAAGTCCAAAGGAGCAAAATACAGAAGAGACAAAAGAGATCAGCACCGTCAAAAATCGGAAGATGAGTTGGCAGAAATTGAAGCCAGCAGTAAAATATTAAAGGTGACTGAATTTATTACTGTAGGTGAGATTGCTACTCTAATGGAAATTAGCTCTACCGAAATTATATCCGCTTGTATGTCATTGGGAATTATGGTAACCATGAATCAGCGATTGGATGCAGAGACCTTGAGTATTGTTGCGGATGAATTTGGTTATCAAGTAGAATTTGTCAAAACTGAACTTGAAGAAAGTATTGAGGATACTGTTGATGAAGATGAAGAACTAGAATCTCGTGCTCCAATTGTGACGGTAATGGGACATGTAGATCATGGTAAAACTTCTTTACTTGATTACATTAGAGAAGAAAATGTCATTGCTGGTGAGTCCGGTGGAATTACACAGCACATTGGTGCCTATTCAGTTACACTTAAAGACAACCAAAAAATCACTTTCTTAGATACTCCTGGTCACGAAGCATTTACTGCAATGAGAGCTAGGGGAGCTCAAGTTACTGATATCGCCATAATTGTTATTGCTGCCGATGATGATATCATGCCACAGACTAAAGAAGCAATAAGTCACGCTCAGGCTGCAGGTGTGCCATTGATTTTTGCTATAAATAAAATTGATAAACCCAATTCAAACCCAGATAAGATTAAAGAGGCGCTTGCAGGAATGAATCTTATGGTTGAAGAATGGGGTGGAAAAATACAATCCCAAGATATTTCAGCACTTAAAGGAACTGGAGTAAATGAGCTTTTGGAAAAAGTACTTTTAGAGGCAGAGTTATTAGAATTGAAAGCTAACCCTAATCGTAAATCTAAAGGAACAGTTGTGGAAGCTTTCTTGGATAAGGGACGCGGCTATGTTTCTACCATTTTAGTCCAAACGGGATCTTTAGAGATTGGAGATTATATATTGGCAGGAAAGCATAGTGGAAAGGTAAAAGCGATGTTTGACGAAAGGGGAAACCCCCTAGAAAAAGTACCACCTTCAACACCTGTTTCTATCTTAGGATTGGATGGTGCGCCCCAGGCTGGAGATAATTTTAATGTTCTTCAAGACGAAAAGGAGGCCAAACAAATTGCTGCTAAAAGGACTCAATTGCTCAGGGAACAAAACGTTAGAACCCAAAGACATATTACGCTTGATGAAATCGGAAGGAGGATTGCTTTGGGCGAATTCAAAGAGTTGAATATGATTCTCAAAGGGGATGTTGATGGTTCCGTTGAGGCTTTGACTGACTCACTTCAAAAACTCTCTACGGAAGAAATTCAGGTGAATATCATTCACAAAGGCGTTGGAGCTATTACAGAATCTGATGTGCTATTGGCCTCTGCATCTGATGCAATTGTGATTGGATTTAACGTAAGACCTATGGGTAATGCCCGAGCAATTGCTGAAAAAGAAGAAATTGATATCCGTTCTTACTCCATTATTTATGACGCTATTAATGATGTAAAAGATGCAATGGAAGGCATGTTGTCCCCTGAAATGAAAGAAGAAATAACTGGGACTGCTGAAATACGTGAAACTTATAAAATATCCAAAGTTGGAACCATCGCAGGGTGTATGGTCACCACTGGAAAAATTTATAGAAATACTGGAATCCGATTGATACGTGAGGGTGTAGTGATTTTCTCAGGAAATTTAGCTTCATTGAAGCGATTCAAAGATGATGTTAAAGAAGTTTCGAAAGGCTACGATTGCGGACTTCAAATCAAAAACTACAACGACATCAATGAAGGAGATATATTAGAATGTTTCCAAGAGGTAGCCATCAAGAAAAAACTCTAATTCTTGATTTCCAACAAAAAAGCTGCTGGATAAGCCCTTTTTATTTCTTTTAATTTATTTAAACCGAAATAGTAGTCTTTGTACTTGCCCACTTGAACTTTATAATTAGGGGTTTCAAAACTCAAATTAACCTCCCAATCAGGGAAATCTTCTTTGAATTTTTCTAAAATACTTTTTGCTTTTTGATTGTCCCCATAATAAAGCTGAATGGTAAAAAATCTTGCAGCGTATGCAGTGCTATCAATCTGTTTTTTTACGGTCATCAGTTTTGTGACAAGTGAATCTTGTTTAATCATTACTTTTTCTGATTGAGCCCGTGCTAAGCTACTCGCTAATAGCACGAGTAGTATAGTAAATACGCTGGTTCTTAGAGAGAAATTCATCTCACAAAAGAACAAAAAAAAGAAAATATTGCACTTATATTTTTTCAATAAATTAAACAACTTATTTAGAATTGATATAAATTAACAAATTGTTAAATTGTAGGCTTTAACATCACAAGTCTATGACTTAAATTTGGGGTGGATTTTAGAAACAATATTATTTGATAGCCCTTCCTAACAAAATATATTTAATGATATTTAGACAACTCAATTTTTTGAGGCCTAATTTTCTACTTGGGTTTATTTTTTATTTAATGTTTTTTAGTAAGGCTATCGGTCAAGAGGCAGATGTTCAAGCAGGAAAAAAATTATTTAATGCCAATTGCGCCGCATGTCATAAGCTCAATAAAAAAGCCGTTGGTCCTGCGTTAAAAGGCGTCTCTGCAAAATACGACCGTGAGTGGTTATACAGCTGGATAAAAAATAGCTCAGCGATGATCAAGGCAGGAGATGCTCAGGCAGTAGCAATATGGGAGGAATACAACAAGGTAGCCATGAATGCCTTCCCACAGCTATCCAATACAGACATTGACAACATACTAGCTTACACTGATTATACTCCGCCAGCACCGGTGGCTGCAGTATCAGCACCCACAGCCGTTGCTGCATCCTCCTCCTCTGGGATTTCAAACAATATTATTTTGGCGGCCTTGTCACTCGTTTTCAGTTTGTTGGTCGTAATGTTGTTTTTAGTACAAAAAACATTAAAACGTATAGCCATTGCCTCTGGAGTTGACGTAACTCCCCCTGTTAAAGAAAAACGCCCTCCACTATGGCAAGTGATTGCTAAAAATCAATTTTTAATTTTCTTAATGGTCATTGGCTTCTTATTGAGTAGTGCCTATTTTGTTTACGGATTTTTAATGCAAGTCGGTATCGACCAAGGTTATATGCCTGTTCAGCCGATTCATTATTCTCACAAAATTCACTCAGGCGCAAACCAAATTGAATGTAAATATTGTCACTCATCAGCAAGAGCCTCCAAGCACTCAGGTATTCCATCTTTGAATGTGTGTATGAATTGTCATAAAAATATTGCAGAGTACAATGGTGAGGAAGATCTTGAAAATGGCTATACAAAAGAATTTTATACAAAGGAAATTAAAAAGCTTTACGCTGCCGTTGGCTGGGATGAAGACAACCAAGCTTATACAGGGAAGTCCCAACCCGTAAAATGGGTTAGGATACACAACCTTCCTGATTTCGTTTATTTTAACCACGCACAACACGTTCAAGTCGGAGGAATTGAATGTCAAACTTGCCATGGGCCAGTTGAGGAAATGGAAGTGATGTACCAGCATTCCAGCCTGACTATGGGTTGGTGTATCAATTGCCACAGAGAGACTAACGTGAAAGTTCAGGACAACGAATATTACGCTAAAATACATGAACAACTTTCCAAAAAGTACGGTGTCGAAAAACTCACCGTTGCCCAAATGGGTGGACTTGAATGCGGAAAGTGTCATTACTAAATGTTTAAACAATCTTATGTCATCAAATAAAGTTTATTGGAAAAGCGTAGCGCAACTCGATGAAAATAACGAGCTGGTTCAAAAGCTTGGAGACAATGAATTTGTAGAAAAAATTCCGGTGGATGAATTTCTTGGTGATGAAGATACAATGAGCCAATCCAATACTAACCGTAGAGATTTTCTCAAATATGTAGGATTTAGTACTGCAGCAGCGACACTTGCAGCCTGCGAGGGGCCTGTGATCAAATCTGTTCCCTATGTAGTACAACCAGAACAAATTATTCCAGGAATTGCCAATTACTATGCCACTGCCATTGCGGATGGTTTTGACTTTGGTAGTATTTTAATTAAGACAAGAGAGGGAAGACCCATTAAGGTTGAAAATAATTCTGACGCGCCAACCATGGGAGGGGCGAATGCGAGAGTGCACGCCTCAGTTTTGTCCCTTTACGATATAAGAAGATTACAAGGACCAAAAGTTGAAGGCCAAGACGTAAGTTGGAGTATCTTCTACCGTCAGTTAGGTGCCAAGTTAAAAGCAATGGTTGCTTCTGAAAAACCTGTTGTTTTATTGACACAGACCTTTGCCAGCCCAACGACTAATCACATCGTTGGAAAATTTATAAAACAGTTTCCCAATGTTCGTCACGTTACTTATGATGCTATTTCTTCTAGCGCAGCCCTTGATGCTTTTGAAAATATTTTTGGGGTTAGAGCCCTAGCTGATTATGACTTTTCCAAAGCAGAAACTATCGTATCAGTTGCTGCGGATATTTTAGGGGACTGGCAAGGAGGTGGACATGATTCTGGTTATTCAAAAGGAAGAATCCCCCTCAAGGATCACGGGAAAACTAAGATGTCTTATCACGCTCAGTTTGAATCTAACATGTCTTTATCAGGAGCCAACGCAGATGATCGTTTTCCGATTGACCCGGCAACACAGAAAAAAGTAGTGGCTCAGATTTATGCTGGATTAACTGGTTTAAATGTTAAAAGTGACCTGAGTTCAGAATTAAGTAAGACTGTTTCGAAAATAGTCAATAAGCTTAGAAAAGCAGGTTCAAAAGGGGTCGTTGTTTCAGGAATTGATGATGTAGCAGTTCAAGAGGTAATATTGGCGATTAATACTTACCTAGGATCAAAAGTGATGGATGTTGCTCAGCCTAAACTTATCCGTCAAGGAAGCAACTCTGCAGTAAACCAACTGGTGTCAGAAATTAAAAGCGGAACAGTTAAAGGCTTAATCACAGTAGGTGTGAATCCAGGGTTTACCTTGCCTAACGCTGATGAATACCTTGCTGCTGTTGAAAAATTAGAATTATCAGCGGCATTTGCCACCAAAGAAGATGAGACTGCAGCTGCTGCACAATTTATAGGTGCCACCCCTCACTACCTAGAAAGCTGGGGAGATTACGAATTTAAAAAGGGTCACTTTGCACTAGCCCAGCCCACTATTAAACCCTTGTTTGACACGCAGCAATTTCAAGATGCCCTTCTGAAATTAATTAAAAGTGACACCAATTACCACCAAGAGATTAAATCCTACTGGCAAGAAAATATTCTAGATGAAAATTCATGGAACAAATCGCTTCATGATGGTTTTCTGTCAACTGATAAGACCATCGAACTTGGTTCATCCAATATTGAGGTGAGTAATCAAATTAAAAAATTATCAGCTTCGACTTCCAAAGGGCTATCCTTAGTACTTTACACTAAAACTGGCATGGGAGACGGACAACAAGCCAACAACCCTTGGTTACAAGAATTCCCTGATCCTATATCCAGGATATCTTGGGATAATTACCTGACCGTTTCTGCAGCTGACGCCAAAGAAACGGGACTTAAAAATGTAAATGTTTCTAATGGTGCTTTGAATGGAAGCTATGCTCAAATCACCGTAGGAAATAAGACGATTACCGCTCCAGTGTTGATCCAGCCTGGTCAAGCCAAAGGAACCATTGGTCTTGCATTTGGTTATGGTGAAAGAAAAGGGTTACAAGAAGAAATGCAAGTAGGAGTTAATGCTTACGCCCTATACAACAATTTTGATTCTGTTCAGGAAGTCAGCATTTCGCTCGCAGATGGATATCATGAGTTTGCTTGTGTTCAGTTACACAACACCCTCATGGGTAGGGGTGATATTATTAAAGAAACCACCTTAGAAATTTTTAATACTAAGGACAAAGAATATTGGAACGCAATACCAAAAGTTTCAAAAAACCACATGGAATATGAAGTTACTTCCTCAGAGGTGGACATGTGGCAATCTTTTGACCGTTCTATAGGACATCATTTTAATTTGTCTATTGATTTAAATGCTTGTACAGGATGTGGTGCTTGTGTCATCGCTTGTCATTCTGAGAATAATGTTCCTGTTGTTGGAAAGACAGAAATTCGAAAGTCTAGAGACATGCATTGGTTGAGAATTGATCGCTATTACTCATCCGGAGAAACTTTTAAAGCAGACGACCAAACCAAAGAAGATATTGCTGGACTTGGAGATTCCCTTACCACATTTGGAAAAATGGAACAGGCGTCAGAGAATCCTCAGGTGGCTTTTCAACCAGTCATGTGTCAGCATTGTAATCATGCCCCTTGTGAGACAGTTTGCCCTGTTGCAGCCTCATCACATGGTCGTCAAGGACAAAATCATATGGCATACAACAGGTGCGTTGGTACGCGATATTGCGCGAACAACTGTCCATATAAAGTAAGAAGATTTAACTGGTTCTTGTACAACAAAAATGATGAGTTTGACTATCATATGAACAACGACCTCGGTCGTATGGTTTTGAACCCTGATGTCGTTGTGAGATCAAGAGGAGTAATGGAGAAATGTTCCATGTGTATTCAAATGACTCAAAAAACCATTTTGGATGCCAAGTTAGCCGGCAGGCAAATCGAAGATGGTGAATTCCAGACAGCCTGTTCCAATGCATGTAGCAATGGAGCGATGACTTTTGGTGATATCAATGATAAATCCAGTAAGGTAGCATCCCTCAAAGAAGAGGACAGAATGTATCACTTGCTTGAACATGTCGGTACTAAGCCTAATGTTATGTATCAGACCAAAGTTAGAAATACGGACCAAACCTAAGAATTAGAAAAAACAATCGTATGGCATCTCATTACGAAGCACCTATAAGAAAACCCTTAGTAACTGGCGATAAGTCCTATCACGATGTTACAGTGGATGTAGCTGCACCTGTAGAGGGCAAAGCCAACAAACAGTGGTGGATTGTTTTCGGGATTGCGCTTACGGCCTTTCTATGGGGATTGGGTTGTATTGCCTATACCATTGGAACTGGGATCGGAACTTGGGGTTTAAATAAAACTGTAGGTTGGGCTTGGGACATTACCAATTTTGTTTGGTGGGTAGGAATTGGTCATGCTGGAACTTTAATTTCTGCGGTTCTCTTATTATTCAGACAAAAATGGAGAATGGCGATCAATCGCTCTGCTGAGGCGATGACTATTTTTTCCGTAATTCAGGCGGGATTATTTCCTATCATTCACATGGGGCGACCTTGGTTGGCCTATTGGGTTTTGCCCATCCCTAATACTTTCGGTTCGCTTTGGGTAAACTTTAACTCCCCCTTACTCTGGGACGTATTTGCTATTTCAACTTATTTATCCGTATCACTAGTGTTTTGGTGGACAGGACTATTACCTGATTTTGCGATGATTCGTGACAGAGCCATTAAGCCCTTTAAAAAGAAAATATACAGTCTATTGAGTTTTGGCTGGTCAGGAAGAGCTAAGGATTGGCAGCGATTCGAGGAAGTCTCTTTGGTTTTGGCAGGGTTGGCGACACCACTTGTACTTTCTGTACACACTATTGTATCCTTTGACTTTGCTACTTCTGTTATTCCAGGGTGGCACACTACTATTTTCCCTCCTTACTTTGTAGCTGGAGCTATTTTCTCTGGCTTTGCAATGGTAAACACCTTACTAATAATCATGAGAAAGGTTTCTAACCTAGAAGATTATATCACCATCCAGCACATTGAATTGATGAATATCGTTATCATGATTACGGGTTCTATTGTTGGAGTGGCCTATATAACTGAGTTGTTTATTGCTTGGTATTCAGGAGTGGAGTATGAACAATACGCATTTTTAAACAGAGCGACAGGACCTTATTGGTGGGCCTATTGGTCGATGATGACCTGTAATGTATTCTCGCCTCAGTTTATGTGGTTTAAGAAACTAAGAACTAGTATTGTCTTTTCATTCATCATATCCATAGTTGTAAATATTGGAATGTGGTTTGAACGTTTTGTAATTATTGTTACTTCCTTGCACAGGGATTATCTTCCATCATCGTGGACGATGTTCTCTCCCACCTTTGTGGATATAGGAATTTTTATAGGAACTATTGGGTTTTTCTTTGTACTGTTTTTATTGTACGCGAGAAACTTCCCAGTGATTGCCCAGGCTGAGGTAAAGACTATTTTGAAGTCCTCTGGAGAAAAATATAAAAAATTAAGAGACAGCAAATGAGCAGTAATCAGGTAATACAAGCTTTGTATGACGATGACGACGTTTTGTTGTCTGCAGTCAAGTCTATTCGAGAGGAAAAGCATCACATCGAAGAGGTTTATACCCCTTTCCCTGTCCACGGTCTAGATAAAGCACTGGGATTGGAGGAAACTCGAATTTCTATCATGGCTTTTATTTATGGATGTATCGGATTTGCCGTAGCTATCTTGATGATGAATTACATAATGATTGAGGACTGGCCTCAAAATATCGGTGGAAAACCCAGCTTTTCTTATATCGAAAATATGCCTGCATTTGTCCCAATTATGTTTGAATTGACGGTATTTTTTGCGGCTCACCTAATGGTAATTACTTTTTACTTAAGAAGTAAATTGTGGCCTTTTAAAGCAGCAGAAAACCCCAATCCTCTGACGACTGATGATAAGTTTTTAGTTGAAATTGAATTACACAACAACGAAAAAGAACTTAAAGCTTTACTGAAAAAAACGGGAGCTATTGATATTACCTTAATTGAAAAAACAGGACGATCATGAATAGAATTGCATCTTTGTCGATTTTGATGGTAATGCTTTTGGGGGTTCAAGCTTGTTTCAACCCTTCAAAACCTAATTATCAGTATTTTCCTAACATGTATGAGCCTGTAGGATATGAAACCTATGCAAACTCTGATGCGTTTGCCAATGGTGTAGAAGCTCAATTACCTGTGGAAGGAACTATTAACCGTGGTTGGGAACCTTATGATTATCCCGATAATAATGAGGGTTACGAGGCTGCCAAAGCTAACCTGATGTCTCCTATTGAAGTTAGTGCTGACCACCAAAAACAAGGAAAAGAACTATACGGTATTTATTGCGCTGTATGTCACGGAAATAAAGGTGATGGACAAGGAATTCTAATGACAAGAGAAAAATATTTAGGAGTTCCTAGTTATGCAGATAGAGATATCACCGCTGGGAGTATTTACCATGTATTGATGTATGGAAAAAACGCAATGGGTTCCCATGCTGGTCAAGTGAACGCAAAGGAAAGATGGCAAATTGCGCAACACGTATTGCAATTAAGACAAAACCTAATCAAAAAATAATTTATTGAACGGTATGTATACATTCACAAATAAATTAAGAAATCTTTCCATCATCCTGATGGTGATTGGATTTTTAGGTTTGACTTACGGATTTTTAACTGCTCCTAACACCGTTGAACAAGCCAATGCGATGGTCGCTGACGGCCACGGTGATGGACATGGAGGAGATCATGGGGCAGGAACTCACGATAATCATCCAGTAGTAGATAAGGCAGACGCACACGCCGATGATAAGCATCATAATGAAACTGCTGCTCATGAAGATCACCACCAAGGGGGTCATGGAGAAGCACATGATAAAGATGCCCATGGCGAAGATCATCATGGCGAACATTTATTACACCAATTACAGAATAAACCTTGGGCTGCCCTTTATGTAGCCGCTTTTTTCTTTATGATGATTGCTCTGGGAACCTTGGCTTTTTATGCAGTAAATAGAGCTGCTCAAGCCGGTTGGTCTCCAGCATTGTTTAGAGTGATGGAAGGAATTACCGCTTACCTATTACCTGGCGCATTGATCGTATTTGTTATTTTGGCACTATCCGGAATGCACTTCAATCACCTTTTTATATGGATGGATCCTGAGGTGGTAGCACATGACAAATTGATACAAGGTAAAGTAGGTTTTTTAAATGTTCCAGGTTTTCTAATTCGTGCATTGATATACATTGGCGGGTGGGCAACTTATCGCTATTTCTCTAGAAAATTTTCTTTGGCTCAAGATCAAGCCGATGATATTTCTAATCACAAAAAGAACTTTAGGATTTCAGCTGGATTTTTGGTGTTCTTTATCGTTACTGAATCCATGATGTCTTGGGACTGGATCATGTCAATTGACCCACACTGGTTTAGTACTTTATTCGGTTGGTATGTATTTGCGAGTATGTTTGTGTCTGGAATTACGACCATTGCATTAATTACTATCTATCTTAAATCAAAAGGGTATTTGGAAAAAGTCAATGACAGTCATATTCATGACCTTGGAAAATTCATGTTTGGGATTAGTATTTTTTGGACCTATTTGTGGTTCTCTCAATTTATGTTGATATGGTATTCAAATATTCCAGAAGAAGTTACCTATTTCATCACAAGAATCGAAGACTACAATATTCCTTTCTTCGGAATGTTGATTATGAACTTTATATTCCCCTTATTGATTTTAATGAACAGTGATTATAAGCGGGTGAATTATATCATTGTGATGACTGGAATAGTAGTTATTTTAGGACATTACGTAGATGTATTCAATATGATTATGCCTTCAGCAGTTGGAGATCAATGGTTTATTGGAATAGCTGAGGTAGGAGGATTTTTATTCTTCTTGGGCCTATTCATTTTTGTTGTATTTAAAGAAATTTCGAAAGCACCGCTTCATGCTGTGGGAGACCCATTTATGGGAGAGAGTGAGCGCTTTCATTATTAATAATAAATGGTTTAGATAGATGACGATTTTATTGACACTTACGGTTTTAGTATTGGTTGCGATTTCCATTTGGCAAATCACCAAAATATTTGAATTGTCTCAACCAAAAAAAGTCAACACCCAAGTTGCGGATGATGATGACAATCGATGGAATGGCCAGTTGATGTTTGCCTTTTTGATTTTTATTTATGGAATTACCTTATTTTCTTTTTGGAAGTGGGGTGATGTAATTTTACCCAAGGCTTCTTCAGAACACGGTTCAGAGTATGATAGTCTATTATGGATTTCCTTTGCCATTATCTTTTTTACGCAGACCATTACACAAGCATTATTGCACTACTTTGCCTATAAGTACAGAGGAGAGAAAGGTAAAAAAGCACTTTTCTATGCCGATAATGACCGATTAGAAGCTATTTGGACAATAATCCCAGTAATTGCCTTGGCAGGTTTGATTTTGTATGGCCTATATACTTGGACTGACATCATGACTGTTGAAGAGAATGAAGAAGCACTTGTTGTAGAGCTTTATGCCCAACAATTCAACTGGAAGGCTAGATATGCAGGGGATGACGGTGTATTGGGAGATGCCAATGTCCGCTTTTTACAAGATTTCGATGGGAAGAATTTGGTTGGAATTGACGCCACTGACCCTAACGGATTTGATGATGTTGTAGTTCAAGAATTGCATTTGCCCGTTGGCAGAGAGGTGATATTTAAAATGCGTTCCCAAGATGTTTTACACTCGGCTTACATGCCCCACTTTAGAGCGCAGATGAATTGTGTTCCTGGAATGATTACAGAATTTGCTTTTACGCCTACTGTCACGACTGAAGAAATCAGGCAGACAGACGAGATGAAAGCTAAAGTCAAAAAAATTAATAAAATCAGAAGAGATAATAGTCAAGAATTAATTGCAAAAGGTGAGGAGCCTTTAGAGCCATATGTCTTCGATTATTTGTTACTTTGTAATAAGATTTGTGGAGCGTCGCATTATAATATGCAAATGAAGATAATTGTAGAAACTCCCCAAGAATATGAAAAATGGATGGCCGATCAGCAAACCTTTGCTGAGTTCATTCAGTAATTAATTAAATAAATTTAGATTATGTCAACAGCAGCAGCACATGTAGAGGAAGAGGATCACGGACATCATCACAAAGAAACTTTTATCACCAAGTATGTATTCAGTCAGGATCATAAAATGATCTCTAAACAATACCTAATTACGGGGCTTTTTATGGGAATTATTGGGATAGCAATGTCATTGTTATTCCGTTTGCAATTGGCTTGGCCTGAGCAACCTATGGGCGTTATGCAGGCTTTATTGGGGAAATGGGCTCCCGATGGGGTCATGGATCCCAATGTATATTTGGCTTTAGTAACCATTCATGGAACCATCATGGTATTCTTTGTACTAACCGCAGGACTGAGTGGAACCTTTAGTAACTTATTAATCCCATTACAAATTGGAGCTAGAGATATGGCCTCCGGTCTATTGAATATGATCTCTTACTGGTTGTTTTTTCTTTCCAGTGTTATCATGGTAGCTTCCTTGTTTGTGGAAGCTGGACCGGCAGCTGCTGGGTGGACGATTTATCCTCCACTGAGTGCCTTACCTCAAGCGCAACCTGGATCAGGTTTGGGAATGACCCTTTGGCTAGTTTCAATGGCGATTTTTATTGCTTCCTCGCTTTTGGGTTCACTTAATTACATTGTAACCGTACTAAATTTAAGAACCAAAGGAATGACCATGAGTCGTTTGCCTTTAACTATTTGGGCATTTTTTGTCACTGCGATTATTGGGGTAGTTTCTTTCCCTGTTTTATTATCAGCGGCACTTCTACTAATCATGGATAGAAGTTTCGGAACTTCCTTTTTCCTGTCCGATATCTTTATACAAGGAGAGGTATTACATTATCAAGGAGGGTCTCCCGTGCTCTATGAACACCTATTCTGGTTCTTAGGTCACCCTGAAGTTTATATTGTATTACTTCCGGCATTGGGAATTACCTCCGAAATTATCGCAACCAACTCCAGAAAACCCATTTTCGGATATCGTGCTATGGTTGCCTCCATTTTGGCGATTGCCTTTTTATCCACCATCGTATGGGGACACCATATGTTTATTTCGGGAATGAACCCATTTTTAGGATCGGTATTTACTTTTACAACACTATTGATTGCCATACCCTCTGCCGTTAAGGCATTTAATTATATTACCACCCTTTGGAAAGGAAACTTACAACTAAACCCAGCCATGCTGTTTTCTATCGGTTTGGTTTCCACTTTTATATCCGGTGGTTTGACAGGAATTATTTTAGGAGACAGTACGCTTGACATCAATGTACACGACACCTATTTTGTAGTAGCTCACTTTCACTTGGTAATGGGTATCTCAGCCCTTTACGGACTATTTGCGGGGGTTTATCATTGGTTTCCAAAGATGTTTAAACGAATGATGAATAAAAATTTGGGTTATGTACATTTTTGGGTAACAGCCATTTGTGCTTACGGAGTCTTTTTCCCTATGCACTTTATCGGAATGGCAGGACTGCCAAGAAGATATTACACCAATACGGCTTTTCCTTATTTTGATGATTTAGCCAATATTAATGTTGTTATCACAGTCTTTGCATTGATTGCTGGAGCTGCTCAATTGGTTTTCCTTTACAATTTTGTCCACAGTATATTCTACGGTAAACCTGCAGAGCAAAATCCATGGCGTTCTAACACCTTGGAGTGGACTGCACCAGTTGAACATATACATGGAAACTGGGAAGGAAAAATTCCCGAGGTACACCGCTGGGCATATGACTATTCAAAACCTGGACAGGAAGAAGACTTTGTCCCTCAGCATATTCCCTTAAAAGAGGGTGAAGAAGAATTACAACATTAGCCAAATTCTACGCAATAAATAAAGAGCTGCCATTCGGTGGCTCTTTTTGTTTTAAAACTAAACTAAGAATCATTTATCTTTGTTAGTGATGAATGAGTTTTTAGATCCTTCTGGGGGTCAGTTTACTCCAGAGGAAAAGGACATAGATAGGGCATTACGTCCAGAGAGTTTTGACGATTTTGCAGGTCAAGAAAGCATCTTGGAAAACCTAAAGGTTTTTGTTGCAGCCGCCAACCAAAGAGAAGAAGCGCTCGACCACACCCTATTTCACGGCCCTCCCGGGTTGGGGAAAACCACCTTGGCCTACATTTTAGCAGGGGAACTTGAGGCAGGTATTAAAATGACCTCAGGACCGGTTCTGGATAAGCCTGGGGACTTGGCAGGCTTACTGACCAACCTGCAACCCAGAGACATTCTGTTTATTGATGAAATTCATCGCTTAAGTCCAATCGTTGAAGAATATCTCTATTCCGCTATGGAGGACTATAAAATCGATATCATGATCGAAACGGGTCCCAATGCCAGAACAGTTCAAATCAATTTAAATCCTTTTACACTGGTTGGTGCAACTACCCGCTCTGGTTTGTTGACCGCTCCTATGCGAGCGCGATTTGGTATCACCAACCGTTTGGAATATTACAACACCGAACTGTTATCTAACATTGTTGAAAGAAGTGCAGCCATCCTCAATGTTGATATTAAAACAAATGCTGCTATCGAAATTGCAGGAAGAAGTAGAGGAACACCCAGAATTGCCAACGGCCTATTGAGAAGAGTTAGAGACTTTGCTCAGATAAAAGGCGATGGTAAAATTGATATCGAGATTACCAAGTATTCACTTAAAGCCTTGAATGTTGATGCCCACGGACTTGATGAAATGGACAACAAAATATTAACTACTCTTATTGATAAATTTAAAGGAGGCCCAGTAGGAATTACAACATTGGCAACTGCAGTATCCGAAAATGGAGAAACGATAGAGGAGGTTTATGAACCCTTTTTGATCCAGCAAGGTTTTCTAGTCAGGACACCTAGAGGTAGAGAAGTCACTGAATTAGCCTACAAACACCTAGGGAGGATAAAAGGTAACCAAGAAGGATTGTTTTAAAATGAATCCAAAAGATTACACGCAATTCATTAAGACTGAATCCAAAAAGTTAGGCTTTCTCTCTTGTGGTATTTCCAAAGCTGAGTTCTTAGAAGAAGAAGCCCCGCGTTTGGAGCAATGGTTAAATGAAGGAAAGCACGGTAAAATGGCTTATATGGAAAACTATTTTGACAAACGCCTCGATCCGCGTCTGCTGGTTCCAGGGGCTAAAAGTGTAGTTTCCCTTTTGCTCAATTATTACACCGAGGAACAGCAAGCGGAAGGTGCCCCTAAAATCTCCAAATATGCCTATGGCACCGACTACCATTTTGTAATCAAGGACAAACTGAAACAACTCTTTCAAATAATCAAAGATCAAATCGGAGCGATTAATGGGAGGGTTTTTGTCGACTCTGCTCCAGTAATGGACAAAGCTTGGGCAGTCAGAAGTGGCTTGGGGTGGCAAGGAAAAAACACTAATCTCATTTCACAAAAAGTAGGTTCTTTTTTCTTTATTGCAGAGTTAATTGTTGACTTAGAATTGGATTATGACACTCCAGTAACAGACCATTGTGGCACCTGTACCGCCTGTATAGATGCATGCCCCACCGAGGCGCTAAGTCCCTATCAAATCGATGCAAGTAAGTGCATCTCCTATTTGACCATTGAGTTAAAAGACCAAATTCCTACCGAATTTCAAAATAAAATGGGGGATTGGGCTTTTGGCTGTGATATATGTCAGGATGTATGCCCTTGGAACCGTTTTTCTCAGCAACATAAGGAACCGCTTTTTAATCCCAAGCCCAAAATCTTAGATTACTCTAAAAAGGATTGGGAGGAAATTACGCAGGAGACCTTTAATACTATTTTTAAAAATAGTGCGATCAAAAGAACCCGTTATGAGGGCATAAAAAGGAATATTTCTTTTTTAAAGGCATAATATCTTTGGTTTTACAACCGATTGATCATTTAAGAAACATTTTACTGCAGCCCTTTCAAATATTATCAAAAAATATACCCATTTGATTTCTTACTTTTGTTTTACAAGAACCACCTATGAACAAAAACCAGCAAAGACGTC
>CAJWGK010000008.1 GCA_913030895.1 uncultured Flavobacteriaceae bacterium | reverse complement strand
AAAAAAACCAGCCACAGAGAAGAAAGCGGAAGATAAAAAACAACCCACCACAAGAGAAGGGCAGACGACACAATAAACCCGATTAAAAACTTGATTCTAAATGGCTTAAAAATATTAGTCTTCCAATAAAAAAGATGAAACTTAATAAAATTATAGCCCAAAAATGGCGCTGTAAAAAAAATCATTTGATGGGTGAAATGTAAGTTTACACCAAAATCCAAGGCGGTGATCTGAGCCAATGATAACACGGCCAAACCGACATGAAAATTATATTTAATATAGCTGTCAAAAATGCTGATAAACCCTCCCACAAAACAAAAGTATCCGTATACTGTTAATAAGTGGAGTTTTTGTTCAAAAAAAATGGATATCTGTTTATAATCCCCCTTAAATTATTTCCATCTAAGCGGTAAATTTGATTAAACACAATTGATATGCAGCAGGATGACTTCGTTTTACGCCATATAGGTCCCAGTGAGAACGAAACTAAAAAAATGTTAGCCAGCCTAGAAGTGAACTCCATAGAGGAACTTTTAACGCAAACGATCCCTCAAGAAATTAGGTTAAAATCTCCTCTTTCGCTCCCAAAGGGAATCAGTGAAAATAAATTTCTCAACGAACTCCGTTCGTTATCCGATGAAAACAAACTGTTTGAAACTTACATCGGTTTGGGTTATCATCCAACCGTTACCCCTGCGGTAATCCAAAGAAATATCCTAGAAAATCCTGGATGGTATACTGCATATACTCCTTACCAAGCAGAAATCGCTCAGGGTAGATTGGAGGCACTTTTTAACTTTCAAACCATGGTATGTGATCTCACTGGAATGGAATTATCCAACGCTTCTCTTCTCGACGAAAGTACCGCAGCAGCAGAAGCCATGTCGATGATCTATGCATTGAGATCCAGAGATCAGAAAAAAAATAATGCCTCAAAACTATTTGTATCCGATCAAGTTTTACCTCAAACCCTTGCTGTTTTAGAAACTAGGGCGAATCCCTTAGAAATCGAATTAGTTGTCGGCGATGAAAAAGATTTTGACTATGATGAAACCTTTTTTGGAGCCCTATTTCAATACCCCGGAAAATTTGGAAAAATAATCGATTTACCTAAAGCGGTTAACAAGGCCAAGGCACTCGATATAAAAACCATTATAGCAGCAGATTTATTAAGCTTAACCCTCTTGGAGGCACCCGGCCAATACGACGTTGATGTGGTGGTTGGCACTACACAACGTTTTGGAATTCCGTTGGGGTATGGTGGCCCCCACGCGGCTTATTTTGCAACCAAAGTAGACTACAAGAGGTATATACCTGGAAGGATTATAGGGCAAACCATTGATCAAGATGGAAACCCTGCCTTACGAATGGCTTTGCAAACAAGAGAACAACATATCAAGCGGGATCGCGCCACTTCAAATATTTGTACTGCTCAGGTTTTATTGGCAGTGATGGCAGGAATGTATGGCGTATATCACGGACCAAAAGGACTAAAAAAAATCGCTAAAAAGATTCATTTAAATACGGCGAAGCTTGAAAAAAAACTTACTGATTTAGGGCTGACCCAACTCAACGAATACTACTTTGATACCATAAGAATTAAAATTAATGCAAGTAGGGTCAGGAAAATTGCTGAAAAAAAAGAAATCAACTTCCTTTATATAGACAATGATACGGTTGGAATAAGTATTAACGAGATAACTGATGAAGTTGCTTTACTCAAAATTCTAACCATTTTTGAGGAGGTAACTCTCCAAAAAAATATTACTGGAAAAGTCAAAATTGAAAGCCACCGTTATCCAATCAATCAGAAAAGAGTTAGCCCTTTTTTGAACCATAAGGTGTTTAATTCCCATCATTCGGAAACCGCTTTGATGCGATATATAAAATCCTTGGAAAGGAAAGATTTGGCTTTGAACCACTCCATGATTTCTTTGGGATCTTGCACCATGAAATTGAATGCTGCAGCGGAAATGCTGCCTTTGAGTTGGCCCAGATGGTCTGCGATTCATCCATTTGTGCCCATTGACCAAGCACAAGGTTATCAGAAAATGCTTTCAAGTTTAGCGTCACAATTAAGTGAGATTACAGGATTTCACGCTACCTCACTCCAGCCTAATTCTGGAGCTCAAGGAGAATATTCTGGATTAATGGTGATTCGCGCATATCACAAAGCCAATGGAGATCAACACAGAAACATCTGTTTGATTCCTTCCTCTGCACACGGGACTAATCCTGCTTCTGCAGTTATGGCAGGGATGAAAGTTGTTGTTGTCAAAACCGATGAAGCCGGTAATATCGACTGGGAAGACCTCTGCCAAAAAGCTGACGAAAATAGTGAAAACTTGGCTGCATTAATGATCACCTATCCCTCTACTCACGGGGTTTTTGAAACCAATATCAAGCAAATAACTGAAAAGATTCATGTTTGTGGTGGTCAAGTCTACATGGATGGCGCCAACATGAATGCTCAAGTAGGACTTACAAGTCCGGGAATAATAGGAGCTGACGTATGTCACCTCAATTTACACAAGACTTTTGCCATCCCACACGGTGGTGGTGGACCAGGCGTTGGACCAATTTGTGTCGCAAAACATTTAGCCAAGTTTCTACCTTCACATCCAGTAATTAAAACAGGTGGGGAGCAAAGTATTGATGCACTATCAGCAGCCCCCTGGGGATCTGCATTGGCTTGTTTGATTTCCTACGGCTACATAAAAATGCTCGGTGCAAAGGGATTAAAACGCGCCAGTGAAATTGCCATTTTAAATGCAAATTATATCAAGAAAAGACTTGAGGGAGCCTTCGAGATTCTATATACAGGAGCGAATGGGAGAGCTGCTCATGAATTGATCATTGACTGCCGACCCTTTAAATCTCAAAATATTGAGGTGGTAGATATTGCTAAAAGATTAATGGATTATGGATTTCATGCACCTACAGTTTCATTTCCTGTTGCTGGTACCATGATGATTGAACCAACGGAAAGCGAAAACCTTGATGAAATAGATCGCTTTTGCGATGCGATGATATCCATTAGAATGGAAATAGATACTAAAGATGAATCAATCGTAATGCTCCTCAAAAATGCACCACACACCTTAAAAATAGTAACCGCTGATTCTTGGGAGTTTCCCTACTCTAGACAAAAAGCAGCCTACCCATTGGCTTTCGTTTCTGAGAATAAATTTTGGCCTTCCGTTAGAAGGGTGGATGAAGCATTTGGCGATCGTAATTTGATTTGTAGCTGTGCATCGATCAACAGCTATGTAAAAGCTTAGTTCACAGATTTTTATATCATTATTTAAACTCAACTGACTCCTCTGAGTCTATATTGAATATCGTTCTATTTTTTAGGATTGGGATACTAATCACCATTTAAGTACTAATATTGTTATTATATTATGAGTTTCAAAATAACAGGTAGCGGTAGTTGTATTCCATCAGTTGTTCAAGACAACGACACCTTTTTGAATCACTCTTTTTATGACGAATCTGGAGGGGAATTTGGTGTCGATAATCAAACTATTATTGAAAAGTTCAATTCCATTACAGGAATTGATCAGAGAAAATATATACCCGCAAAATTAACGACCTCAGATATTGCTTATCAAGCTGCTAAAAATGCAATTAAAGATGCTGATATTGATCCAGAGACACTAGATTATATCATCGTAGCTCACAATTTTGGAGACATAACCTGCAATAGTAAACAGATTGATAACCTCCCAAGTTTAGCCTCTAGAGTGAAGGCGAAATTGAAAATTAAAAATCCCGAATGCGTTGCTTACGATATTTTATTTGGTTGTCCTGGATGGGTAGAAGCCATGATACAAGCAAAAGCATTTATTAAGTCTGAAATGGCTAAAAAATGTCTGATTATTGGAGCAGACGCACTTTCTAGAGTAATTGATTCTCACGACCGCGACTCAATGATCTATGCCGACGGTGCTGGAGCAACAATCTTGGAAGCATCTGATCAGGAAGGCGGAATCTTGTCTCACAGTACTATGACTTTCACCGCTGAGGACGAAGCTAACTTTATTTTTTACGGAGAATCCTATAATAAGGCTGAACGTAATGGCGATAAGTTCATTAAAATGCAAGGGCGTAAAGTATATGAATTTGCGCTTAGCAATGTACCTGCTGCGATGAAAAAATGTCTTGATGATGCTGGAGTTACTATTGGCGATCTCAAAAAAATATTCATACATCAAGCCAATAAAAAAATGGACGAGGCAATTGTCAAAAGATTTTTTAGGCTTTACAAAACTCCAATGCCTCAAGATATACTTCCAATGAACATTGAGGAGTTTGGAAACAGCTCTGTAGCTACAGTTCCCACACTATTCGACTTGGTGCTTAAAGAAAACTACAAAGGCCACGTACTTGCAAAAGGGGATATCATTTTATTTGCAAGCGTTGGTGCAGGCATGAATATCAATGCCATCACTTATCAGGTATAATAATTACTTAATCAATAAACCCACTATATATAAGGGTTAATTGCGTAAATTTGTTTCGTATGAGACTATTTCATAATATCGGCACCTACTTTATTATGATTGGTAAGGTGTTTAAAAGGTTTACCAAATGGGGTGTTATGAGATCCTTAATTGTCAAGGAAATTGACTCATTGATCATTGGATCAATTGGAATAGTATCCTTCATATCATTTTTTGTGGGGGGAGTAGTTGCAATCCAAACAGCTTTAAACTTAAACAATCCTTTATTGCCTAAAAACCTTATCGGTTTTGCCACCAGACAATCTGTTATATTAGAATTTGCGCCCACATTTATATCTGTTATCATGGCAGGCAAAGTAGGCTCATTCATCACCTCTAGTCTAGGCACAATGCGCGTAACAGAACAAATTGATGCCTTAAAGGTGATGGGTATCAATACTTACAATTATCTGATTTTTCCAAAAATCATTGCTTTACTTCTCTATCCGTTTGTGATTACCATCTCCATGTTTCTTGGAATTTTTGGGGGTTATATTGCCTCGATCTATGGGGGGTTTTGCTCTAGTGCTGATTTTATAGATGGAATACAACTTGATTTCATTCCTTTTCACATTAGCTATGCATTTGTTAAAACCGCTTTCTTCGCCTTTATATTGGCTACTGTCCCCTCCTATCATGGCTATTTTCTCAAAGGAGGTGCACTTGAAGTTGGTAAGGCAAGCACCACTTCATTTGTCTGGACAAGTGTACTGATAATTTTAACCAATTACATCATAACCCAATTACTACTCACCTGATGATTTTAGTAGAAAATTTACATAAAACATTTGATGGTACGCCAGTCCTTAATAACATATCTACCTCTTTTGATAATGGTAAAACCAACCTGATCATTGGACAAAGTGGATCGGGAAAAACCGTATTATTAAAATGTATACTTGGATTATTCGGTATTGATAGTGGTAACATATTTTTTGATGATAAATCCTTTCAAAAAATGTCTGTGAATGAGAGAAGTATTCTCAGACGGGAAATTGGTATGGTTTTTCAGGGAAGTGCGCTTTTTGATTCTATGACCGTTGAACAAAATATTATGTTTCCTATGCAAATGCTCACAAAAAAGAGTGTCGAGGAAATGCAAGATCGTGCCAATGAAGTAATCGACAGGGTAAACCTCGTCAATGCCAATAAAAAACTCCCTTCTGAAATTTCAGGAGGAATGCAAAAAAGAGTCGCTATAGCTAGAGCTATTGTAATGAATCCAAAATACCTTTTTTGTGATGAACCCAATTCGGGTTTAGATCCCAAAACATCAACAATTATTGACAACCTAATTCAAGAAATAACTAAAGAATACCAAATCACCACCATCATCAATACCCATGACATGAATTCAGTAATGGAAATTGGTGAGAAAGTATTGTTTCTTGAAAATGGCAATAAAGGATGGGAAGGTTCTAATACTGAGGTATTCGATACAGAAAATGAAACAGTAAGTAATTTCATTTATTCTTCAAATCTTTTTAAAAAGGTTCGAGGTGTTTACCAACAAGAAAATAAAAGGTAGTATTAGTCCCCCAACTGCTTTCGAGCTTCCTCAGATAGGTTTTTCACGTACTGATCTTTTTCAATAGGGCAAATCAATAGGACTTCATCATTATCAACTACTATAAAATCACTCAATCCAGAGATAACAATTTTTTTATTGGGGTTTGCTTTAATCAAATTATTTGATGATTCATCTAGGTAAACTTTAGCATTTAACACTACATTATTCAAAGCGTCTTTTTGATTAACATCATAAATTGATTTCCAACTACCTAAATCATCCCAGTCAAAGGAGGCTGGAATTAGATGAATCAGCTCAGATTTTTCCATTAGTGCATAATCTATGGAAATATTTTCGGCTAAGGGATAATTTTCGTCAACGAACTTTTTTTCATCTGGGGTATTTAAAACATCAATTCCAGCGTTAAAAAGATCAAAGAGTATAGGTACATATTGTCGAAACCCCTTCATTACTGCCTTTACAGACCATACAAAAATACCGGAATTCCAATAATAATTTCCAGCGTCAAGAAAGGACTGTGCTTTTGCTTGCTCTGGTTTTTCGGTAAATTGTAAAACAGTTTTTAAACGATCTTCCTCTTTACTCACAGCAATGTATCCAAAACCTGTGGCTGGAAAAGTAGGTACTATACCAAAAGTAATTAAATGGTCATCTCCTGCTGATGCCAAAGCAAACTCCATGTCACTTTTAAAAAGTTCCGCTTCTAGAATACTGTGATCGCTTGGTGAGACAATAATTTTAGCCGCTGGGTTTCGTTTTTGGATTTTAAGGCAAGCCAAAAGAATACAAGGGGCTGTATTTCTCCGATCAGGTTCACAAATGATTTGATATTTTTCCAATTTATCGCCCAACTGATCTAGAATAATTTTTTGGTAACGACTTTGTGTAACGATATAAATATTTTCTGACGGGATAATTTTTTCTAATCGGCTGAATGTACTTTGAAGTAAAGAACTCCCAGTACTTAACATATCTATAAACTGCTTGGGGTTGTCTGATGTGCTAGCAGGCCAAAATCTTGCCCCTATTCCACCTGCCATAATGATTGCGAAATGATTATTATCCATTTTTTTCAATCGCTTTTACTTGTGCGTGCGGACTAAAAAGATATTTTCTGCGAGTTGATATTTCTTCACATTCATACCTTTTTTTTCGCTTAGAGCCCAAAACAAATCTTCTGCCTTTATGAATTTCAAAAACCGTTCCTAACTCTAATTCAAAAATATAGCTTTTTTCCGTTTCAGGATCGAATTTATCAAGCTCAATAACAAGTTTTAAATCAGTATCGGTTGATGCCTTTGGATTTTTAAAGTGATTGGCAAGCAACCTCAATAAATCCTCAGGGAAAATTTCAGGCTTTAAAAAAGGAATCATCAATTTTTGATAAGAGTTTTTCCACTCTTTGCCATGAGGTTTGATGGAATAACCGAAATCTTTAAAAGCAACCAAATGAGCTATTTCATGAACCACTGTGATAAGAAATCGATAGGGGTTAGCTGAATTGTTTACTGAAATTTGATGTCCCCCATGAGAAAGCATCCTAAAATCTCCATGTTTAGTAATACGCTTCTTGGCAATCACCAAGTTAAACTGCCAATAATTAAGGTACCTAGAAAGGAGCGGAATCGCAGCATTTGGAACAAAATCTTGGATAACTTTGATCTGATTTTCCATCAGGCTTAGGGAGTGCTGGAAGCTATTGGTAACACTTTTCCATTATAGAGGAGTTGCCCATTAAAAGCAAAATCAAGAATGTAACTTGCCATCTGACTCGCTGAGATTGGAGCTTTATATCCAGGAAAGGCTTCGTCTAACATTTCAGTTTGAACGGCTCCTAGCGCCAAAGCGTTAAAAGCAGGGCCACTCTCTTTAAATTCCTCCGCCAGTAATTCAGTTAATATAATTAGTGCTCCTTTACTACTAGAATAGGATGATAACCCAGGGAATTTTGCTGTGCCTTGCACTCCTCCCATACTACTGATATTGATCACATGACCTTTAGGGTCAATCATGGGGAAAATTAGTCGAATCAACGAAGCCACTGCAAATACATTCACCTCGTAAACTTTCTTAAAATCCTCAGTAGAAGTTTTGAGAAATGGTTTATTAATTAAGCTCCCTGCATTGTTAATCAGCGCATCAACTTTTGTGAATGATGTACTTATTTTTTCAATAAAACCCTGAATTGCAATTTCATCACTTAGGTCAACTGCAAAAGGATGAACATTTTCTATACCTGTGAGAGGTTTTATATTTCTGGACAAAGCTATTACTTGTGTCCCTTCGCTAGCAGCTTGTTTAGATATTTCTAACCCTATTCCCCTACTGGCACCGGTAACAACAAGGGTTTTCATCTTTTGGAGATTTTAGATCAATGGCTTTCTGGGTCTAGGAAACCAGTAATCGGATTGGATTTTCGATGTACATCCTAAGCGTCTGCAAAAATTGTGCTCCTGTTGCCCCATCTACTGTTCTGTGATCACAAGCCAATGTGAGCTTCATTGTGTTCCCCACAACGATTGCATCTTCTCTGACAACTGGCTTTTTCTCGATGGCGCCGACAGATAATATCGCCGAATTGGGTTGATTGATAATCGAAGTAAATTCCTGAATACCAAACATTCCTAAATTAGAAACGGTAAAAGTACTTCCTTCAATTTCTGAGGGAGTTAATTTTTTATCTCTCGCCCTAAGAGCATAGTCCTTCACCAAAGACCCTATTTGTCTTAGATCCAATTCATCTGTAAACTTGACAACAGGAACTATCAAACCATCATCAACTGCAACTGCAACACCCAAATGAACATGATGATTTTGAATTATCTTATCGTCAAACCATTGCGCGTTAACTTGAGGGTGTTCTTTTAACGAGAGTGCCACTGCTTTTAAAACAATGTCATTAAATGAAATTTTAGTCTCTGGAAGCGTGTTGTATTGAGCCCTGAAGGCAATAGCATTGTCCATGTTCAATTCTACACCAAGATAATAATGAGGAGCAGAAAACTTTGATTCGGAAAGGCGTTTAGCGATCGCCTTTCTCATGCTACTATTAGCCGTTTCAGTGATACGCTCCACTCCACTAGGTGCTTGCATGGTAATACTACCAAATCCACCTTTAAAATTCTCAATATCTCGCTTGATAATCCTACCACCTTCTCCAGTTCCTTGGACCTGACCCAAGTCAACTCCTTTTTCCTCAGCTAATTTTTTTGCTAGTGGCGAGGCGATTAATCTTCCGTTTGTGTTTTGGGGAATCACTGGCTTTGGAGACTGGACAGGAATAGGTTCAGGAGCTACTTTCTTTTCAACGACTTCAACAGGTGGGGGATTTTCATTAACTGGCTTAGCAGGTTTAACTTCTGGTGTTGCACTTACCGCCAAGGCTGCTTTGACAAGTTCTGGGTCAGTCCCTTCCTCACCTATAGCTGCCAAAACTGAATCTACGGGGGCAGAATCACCCTCGTCTAATCCAATGTGCAATAATACTCCCGAATAGAAGGACTCAAACTCCATAGTCGCCTTATCGGTCTCTATTTCAGCCAAGATATCACCTTCGGCAACCTTGTCACCTACTTTTTTATTCCACTTTGCAACTGTTCCCTCATCCATGGTATCACTCAATCGCGGCATGGTAATCACTTCTACACCATCGGGCATTTGTGCTTTTTCATCAGCGGTCGCCGCTGTCGATTCTTTAGCTGCGGTCTTTTCTTCTTCTTGCGTGGGCACTTCAGTAGATGCACCACCCAACATAGCAGAGATGTCCTCACCCTTTTCTCCAATTATAGCCAATAGAGAATCTACAGGTGCTGTTCCGCCCTCCTCAATACCAATATGCAACAACTCACCCTCCTGAAAGGATTCAAATTCCATCGTTGCCTTATCGGTTTCTATTTCAGCTAAAATATCTCCTTCTTTGACAGTGTCACCCACTTTTTTGTACCATTTAGCAACGGTGCCTTCTTCCATGGTATCGCTCAAACGGGGCATGTTTACTAATTCAGCCATACTAGTCTAATTTGTGCTTTATAAAGGGGTAGTGTTCCTGTTCATACACTGCATCATACATTACTGATTTTTCAGGGAATGGAGATTCCTCCGCAAATTTTTCACATTCGATAACAGCTGCTTTAACGTTAGCATCAATTTCGTCCAATTGCTTTTGTGTAGCGTACTTATTTTTGAGAATTACATCTTTGACTTGTGTGATTGGATCAATTTTTCTGTATTCTTCAACTTCTTCTTTAGTTCGGTATTTTTGGGCGTCAGACATGGAGTGTCCCCTGTAGCGATAAGTTTTCATCTCAAGGAAGGATGGGCCTTTTCCAGTTCTTGCCAGTTCAATTGCCTTATCTAATGCATCGGCTACTGCCACGGGATCCATCCCATCTACAGGACCACAAGGCATTTCATATCCCAAACCTAATTTCCATATTTCTTGGTGGCTAGCGGTTCGAGCTACAGAAGTTCCCATTGCATAGCCATTATTTTCAACAACAAAAACTACAGGTAATTGCCATAGCGTTGCCAAATTCAAGGTCTCATGTAGCGACCCTTGTCTAACAGCCCCATCTCCCATAAAGCATAAAGTAACATTGTCTCGATCAAAATACTTATCTCCGAAAGCCATACCCGCTCCCAGTGGTATTTGTCCTCCAACAATTCCATGACCACCGTGAAACCTTTTTTCTTTGGAAAAAATATGCATTGATCCACCCAATCCCATTGAGGTTCCGGTAGACTTACCAAATAGCTCAGCCATTACTCGTTTGGGATCGACACCCATACCAATAGGTTGAACGTGGTTTCTATATGCTGTGATCATACGATCCTTATCAAGATCCATGACATGGAGTGCTCCAGCAAGAACAGCCTCTTGTCCGTTGTAAAGATGCAAAAAGCCCCTTACTTTTTGTTGAATGTAGACGGCTGCTAATTTGTCTTCAAATTTCCTCCAAAACAGCATGTCCTCATACCATTTCAGGTAAGTAGTCTTAGTTATTTTTTTCATTAAACGGACGTGATAATCAAATTCAAATTATTTCCAAAATTACTGAATTCAATCCTTTTGATAAAAATTTATTCCCTAAATAATTATTAAGTAAATATGAGTGATAAACCTCATAGAGTTTAATTGTCCCCAAACACCACAATTTTATCCATTAAAATTAAAGGTTAATGAAAACCTAAGGGTGTTTTGAAGGGGGTTGCGAATTTTAGAAGTAGAGGACAAATAAGAGATATCAATATTAGTACTCTTATATTTAAATCCTGCACCAAAAGTAAAATACTTTCTAGAGCCCTTTTGCTCGCTCTCGTTGAAATAGCCAGTTCGCAATGCAAAATTTTCTCCAAACTTGTATTCTGTTCCGATTGCCCAGGTAATCTCCTTTAATTCCTCCTTCATTCCTCCTGGTGCATCACTAAAAGATTCGAATATACCTTTGAAAAAACTAATGTCTGGTTGTTGGTAGTATAGATTATTATTTTCATCATAAAAAGCTATTGGGGAAGGCACTAAAAGCTTTGAAAACTCGATATTAATTCCCAGTATATTAGACTGGTCAAAAATTAAATCAAGCCCACTTCCAACCCTGAGGTTGGTAGGAATAAAATCTTTTTGACCTCCTTCATCATATTTAAGTCTAGGTCCCATATTAGAAATATTAAATCCAGCCCTGAAAATAGCATCTTTACTTCCCAGTCCAAATGAGTCACCTTGATAAAAACCAGCTATATCAACCCCTAGGCTATTTGCAGAGGTAGCATCCATATCCATATTGATTTTTAAATCTGACCTTATGTATCTACCTGCAACAGACATAGAAAACTTATCGCTCAATTTTAAAGAATAAGAAAGGTCAAGTGTAATTTCGTTAGGTCGCTTTGAACCCTGATCAACTATAGTACCTGCAATACTTTCATTAAACTGAATATTACCTAAACTGAAATATTTAAGACTAGCGGCCCAAGCACTTCTTTCATTAATTTTATTAAAGTAAGTAAGGCTTCCTAAAAAAATATCATCCACCAACTGTCTTAAATACGGGGTGTAACTTAGCCCCAATCCAGCATTACTTTCAGAAAAGGCATACTTAGCCGGATTCCATTGTTGCGCATAAGCATCCGCTGAAGTTGATACGCCAAGTTCTCCCATACCTGCTGCTCGTGCATCCGGAGTAATTAACAAGAAGGGGACTCCCGTGGTAATCACACGCTCTTGTGCACATAACTTAAGCGTATTCGAAATGATCAATAGCACCACACAAAAGAATTTTGTAATCCTCATAAAAACTAAGATTTATCTACATAACGGTGATATCTGGGGAATGTTGTATTTCCAAGTTCAAGTTATCAACAAACTCTTTTGACTTACTTTTATGTGTAATCCCATAATAAATTATTTTATAATACGTTATAGTAGAAGATTTGTGAATCAATTTGATTCGAGGATTAAAATTAGAAATACAGATAATTAGTATATTGCGCTATAAATTATAGACTTACTGTCCATATGAAAATTAATTTTTTGCTTAAAAACTTTCTTCTTCTTTCGAGCGTTTCACTTTTTCTTGCCTGTGGCGGAAGAAACAACGTTTCTCGTGCGACAGGATGGGGAATTAATTCAAAAAAAGGAGGTTTCCAATATAATATAGACTTTGATAATCAGGAAACAGCTCCTGGATTGGTGTTCATAGAAGGAGGAACCTATACCAAAGGACAAGTTCAAGATGATGTTTTACACGATTGGAACAATTCACCGACTCAACAGCATGTAATGTCCTTTTATATTGATGAAACTGAGGTGACCAACCTTATGTATATTGAATATTTAGATTGGTTGGAAACTGTTTTTCCCGTGAATGAGCCCAGATATAGACAGATATATGAAGGAGCCCTCCCAGACACCCTAGTTTGGCGCAATACTTTGGGTTATATGGAAGAATTGACTACCAACTATCTTAGACACCCTGCCTATGCTGAATATCCCGTAGTAGGCGTAAATTGGCTTCAGGCTGTTCAATTTGCTGAATGGAGAACAAATAGAGTAAACGAGTTTTTACTCGAGCGTGAAGGTTATATTCAAAAAGAAGTTAGATACAGTGAAGTAGATGGAGGCATTGTTAATGCAAATAATACCTTTAATACTGATGCCTATCTCAAGCGACCTGAAACTGCCTATGGTGGTTTGATGGCCTCTGACAGTCTGATGGGAAAAAGAGGAACAATGAAAAAAGATACTGCAACGGTCAATGTATATGCAGGAGTTGAAAAAGGCTTGTTACAACCCTCTTATCGACTTCCTACTGAAACCGAATGGGAGTACGCTGCAATTGCACTTGTTGGTGATAGAGAATACAATACTTACCGAGGTAAGAAAAAATACCCTTGGTCTGGGGAGTATACCCGATCCGAGGAGAGAAGGAGTGAAGGGGATCAATTAGCCAACTTTAAATTTGGAAAAGGAGACTATGGCGGCATAGCAGGATGGTCTGACGATGGTGGTGATATTACTGTTCAAGTAAAAAGTTATCCTCCTAATGATTTTGGCGTTTATGATATGGCGGGTAATGTAGCCGAATGGGTTTCAGACGTTTACAGACCTATCGTTGATGACGAAGCCAATGATTTTAATTATTTCCGTGGTAATATTTATCTAAAAAATGCAATTGGTGAAGATGGAACTGCTACCATACTATCTCCGGATGAGTTAGTTTATGACACCCTACCCAACGGAAAAGTAATGCTTAAAAGACTTCCAGGACAACTTGATCAGGTTGCCATTGATGAGGAAGAAACTTTTTTAAGACAAAATTTTTCTAAGAGTGATAATCGAAATTTCCGTGACGGTGATAAAGAGTCAACGCGATTATTTGCCAGCTACAATAACATTGACGAAAACAACCCAAATAAAAGACCGGAAACAACTACCATGTACGATGCTCCAACGCATCCTAAAGTAACGGTTGATGAAGAGGGTAACATTGTTAGAAATATTGATAAATCCACTAAAAGAACTTCTTTGATTACCGATGAAGTTAGAGTATACAAAGGTGGTTCTTGGAAAGATCGAGCTTACTGGTTAGACCCAGCTCAGAGAAGATACCTCCCTCAATACATCGCAACGGACTACATAGGTTTCCGCTGTGCAATGTCTCGTTTAGGGCAAAAAAGTAAAATCAAGAAAACCGCAAGACACAAACGCGGAAGATAATCTGATAAGGCATCTCATGATGCCTTTTTTTTTGTTATGGATCTAGCAAAACTCCACGAATGTTTCAAAGCTTCTTCAGGAGTGATAACTGATAGCAGAAAGCTTGAGCAAAACTGTTTATTCATTGCCCTTAAAGGTGTTAATTTTGATGGCAATGAATTTGCCGAAATGGCAATAGAAAAAGGTGCTAAATTTGCAGTTGTAGATCGACCAGAAATTGCTGAAAAGAACGATAAAATGATTTTGGTTGAGGATACGTTAAAGTCCTTACAGCAACTTGCCAATTACCACCGAAAACAAATTCCCGCAAAAATTATTGCACTTACAGGAAGTAACGGAAAAACTACTACCAAAGAATTAATTCATAGCGTTCTCTCCCAAAAATATGTTACAAGAGCCACAGTTGGCAACCTCAATAATCATATCGGTGTACCATTGACTTTATTAGAGTTTGACGAAAAAACTGAGATAGGTGTGGTAGAGATGGGCGCCAATCATATAGGAGAAATTGATTTTTTAAGCCGTATTGCTGCGCCGGACTTTGGGTTGATTACTAATTATGGTTATGCCCACTTGGAGGGCTTTGGCAGTTTTGAGGGGGTTATAAAGGGGAAATCTGAACTGTATGACTACCTTTTAGAAAAACCAGGCATGGTTTTTTTAAACATAGATGATCCGATTCAAAAAAAATGGACAAACAGCTTGTCCGCTTTTACCTTTGGTGAGGATAATCAAGCTGATTGTAACGTTAATTATATAAGGGAGAAATCTGGACCACTTACAATAGGGTTTGAAAAAGAAAAAATACAAAGTCAACTTTATGGCGATTACAATTTCACCAACCTTGCCACAGCGATTGCAATTGGGAAATATTTTGAACTAAACCAAGAAGAAATAAAAAAAGGAATAGCTTCTTACTTACCCGCCAATAATCGATCTCAAATAATTTCAAAAAGTACCAACCGAATTACCTTAGATGCTTACAACGCTAATCCCACCAGTATGAGAGCATCCATTTCATCATTTTGTCCCACAAAACAAAGGAAATCAATTGTCATTATAGGTGACATGTTTGAGTTGGGTACATATGCATCAGCAGCTCATCAGGAGGTTATTGATCAATTAATCCATTCGGCAGTAGAGAAAGTTATAACCGTTGGAGATCATTTTTATCAAACGCAAACAGAAGGTCAAAAATTTAAAAAGTTTAGAACACTAGAAGAAACGAAAAAATATATTGCTCAAAACCGTTTTGATCAAACAGATATCCTAATCAAAGGGTCAAGAGGTATGGCACTAGAAGGGTTGTTAGATTTTCTTTAATTTTAATATAATCCCGCACCTTTAATAATTTCGTCTACCACCTCTGGGTTGAGCAATGTTGAAATATCACCCATATTTGAAAGATCTCTACTGGCTACCTTCCTAAGGATTCTACGCATAATTTTTCCCGATCTGGTTTTGGGTAAACCAGATACCACTTGAACATGTTCTGGTTTAGCAATAGGGCCAATAATTTTTCTAACTAGTTGTTTGATTTCTTCTGCTAATTGCTCATTAGATTTTTCTGAGCTGTCACAAATAGCGAAAGCATAAATTCCTTGACCTTTGATTTCATGGGGATAGCCCACTACAGCAGATTCAACCACCTCGGGATGTTCATCTATAGCATTTTCAACCTCTGCAGTTCCCATTCGGTGACCTGACACATTAATAACGTCATCCACCCTACCTAAAATCCTGAGATAACCATCATGATCTCTTTTTACACCATCTCCAGTGAAGTACATTCCTTTGTAGGTAGAAAAATAAGTGTCTTTACAGCGTTGATGATCACCATAGGTTGTTCTGATCATTGAAGGCCATGGAAATTTGATACAAAGATTCCCCTCGACATTATTTCCAATCAATTCATTTCCTTCTGCATCAACAATAACTGGTTGAACCCCTGGCAAGGGCAAGGATGCGTGGGCGGGTTTATTGGGGGTAATTCCTGCCAGAGGAGCGATCATTATACCACCAGTCTCAGTTTGCCACCAAGTATCTACCAAAGGACATTTACCTTTACCTATATGTTCATGGTACCAGTGCCAAGCTTCTTCGTTAATAGGTTCTCCTACAGAACCAATGACGCTCAATGAGCTCAAATCAAATTTTTCAACAGGTTCAGTTCCGTGAACTTGTAATGCTCTAATTGCTGTGGGGGCAGTGTAGAATTGATTGACTTTATATTTTTCTACAATTTCCCAAAATCTTCCAGGGTGAGGGTAGGTAGGAACTCCCTCAAACATTAACGTTGTAGCTCCTGCCAAAAGTGGTCCATATACAATGTAAGAATGACCAGTAATCCAACCAATATCAGCCGTACACCAATAAACATCGTCCTCCTGATATTGAAATACATTGATAAAGGAATAATACGTATAGAGCATATAGCCAGCAGTAGTGTGAACCACTCCTTTGGGCTTACCTGTTGAACCAGAAGTGTAGAGGATAAATAATAAATCCTCCGAATCCATTTCCTCAGCTTGGTTTACTTCAGACTGACCCGCAATGGCTTCATCCCACCAGATATCTCTTCCCGAATGCATCATTACGTCCTCTCCAGTTCGTTTAAGTACAATTACCTTTTCTACTGAATCTGTTTTTGAAAGCGCCTCATCAACAACCGCCTTCACTTGAATTTGTTTGTTCCCTCTAAAGTTACCATCCGAAGTGAGTACCATTTTAGCTTGGCAATCGTCAATCCGATCTGCGAGGGCAGCGGCAGAAAACCCTGCAAAAACAACAGAGTGGATTGCTCCAATTCTAGCGCAAGCCAACATGGCTACTGTAGCCTCTGGCACCATGGGCATATATATAATCACCCGATCTCCTTTTTGAACCCCCTGGGCTTTCATCGCATTAGCGAACTTGCAGGTTTCAATGTAAAGTTCACCATAACTCAAATGAATTGATGGCGCATCTGGATCATTTGGCTCCCAAATAATGGCTGTTTTATCTCTGTGCGTGGGAAGTAATTTTTCAAAAATATTCTCTGTTAAATTGAGTTTTCCATTTCTAAACCATTCCAACTTTGGAGTATCAAAATTCCAATCTAAAGTTTTATCCCATTTCTTTTTCCACTGAAATCCATTGGCGATTTCTTCCCAAAATTGCTCAGGATTAGAAACACTTTTGTCGTATGCATTAGTGTATTCTAACAGGTTTTTTATTTGGTAATTCATTTCTAAAAATATTTAAGTAAACATAAGCTTTCAATGGGTTTATTCAAAATTAAATGACATTAGAAAACACTTATGGTATTGACTCAAAACACATTAACATACCTAACTAAGGAGGTTTATATTAGGTTTTTATCAGGTTTTTATTAAATTTGCTAATATTGATATTTACCCAAATCAAATCTCATGCAAGATATTTTAGTTGTTTTAGTTTTCCTCGCTGTCCTATTCGGAGGCGTTTATTGGTATGCTGGTTATTCTATCCGCTCAGGCTTTGCAAAAGATGAAAATCAAAATTTTATCCCGGATGCTTGGGAAGATAAATTCAACTGGTTTTTCTCAAGTAAAGTCCTCATCATGTTTTTTCTGGGCATTGCAATTGGATATACCATTGCCAAGGTCATAGGCTGATTCCCTATTAATAAAAATTGACCTTAATAATGTATTTTTTACAGCCTCTATCCAGAGGCTTTTTTTATTTTAGCAAAGTTGATATAAAAACTAAAGACTATATTTTAGCTTTTTACTCATTAGCTTTAAATGAAAAAATACTTTTTATTTGTACTCGCCTTTAACCTATGTTATTGTCAAAAAAACATGGAAATGGAAACTGGTCTTCAGTTACTAGATTCAGAGGTTTTTGAAATCGTTCAAAATTGGTCACAAGCACCAGATGGCTATGCCCGGAGTGTATTCACCAAGATACCGACCAGCGGATTGGACAAATACCCTGTCGCAATCCTTTTACACGGGGGTGGTGGACGTGCCGATTCCTTTATAAACCAATTTGATTATTTAGACAATCATATCCTTGTCGCTCCTCAAGGTTATATGAGAAGCTGGAATATTAGCAAAGAAAGATCTAAAGCTCCAGACGTAGAGTTCATAGCAGAAGTCATTTCTTATCTAAAAAAATTCAACAATGTGGATACAACCAACATTTCGATAATTGGAAGTTCCAATGGATCTGCATTGGTAAATCAACTTCTGATTGAACTTGATAAGGATATTTTTAAAAAGGCTGTTTGTAGGGTTTCTCAGTTAAATACTTTTCAATATCGAGAAAATATATTTTGGGCACAATCCGACAAAAATCAATTTAATGTTCCATCTGTCCCCCAACAGGGAAGAAAAATTCTTTGTCTTGCTGGATCTAATGACAAAGTAGCCCCCTACTATGGCGGTCAGGGGGTTTTAGAATATGTATTTTTAGATGCCGAATACAGTGCTTTTATTTTTGCTAAGGCTATGGGATATACTGGCGAAGAAATAGCAGATAATATGGCGGTGGAGGATCCCCAAAATTTTTTCAAATATAGCTATCTTGATGGACAAATTATTCATTACAGGTTGCAGGGAGCTGGTCATGGATTTGGTTCAATGTCAACAGAGGCTAATCGAATTATAAAAAATTTTATAGAAAACAATTAATTTACACCTATTAACACTAAGTTTTAATCAATTACATATGAAATATTCTATCTTTTCTTTTTTGATATTTTTTTCATTCCTAGTCAATGCTCAAAAAGACAAACGACCCAATATCGTTATGATAATGGCCGATGATCTGGGATATGAGTGTCTTAACTCCTATGGAGGAACTTCTTATAAAACGCCTTTTCTCACTGAGCTAGCGGCAAGTGGAATCCAATTTGAAAATTGTCATGCGCAACCCATCTGTACCCCCTCGAGAGTACGTCTGATGACAGGTAGATCTAACAAGAAAAATCATACCATGTTCGGCTTTTTAGACCCAAATGAAAAAACTTTTAGTCAAATCCTTAGAAAAGAAGGCTATGCGACTTTAATTGCAGGAAAATGGCAACTTGGAAAAGATGTTTCACTACCAGATCATTTTGGGTTTGACGAACATATTTTATGGCAATTGACAACCACTGGAAGAAACGCTGATGGATTAGACAAAAGATATGTCAACCCTGTTCTAGAAATAAATGGAGAGCTATACGATGAAAATAAGGGGGAGTACTCCACGGATATCGTTGTAGATTACATCAATGACTTCATAAAAAGGAAAAAAGACGATCCTTTTTTGGTGTACTACCCGATGATTCTAACCCATTGTCCATTTGATCCTACCCCCCATTCTGAGGATTGGGACCCCAATGATCTTGGATCAAAAACCTATAAGGGGAACGCGAAGTATTTTGGAGATATGGTCTCCTACATGGATTATTCAATTGGTCGTATTGTCAAACAATTAGAAAAGTTAGGATTAAGAGAAAACACCTTAATTCTATTTACTGGGGATAACGGTACAGACGTCCCTGTTGTTTCGATGATGGACAACAAATCAGTGGTTGGAGGAAAAGGAAATACTACTGACAATGGTACCCATGTACCATTAATTGCGAGCTGGAAAGGTGTGATAAAACCCAATCAAAATTCCAAAGCTCTTGTTGATTTAGGCGATTTTTTTCCTACAATATGTGATGCGGCTGGAATAAGTATCGATCCCGAATTAGATTTAGACGGGGTAAGTTTTTATTCTGAACTATTAGGTGAAGAAGGCAGAGTAAAAGATTGGATACATACCTGGTATAACCGAGATGGAGGTTCAAATCCAAAACATCAATCCCAAGAGTGGGTTCGAAATGACACATATAAGTTATATGTTGGAGACAGGTTTTACAATATTAAAAATGATCCTGAAGAAAAAAATCCTATCAGCCATAATGAAATGTCGACTGATGAAAAAAAGCTTAATAAAACATTCTTAGAAGCACTAAAATCCTATATCAGTTACAGAAGGGAATAGTTCCTATCCCGAAGAGGATTAATTATTTAAGAGCGGAGATACTTTATTGGGTTAAAGTTCTATAAACATAAAAAAAGGGCTTGCAACTTCTTGCAAACCCTTGTGGGTGTTACTGGATTCGAACCGGTGACCTCTACCCTGTCAAGGTAGCGCTCTAAACCAACTGAGCTAAACACCCGTAAGCCAATTAAGTTATCTAGAATAAAATAGTGCCCGTAATAGTGCCCAAATTTATTCCTTTGGCAAACAAATATAGGATATTTATTCCTTTCTTAATTCCCATCTTAGCTTATAGAATTTACTTGTAGAAATACCCTTTCCATTATAATAGTTGAACAGAAAAAAGGAAGTAGTTACTCTGTTGTTAACCAGGGTATGGCTTATTTTCAACTGATGATTAATAATCAAACTGATTTTGGGTTGTTAAAGCCCGAAATTTGAACTTTTTTTCATTGTTTTTTATAACTTAGAATAATTACAGGATTTCATTTACTACAACAAAACAAATAAATCTTTGAATTTCCTTTAATCTTAAACTAATACACAACAACGTGCTTAGCTTGCTAAAGATATCGCAATGATATTCGTTAGAATTATCAAATTAAAACTAAATAAATACTAATCAAAAATCAATCAATAATGGTATTGACGCTCATTAATATATTTAGATTAAAATGTCCTGTATGTTGTAAAGGAGAATTTTTAGAAAGTCGACCTCGTCTGTTCTTCAAAATTATACGAGTTAGGAACCGTTGTTCAAACTGTCAAACCCGTTTAAAAATTGAGCCAAGCTTTTACTATGGTTCAATGTATGTGGCGTATGCTTTAGGTGTTGGTTTAATGATGTTTACCACTTTTATTTATTGGTCATTGAGCAGTTCTTTTTCAGTTCTATATTGCTTTCTTTGGATCGTTGGAATACTATTGGTTTTAAACGCTTACCTAAATGCTTGGTCAAAGGCAATTTGGGCAAGTTTCTTTTTCAAGAAGAATCTTTATTGACCTACTATTTTAAAGCGCAACTCTTTTAAAAGCAAAGTATATATACCTTAAGCTTTATCTGTATCTTCTTTGTTACCAAATTCTGCAACTGCTTTTCATCGGTTTTATATAGCTACCACTCTTCAAACCATTTCGTTCCTAATAGCTTACTTTTTTATCATTCCCTTATCAAAACCACTTATTATAAATCCATTAGGTATAACCCCAATTCGGTAGCTTTTGCAAGTTATAAGCACCAAGTGTCAATTACATTAAAAGCATCTATACCTGCCTCCTGAATAATAAAAAACTTTTGTCGTGAGTGTATAAGATAGTTATATTCAATTTAGATTGTTTAAAAAATATTTTAGAAAAGCTTTAGCAATTTATTACAAACCCTTTTGGGTGCTACTGGATTAAAACTCATGACCTTGACCCTTTCAAGTTAGCACTCTAAACCTATTGAGATAAAACTAAAGCGTCGACATAACTAAGCAAACAGTATTTAGTTTCAGAAATTAAACAAATGATACTTTTTAGTGATCCTTGATATTAGAATTAAACGCTCAAAAGCTAAACAATATGAAAATACTATTAAAAAATAAACAGTTATATCTGTTTTTTGGTCAAAGAAGAGCAACTAATCTTTAGGAATCAATCATTTTATTGAATAATCCTCATTTTGGACTATTGTATTTTTCTAATTATTAAAAAAATTAATTAGAAAATTGTTTAAGTGACAAAAAGAATAAATTAAACATTTGTCTGACAAAGATTAATAAAATACCAAATTATTTTAGCAGTATTATTAAGTTATATTCTTAAAGAATAACACACTTAGTTTAGTTAATTTAATTGTTTGGTTTTTTTATTATTTCGTGAATTGGGCGGGAATCTTCATCTCGCCCAATTTTTTTCTAATATATTCATTGACTATTAAAATGCTTAGCTTTAAAATATCATGATCAAAAAACTTTTATTATTTGTTATATTCATAATTACTCTAATAGTAATTTTTATATCCAAAAAAAATAACGAAATCGGTATGGCTGATGCTTGTTTATGTACTAAGATTTTGAGTGAAGATAATTTTATTGAAGAGCAAAATAAAATGCCCTCGGTGAAAAATTGTTTAAAATCTTTTGAAGATTTTGAAAATGCACATCTCGAGTGCATTAAAACGATTCCATTTGAACACCCAGAAATTACCATCGATTCCTTAAAATCTATATGATTTAATCGAATGTTTTTTTTATTTTACAATAAAAACAATTCTTTTTAACTTACTAAAACTATGTTTAAAAAAATCCGATTCCTTCTGCTACTTATTCCCCTAGGGATTCTAATTCGGTTTGTCGATCTAAAAGTAACCCAAGACGACTTTTTGTCCACAAATGAATTATCAGATCATTACCTTTTTATAGGTGGTCTGGTTGTTATCGTCATTGGATTATTAGCTGCAGTACTCTATTTTGACAAAAAATCTAATACATAAAACATCTTTTATGAAGTATTTTGACCTGAATGATATCAAAAGCTTTCCAAAGGTTTATCGACTTAACTTAATCAATAGTATTACAGGCTATAAATCTGCGAATATGATAGGTAGCCGTTCCAATTCAGGAAACGAAAATTTAGCTATTTTTAGTTCTATCACACATTTGGGCAGTGATCCAGCCTTACTTAGTTTTACCTTAAGACCCAACACCGTCCCTCGCCACACTTACAAAAATTTTAAGGAAAATCAAGTGTTTACCGTAAATCATGTAACACTAGATCAAATAGAAGATGCCCATCATACCAGCGCAAAATACGATGAGGAAATCTCCGAGTTCAATCAAACAGATTTGACTCCAGAATACAAAAACGATTGGTATGCACCTTTTGTCAAAGGATCGCCGATTCAGCTGGGTTGCCGCTACCTAAACGAATACGATATTAAAGAAAATGGGTGTGTATTGATTGTTGCTGCCATCGAATATATATTTGTAGAAGATCAACTCCTCAAAGAAGACGGCTGGGTAAAACTTGAGGACGGAAAAGTAATGACCATTAACGGACTCGATGGTTACGCCCTACCAAAACTTGAGAAAAGACTCGAATACGCCAGACCTAAAGCAATTTTAACGACCAAATCTAAACCCATTTAGTGAAAATGGATTTCATAAACGATGATATAATGGCTTATGCCATCAAATACACTCAAGAGGAATCTCAACTTTTAAAAAAACTCAATAAAGAAACCCACCAGAAAATTCTTCAACCTCGAATGATAAGTGGGCACTTTCAAGGAAGGTTTTTAAGTTTTATTGCTCAAATGCTTAAACCTCAAACCATACTTGAAATTGGAACCTACACTGGCTACGCCACACTATGTCTTGCAGAGGGATTAAACAAAGAGGGGCAAATCCATACCATTGAAATCAATGAAGAGCTAATGGATTTTCAGAAAAAATACTTTGACCAAACTCAGTTTAAAAATCAAATTTTTGCCCATTTGGGAGAAGCCAAAAATATCATTCCTCAACTCAACTTAAAGCCAGATTTAGTATTTATTGATGCGGATAAATCCAACTACCCCAACTATTTTGAATTGGTAGTTCCACTAATTAAAAAAGGTGGGATTTTGATCGCTGATAATGTTTTGTGGAGTGGCAAAGTATTGGATAAGAATGAGAAATCTGATTCTGAAACTCATGGGATCATTCAGTTTAACGAACTGGTCAAAAAAGACCCGCGTTTAGAAACACTACTTTTACCGATTCGAGATGGACTGATGATTTGTAAGAAAATTTAAAGATCTCTCTTTATAGAATCGGTCAGCTCATCAAAATCTTCTTTTACTTTATCAACCTGTTTCTTTATGTCTTTACCGACACCACCCACAGTATCGTTTGAGTCTACTGACTTTTGAATCTCGGATTTTATTTCATTGGTAGCATTTCTCACCTGCGTCACTCCCTTGGCTAGGGTCTTAGCAATTGAAGGAATTTTGTCCGCACCGAAAACGAGCAGCACAATAAAAAAGATGAAAACTAACTCAGCCCCGCTGATAAAAAGAAACATAGCCGATTTTTTGACAAATATATAAAAAAGGGCAAGTTATAGTGTTACTGTTTCTATATTCAAAACAGTTGAAATTAACGATTGGCTTCTGACTTAAATTGATCAAATTCAGATTCAGATTCTTTTTTAGGCCAAATATTGTTTGCTGTCTCTACATCTGCGGTGGAAGCATTTGCATCTAGTTCTAGGGAAACAATCTCTTTATCTGTTGCAATAATTTTCTTCACCGTTTTATCATTTTTTCGCCAGATCTCAGCAGGATACTTGATCTGCTCTGAAGTTCCGTCATTGTAATTATATTGAACGAGAATCGGCATTACCAATCCCCCTGGTTTCTCGAAAGTAACCTCGTAGAAGTTTTTGGGAAGCTTAGGCATAACACCTTCATTAGCCTCGATTTTTTCTAGATAGGTATTCAGGATATCTGACCCTGATTGATCTGATATTTCAGGCGAATCGTTCTCTTCCAAAAAAACAAGGGGATAATCTTCATCCGTCAATCCATATTTATCGATCAACACCTTTGCCTTAGCATTAGGAGTATTGGTAAACCTGAGTTTCTTGACACTTTTCACGCCGATATCAACGTAGTCTGTAGAATAAAACCATCCCCTCCAAAACCAATCTAAGTCAACGGCTGAGGCATCTTCCATCGTTCTAAAAAAATCTGCAGGTGTAGGGTGTTTAAATTTCCATCTATTGGCGTAAGTCTTAAAAGCATGATCAAATAATTCGTGTCCCATTACCGTTTCTCTCAAAATATTAAGTGCAGTAGCAGGTTTTCCATAGGCATTTGGGCCCAACTGGTAAATATTCTCAGGATTTGACATAATCGGAGATAAATAACTTTGATCTCCAGCCATATAATTAACAATCAGCGCTGGGTCTCCTCTTCGAGAAGGATACTTAGGCAAACCGTCCATAGATAAGGGATTGCGTTTTGCAAACTCCTGTTCCGTTAAGTATTGCACAAATGTGTTTAGCCCCTCGTCCATCCAGCCCCATTGCCTCTCGTCAGAGTTGACAATCATAGGAAAGTAGTTATGACCAATTTCGTGGATGATAACACTGATCATTCCATATTTTACAGTTAAAGAATAAGTACCATCTTCATCTGGTCGCCCGTAATTCCAACAAATCATAGGGTATTCCATTCCTTGATTTTTAGAATGAACTGATACCGCCTTGGGATAAGGGTAATCAAAGGTAAATTTAGAATACGTTTTTAGGGTTTGCACAACCGCTTTTGTAGAAAACTGTTCCCAAAGTGGATTACCTTCTTTAGGATAAAGCGAAACTGCCATTACATTTTTATCTCCCACAGGCACAGCCATCATTTCCCATATAAACTTTCTTGAACTGGCAAAGGCAAAATCTCTGACGTTTTCAGCGACAAACTTCCATGTTTTTTTTGCCTCAGAAAAGCCTTTTTCATTAGCCTCAGCTTCTTCTTGATTGACAATTAAGACAGGTTCATCAAATGATTTTTCCGCCCTCTTGTAACGCCTATACTGATCCCGAGTAAGCACCTCTTTGGGGTTCTGTAGTGAGCCCGTAGCCTCCAATATATGGTCAGCCGGAACAGTTATATTGACATGATAATCCCCAAAATTCAATGCGAACTCACCATTACCCCAAAACTGATGGTTTTGCCAACCTTCGACATCGTTGTAAACAGCTAAACGCGGAAAAAACTGGGCGATAACGTAAAGTCTATTGCCATCTTTGGGAAAAAACTCATAGCCTGACCTTGCACGTTTTTTTACATGATCATTGATATTATACCACCATTTTATGGAAAACTTGAATTGTTCTCCACTTTTTAGCGGTTGCGGTAAATCCACACGCATCATCGTCATGTTAACTTTATATTTTAAAAGCTGGTTTAAATCGTCTTTTACCCACTGGATTTTAAATCCACCATCAAAGGGTTCACTAAGATGTCTAGAGGCAAAACGATCAACCTGAGATTCACCTATTAAATCATATATGATATTATGTGCAGTGTCTCCTTCAGAATTCTTTTGCAACGCGGGAGCGTCTTTTTTTCGAATATTTTGATCTAACTGTAACCATAAATATTCTAACTCATCTGGTGAATTATTCGTGTAAGTAATTTCTTCCTCACCATACAATCTTTTGTTTTTATCATCCAATTCTAAGTCCATGACATAGTCTACTTTTTGTTGATAATAGTCTACACCTGGAGCACCAGAAGCTGTCCTAAACTTATTGGGAGTTGGGAGTTCTTCTTTCAATTGTTTGAACTTATTAGTATTGAAATGACCTCCAACGGCTGGAGTATCGTCACGCTCTTGTGCGTGAATAAAAAAGTTGAACAACACCAATGGGAAAAACAAGATTTTTTTTGCTTTCATAATCTGATACTTACGTGATCTACTAAATTAATATAATTTTATGTACCGTCAGATTAGGGTTCCTTTTGGAAGGAATTTATTTCAATATTAAAACGATTGTTCGAGGGAACACTCAAAAAACTTTTTCTTTTTCCCGCATTGCGAAAATGCAGTATATTTTTTTGATCCTCAGAAAAATCAAAGAGCAAAGTATTTTGGACCACCAAATTTTGTACAGTACTATCCAAAACAATTTCAAGGTAAGCAACCAACAAATCATTGCGGTAAACTTTGCCCAGATAATCAAATGAAAGAATACCATCTTGGGTTTTGAATACTAAATTTTTTTGAAAATATTTTTTGGTGAGACTGTCGATCAATTCGACTTTATTATCAGGGTTTAATCTAATTTCTTGGACATGTTGCTTCAAAGTGGACTCAAAATCATCTGCAAATACTTGCGCTGTAATCTGTAAACTCCTCTCGTTTGGAATATATTTAATTGAAGTCGTTGAGACATAAAATTTATGTATCGAAAAAGCAGTTGACATCAAAGCCAAAAAAATAAAGATTACCTTTTTCATTTGAAGGATCACAATTGATTGCGGTACTTTTTACTTTCGGAAATTAAGTAATCAATGAGCTGAAATTGCTGACTTTGACTCAGCAATTTTTGTGAAGGTAAATTTTTGTCAATGTGTTCCAAAAAACCAACGATCTGATCGTTTTTCAGCTCAAGGTCACCTGTAAAAAATTCCGTATCGAATACATAACTCAAAATCTCGCTTGGCTTTAAATTTCTTTTTTCTTCTTCAGTTTTATCATTAACCGCCTTAACAATTAACTTGGCGATATTGATCAGATTCAGTCCGTTTTTAAGTTGCCCCTGCCTAACGATTGTATTCTCTAGTCGGGTGGATTTATCCCGTTCATAGTCATATCCTTTGAACTCTTCCTCCTTTAAATCGAGAAACTTTTCAGTATCGTCTGGAGTTATGACAACTTCTTCCAAAGCATTAATCTTCTCATTTACGGTAATGATAAGTCTATTTTTTTGAATTATTTCCGGGGTAATTTCTACCGTTCGAATCATGTATTGAACCGATGAAAAAACAATCTCATCCCCTATTTTAACGGGAATTTCAAATGCTCCTTCACCATCAGTAATCGTATTGATTTGGGCAGTTACATTCACAACATTGGCAGCTACAACATTCACATTACGGTAAATCAACCTTCCTTTAATAGGTTTTCTCTCTTGAGCAAGAGCAACCACGTGCAGCATTATTAAGCAAATTAGAAGTTTTAGTTTCATGTTTTAAAGATAAAAGCTAATTTGAACATACGATTTAAAAGCTTGTTAATTTTTAATTCCCACAACATTATTTACAAATATTTTTGTCATCTAAATCAAAAATATATCTTTTGTGGCAGCTCGACCTGAAAGTTTCTATCACTTCACATGAAAAAAATTAGGCAACCAATTCAAGATGGCGTTTGAAAAAAGATTGCTTAAATTGAAAAAAAATAAGTAGCTCATAGGAACTACTTTTTGTCAAACAAATGGAATATGAGGAAATCTATGACATTAGTAGGCCACGAGAACAAATTTTAATGTTGAGGTATGAGGTACTTCAAAATCATTTTAAAAAAATTTTGGAATGAATCGATCTGAATTTTTAAGCACTGCTTTAGGACTTTTCGCTTTTTCCAATATAGATGCAAAACCATTGAGAAATTTCGACTTGTTACTACTGATTGGAAAAGGAAATCCACAAATGGTAGGCAATAGCCACCCCATGCTTCCAGAAGTCGCTATCGCCTTGAAGAAAATGACTCAGGCTGCAGAAAATGAGGGTATCCAAATCAAAGTTGTTTCTGCATACCGTTCCTATGATAGACAAAAAGCAATTTGGAACAAAAAATTCAGTCGATTTGAAAAACAAGGCCTGAAAGGCATGGATATTGTAAATCAAATTATAAAATACTCTACCATTCCAGGGACTTCAAGGCATCATTGGGGCACAGAGATTGATATCATTGATGGTTCACAATCTGCGGAGGGAGACCTGCTACTGAAGGAAAAATTTCATGGTAATGGTCCCTACAACAAGCTTAGAACATGGATGGAAACCAATGCTAATAATTTTGGTTTTATTAAACCCTACACCCAAGATCCTGAAAGAAAAGGTTTTCTATATGAGCCTTGGCATTACAGCTATGCTAACTTATCCAAACCAATGCTAAAGGCCTACATCGATCAGGACGCTATTGCTTTAATTAAAGATAACGATTTATTGGGCGCCGAATTATTAGACTCAAAATTCATTAACACCTACCTGAAAAATCACGTGTTGGGAATAGATAGTGATTTGTTGTAAATCAGCGAATAAATACAGGAGTGAGTTTTGATTCAGTATGCTCTTCACTGTAAGCATAACCACCATAATTAAAGCCCAATAAATGTGCTGCAGTTACCTCTTCTGACTCCAATAAGTAACGTACCATCATCCCTCTTGCTTTTTTCGCGAAAAATGAAATCATCTTTAATTTTCCATTTTTGTAATCTTTAAACTGTGGCGTTATCACCTGAGTTTTTAAAACTTTCGTATTGATTGCTGAGAAGTACTCATTGCTGGCTAGATTCACAAAGAGTTCATCAGCCTCTAACTCATCATTTAGAAAGTTAGTTACTTTCTCTTTCCAGAATTCGTAGAGATTTTTGTTAGTATCAACAGGGAATTTAGTCCCCATTTCCAGTCTGTAAGGCTGAATTAAATCTAGCGGTTTTAGAACGCCATATAGGCCAGAAAGAATCCTCAGACTGTTCTGCATAGCATGAATCTTATCCTCCGAAAGCGTAAAGACATCTAGACCAGCATATACATCGCCATCAAAAGTATAAACTGCCGGTCGCGCATTGTCAGTGTTGAAAGGGGTTGTAAAGTTTTGATTTCTCTCCCAATTCAAATTCCCCAGCTTCTCGGAAATTTTCATCATTTGAGAAAGCTCTGCAGGAGATTTTTCTTTTAAAAGTTCATTTATTCGGTTTGCCTCTGCAATGAAGCAAGGTTGAGAATTTTTTTCGATTGGTAAGTCTGTATCATAGTTAAGAGACTTTGCCGGTGAAATAACCATTTTCATAATACACATTTTTTCAAATTTATGAGGATTTTTGGGGAAAAACAATTCCATTGAATTGTCAGAACTTATCGAGACATCAAGAATGCTTATGCTGAACGTAATTCCGCCAACGTTCTAGGGTAATTTCGAAATCTTGAGGTAATGGAGAATCAAAATCCATCCATTCATTCGTTCTCGGGTGATTAAAACCAAGCGTTTTTGCATGCAACGCCTGACGGGGAAGACTTGTAAAGCAATTTTGAATGAACTGTCTATATTTTGTAAAAGTAGTCCCTTTCAATATTACATCACCTCCATATCGTGCATCGTTGAATAAAGTGTGTCCAATGTGTTTCATATGCGCTCTAATTTGATGCGTCCTCCCGGTTTCAAGGCGACAAGAAACTAGAGTGACATAACCCAGTCTTTCGAGAACTTTATAGTGGGTTACCGCAGTTTTCCCTGAACTACCATCTGGAAAAACAGTCATTTGAAGGCGGTTTTTGGGATGCCTACCGATATGCCCCTCAATCGTCCCTTCATCTTCTTTAAGTGCCCCCCAAACTAGGGCAATATATTTTCTTGATGAGGTTTTATCATGAAATTGCTTTGCCAAATTAACCATTGAAGTTTCTGTCTTAGCAACTACAAGTAAACCGCTGGTGTCTTTATCGATTCGATGGACTAATCCCGGGCGATCATTCGAGTTTAAGGGTAGCTTTTCAAAATGATGAAGTAAACCATTAATTAAAGTACCCGTGTAATTTCCATGTCCGGGATGAACAACCATTCCAGCAGCTTTATTGACCACCACCAAATCATCATCCTCATAGACAATTTCGATGGGTAAATCCTCTGCAACCAATAAATTTTCATGTGGTGGATGAGAAAACATGACTTTGACATGATCACCGCCTTTGACCTTATAGTTAGCCTTTACCGTTTTTCCGTCTACTTGAATTGCGCCTAGTTTCGCTGCTTGTTGAATTTTATTTCTGGTGGCATTTTCAATTCGATTCATTAAAAACTTGTCAACCCTCAATGGTTCTTGTCCCTGATCTGCTTGGAATGAAAAATGTTCATAAAGCTGCTCCTCGCCTATTGTTGAATCGATAGGAATATTATTATTTTTTTCCATTGCCCAAAACCAAATCTATTCTAGCAGTCTTTTGCAATAAAGTTCCAGGAGCTAGAGGCTCACCTTTATACCTCACCTCTAATACCATATCCTTGCCTATATTATTTTCATAGGAAATTTCACCAATCGAAAAACCTACTGATTGCAGGGTTGCCTCTGCATTTCTTTTTGTGATTTGAACTACATTGGGAACACTAATTTTTCTGTATCCAGCAGGGTTTAGGGTAATGTAAATTTTACGATTCTTTTTAACTAAGGCTCCAGCATCAGGCAAATGTTCCATTACGCTTAGTGGAGGAAAATTGGTTGTAAACTTTGAGGAGTCAATAATCTCAAATCTCAAGTTTTGTGCTTGAATGATTTCTTCAAGATTTATAATCGAAACGCCTTTCAGATCGGGAACCTCTTGCAGTTCATCGTGATAAGTGATTAATTTTAATAAGTTTAATATCAGATAGATAAACAATATCAATGTAAAACAGGCAAGAATTAACTGTTTTAAAAAAATTTTACTGAAAAGAAATTTGAAAAAATTCATCATTGATAATTGTTGCCAAAGATAATAAATCAACTGGCTTTTGGATTAATCTTAAATGCAATACCTTTGTTAAAAGCTTATTTATGAGCAAAAAGGTTGTAGGTATTGCAATGGGAGGCTACTCCTCTGAAAGAGCAATCTCAATGGAAAGTGGCAATACTGTTTTCCAAAATCTATCGCAAGAAAAATGGGACATTTACCGACTAATCATTGACGAAAATCAATGGGTGGTTTTGGATCAAAACAATCTTGAAACACCATTCAATTTAAAAGATTTTGACTTTACCATTGAACAAGAAACACTTCAGTTTGATATTATATTCAACGCAGTTCACGGCATACCTGGTGAAAATGGTGAACTGGCGTCAATACTCAAATCACACAATATTCCGCAAACTGGCTGTGACCGATATGCTGCTAAACTAACTTTTGACAAAAGAGAGTGCTTGAAGATTGTAAAAAAAATGGGGGTAGCAACTGCTGAATCGATTACTTTTGACCAAGGGAACCAGCTTGACAAAGATTTAATTGTCGATGTTGTTGGTCTTCCATGTTTTGTCAAACCTAACAGGTCTGGAAGTAGCTATGGAATCGTAAAAGTGTATGAGAAAGCCAAATTAGACCAAGCTGTAGCAACCGCTTTATCAGAGGATAATGAATTGATTATCGAATCGGCTCTTGAAGGCCCTGAAATTTCTGTAGGTATCTATGCTTATGGCGAAAAAGTTATTGTGCTTCCCCCCACAGAAATTATTACCGAGAATGATTTTTTTGATTATCAAGCCAAATATGAGGGAAAATCTGAAGAAATTACACCTGCAAAACTAAATTCAAGTGTGATAAAAAAAGTCAATGAAATTTCTGAAAAGCTTTACAGAGAATTAAAACTTAAAGGGGTTTGTAGAAGTGAATTTATATTGGTCAATGACCAACCGCACCTCCTAGAGATAAATACCATTCCTGGGCTTACCACAGCCAGCCTTATTCCCCAGCAGCTTGAAGTAGCTGGAATAAAGCTTTCCACCTTTTTTGATCAATTGCTTGAGGAGGCATTGAAAAAAAACATTTAATTTTGATTTTATGAGACGTGCGATTTTTCCAGGTTCTTTTGATCCCATCACTCTTGGACATCAAGACATTATTGAGCGAAGTATTCCGCTTTTTGATGAAATCATTATTGCTGTGGGCACCAATTCGGACAAAAAATATATGTTTACGTTGGAGCAGAGAATAAAATTCATAAAAGAGACTTTTGCCAAAAAAAAATCAATCTCTATAGCCAGCTATCAAGGACTAACCATTGAATTTTGTAAAAAATCAAAAGCTGATTTTATCATCCGTGGACTTAGAAATCCTGCTGATTTTGAGTTCGAAAAGGCCATCGCTCACACCAATAGAAGTTTATCTGGGATTGAAACTGTTTTTTTACTTACCGCAGCAAAAACCTCTTATATAAGTAGCAGTATCGTCAGAGAAATTATTACCAACAAAGGAGACTATACTAAATTGGTTCCTGATGCCGTGAGATTCTAATTAACTTTGGAGATCTAAGTCCCCGATTAAAATTTTGATGTTTTCAAAGGCATTTTTCATCATTTCTGGAATCTCTTCTACATCTTTCCAAACCGCCGACATAATATCCTCCTCGATTTGAGGCACCAGTGGTCCAGCATAGCTAGTGGACATTAGATACCAATATGTTTTTTTAAGTTTATACCTTCCATTGTTAGAAAAAATATGATAGGTTATGGGAAGAGGTTTTTTAACAATTAGATCTCTAACCCCTGTCTCCTCCATTACTTCTCTTACAGCGCCATCGATTATGGTCTCTTTTTTTTCTATTCTTCCCTTCGGCATATCCCATTTGTTCTTTCGGTGTATAAAAAGGATTTTTCCATTAGCATGGCGGACAATCCCCCCCGCTGCCTCAACCACTGGAAAGCGTTTTGAGAAATGCTTCCACAATTTCACATTCTTGGGATGATACAAATATATGCCCTTCACTTTTTTGGATTTAAGTGCTGTAATAATCAATTTTGCGCTGCTGTATTTGATATAGAAAAAGGGCGTAGTATCGTCGTGAGCAACAAATTCTGTAGTCAATTCTAAAAATTTTCTATTAAAAAAAACTTTATACATTTGTGTATGATTCACGACCAAAAAACGGCCTTTGAAACGGCTAAAAATTTATTGCAAATTAATGCAATAAAATTGAATCCTAAAAATCCTTTTCGTTGGGCTAGCGGTTGGAAATCTCCTATTTACTGCGACAATAGAATTGCGCTATCATTCCCTGAGTTGAGAAATTATTTGTGTGAAAAACTAGTCGAGCAAGCCAGAGAAATTTACGGAGAAAATTATGTCATCGCAGGAGTAGCAACAGGAGCAATTGGTATTGGAATGTTAGTCGCTAATGCGATGGATTTGCCATTTGTTTATGTTAGACCCGAACCAAAATCTCACGGCAGACAAAATCAGATTGAGGGGAAACTGCAAAAAGGTTCAAAAGTTTTAGTCATTGAAGACCTTATCTCCACTGGAAAAAGTAGCTTGGGAGCAGTTAATGCCCTAGAAAAAGCTGGTGCTGAAGTGTTGGGAATGCTGGCATTGTTTACTTACAATTTTGAAATTGCCAATGAAGATTTTTCAACAGCCAAAGTTACATTGAATACATTAAGTGATTATGACCACCTGATAAAAGAAGCAGTTAATTCTGATTATATCAAACAAGATGAGATGGCGCTTCTGCAATCTTGGCGATCTAGTCCATCAACATGGACCACAAATCAATAAATCATTTCAATCTCCCCATTAGCGTAACGCAATATCTCAGTAGGACTTTTTTCAATTAAGATGGAGCCCTCTTTACTTACTCCAATAATTTTTCCTTCAAATATTTCCTCACCCGATTTGAATTCACTCAACTCTCCCTTTTTGTACATATTTTTTTCAAAATCAGATAATAAGTTCATTCCGCCAAGCTTATTTAATATTTCGATATAATTGGAAAGCATATTGAGCACTTCAACTAAAACTTGATTTAAATCAAAATTGGTATGCGCTTCAAGGATCATGGAACTAGCATAAGGTAAATCATCAAATGATTCCTGATTTACATTGATCCCTACACCGATAATCGTGCCATTGAATTCATTTCCCTTAATGAAATTTTCGATCAAAACACCGCCAATTTTTTTATTAGCTGACAAAATGTCGTTTGGCCATTTAATTTTCAACTTCGGGATGCCAAATTTTTCAAGTGCTTTGACAATTCCCAAAGTAACGGCACAATTGATTAAAAAAGATTGATTAGTGGGCAAGGTCGGAAAATGCTTAAACATACTGAAAGTAAGGTTTTTACAAGCCTCGGAAGTCCAAACCTTAGATCGCTGCCCCTTACCAGCTGTCTGATTCATTACCCAAATCACATCGCCATCACTACAATTTCCATTAAAAAATTTGTCTTTTAACCAGTCGTTTGTAGAGCCGATGGCATCAAGTTTGATTATATTGAATTTGCTCATGGATTAAGATGCTATGAACTTAAAAAGTAATAAATTTGTGTAAAACTAAAGTAATTTAATGTTAAAACCGAAGTCTACTGAGGACGAGCTTATTACAACTATCGTAGCAGGAATTGATGATGTTAAAGGAATTGACATAAGCTTATTGGATCTTAGAGACATTGATAATACGGTTTGTAGCTATTTTGTTGTTTGCACTGGCAGCTCAAACACACATGTAAATGCAATTGTGAGTTCAGTGCAAAAAAAAGTAAGTAAAGAGCTAAAAGAAAAACCTTTTCATTCTGAGGGGAATAGTAACTCCGAATGGGTTTTGATTGATTACGTCAATGTAGTAGTCCATATTTTTCAGAAGCAAGTCAGAGAATACTATAATATTGAAGGGCTTTGGGGAGATGCAAAAACCACAAAGATCGCATCCAATTATTAATTGAATTATGAAAGAGATAAAAAAAAATAAACCAAAGTTCAGCCCCTACTGGCTTTATGGGATTATTATTACCATACTACTTGGGATGAGTATGTTTGGAGGGGATAGCAATTGGCAAACGCTCAACAAAACAAATATTTCTGATTTTGAAAGATACCTCAACGAAGGAGATGTTGAGGAAGTCACTGTAATCAACCAGAAGTTGGCTAGAGTAACTTTAAATAAAAACGGTCTTGAAAAAAGTGTTCACCAAAATGTAAAGTCAAAAAATATTTTGGGGCAAGAAAATACCAGTGGACCACACTACGAATTTGAAGTTGGTAATCTAGAATTATTTCAGAAAAAACTCGAACAAGCTGAGGATAAAGGCATCAATTTTAGATATGAGTTTATGACTGTCGAAAACCGTTGGATGGATGTCATTCTTGGATTTTTACCTATCATTATAATCATAGGCGTATGGTTTTTCTTGATGAGAAGAATGTCAGGTGGCGGAGCTGGAGGCCCTGGAGGTCAGATTTTTAATATTGGAAAATCAAAAGCTAAACTGTTTGACCAAAACACTGAGGTAAAAACTACTTTTAGAGATGTCGCTGGACTAGAAGGAGCAAAAGAAGAAATACAGGAAATCGTAGATTTTTTAAAAAACCCAAAGAAATACACTGTTCTGGGTGGTAAGATTCCAAAAGGTGCCTTGCTAGTGGGGTCTCCGGGGACTGGTAAAACATTACTTGCAAAAGCTGTTGCAGGGGAGGCAAAAGTACCTTTCTTTTCTTTGTCTGGATCGGATTTCGTTGAAATGTTTGTTGGCGTTGGTGCTTCAAGAGTTAGAGACCTTTTCAAGCAAGCCAAAGACAAATCACCCTCCATTATTTTTATAGACGAAATTGACGCTATAGGTCGCGCCAGAGGAAAAAGTAATTTTACCGGCTCCAACGACGAGAGAGAGAATACGCTCAATCAATTATTAACTGAAATGGATGGATTTGGGACCGATACCAATGTCATTGTGATTGCGGCGACTAACCGAGCTGATGTGTTAGATAAAGCACTGATGAGAGCTGGAAGATTCGATCGTCAAATTTATGTTGATTTACCCGATTTAAATGAGAGAAGAGAAATATTCAAGGTTCACCTCAAACCACTAAAGACAGTTAAAACATTAGACATTGAGTTTTTATCAAAGCAGACTCCTGGCTTCTCAGGTGCCGATATTGCTAATGTATGTAATGAAGCTGCATTAATTGCTGCTAGAAAAAATAAAAAATCCGTTGGAAAACAAGATTTCCTTGATGCAGTTGACAGAATTGTCGGTGGGCTAGAAAAGAAAAATAAAATTGTAACTGACGAAGAGAAGAAAACCATCGCTTTCCATGAAGCTGGTCACGCCATTGTCAGTTGGTTACTCGAACATGCCGCACCACTGGTCAAGGTAACCATTGTCCCAAGAGGTCAATCTCTAGGTGCTGCTTGGTACCTTCCAGAAGAGCGATTGATTGTGAGAACTGAACAAATGTTGGATGAAATGTGTGCTGCACTTGGCGGAAGGGCTGCCGAGAAGATTATGTTCGATAAAATCTCAACTGGTGCACTCAGCGATCTCGAAAAAGTTACCCGACAAGCCAGAGCTATGGTATCTGTTTACGGGCTTAACGATACGCTAGGTAACATAACTTACTACGATTCATCGGGACAGATGGAAAACAGCTTTACCAAACCTTACTCTGAAAAAACAGCTCAAGTTATCGATAAAGAAATTTCGAATATAATCGAACTCCAATACAAAAGAGCTTGTGATATTTTAAAGAAAAACAAAAGTAAACTTAAGCAACTTGCCGAGAGATTACTCGAAAAAGAAGTAATTTTCAAAGACGATTTATTCAATATTTTAGGGGAAAGACCCTACGAAAAAAAGAATAAGAAGACCGATTTGGATGGCAAAGACATTAAGGTTGCTGTTAACTAAACAATTGTGGGTTTTTGGAGTAAACTATTCGGTGCTAAAACCAGCACCCGTAACCTAACGGGGGGAAGTCCGTATCTTACTCCAAAAAAAGACCCAATTGATATTTCCTTTGCAACTAAATTCACCCAAAAAGGAGGCAAATTTATTTATAGCGAAGATGCGAAAACATCTGACGAATACTTTAAATTAATACTAGAAGAAAACCATTGGAAAAATGAGGAAATCCTTTGTTTTGATCAAAACCTAACGGATAGATTTCACTTACCAATCCAATCTATTGATGTTGACACCAGTCAATTTAAAGTTTTTTTAATTCGCTGTGAATACCTTATTGCAAACAAAGGCACCATTCTTATTTGCAACCATCAATTAATGGATTTTAAGCTAGAAAATCTCCCATCTTTTTTTATCGTTTTTTCTGGTCTGGATAATTTTGTTAGTGATGTAAGTGAGGGAATGACAAATCTTAAAAATAAATATACCGATAAGCTACCCTCTAATATTACCACCTTGAATGTTAAAAATTTAAGTGAAGAAAAAGACTTTTTATCCTATGGCAATAGTGCCAAAAACTTATATTTATTGCTTCAAGAAGACTAAGTCATGAGAGAGCTTATTGTGAGAGGTGTATCTGGGCTATTGTACGTTGTCTTGATCTTGAGTTCACTCTTCTTCAATCAATTGACTTTTTCTATTGTCTTAATGATTTTCTCCACTCTCGCTATTTTAGAGTTTCACCGACTAATTAATCACAAAAGTTTTTTAGCCATTGCGTTGCTCTTACTTTTGGTTTATAATTTTTACCAATCTCATATTGATCAATCTGTACTTATTTTCCCTTTGGCGGCCAATTTAGTCTGTCAAATTTTTTTATTGGAGCGATTATTTTTTGAGAAATCATTTAAATTCAATTACGGTTTCAAAAGTTTTTTAAGTATTTGTTATTTAGCATTTGGATGTTTTTTCATCATCGCATTAGCTGGCACTGATGAAAACTACCAACCAAAGACACTGTTATTGTTCTATTTACTGGTTTGGGTTAACAATTCCTTTGCTTACTTTGTGGGAAAAAAATTGGGTAAAAAACCTCTTTTCCCATCCATCTCACCCAAAAAAACATGGGAAGGCTTTTTAGGTGGACTTTTTTTTACGGTAATCACGGCTGTGATTTTTCAACAGTTTCAACTTGATTTTTCATTGGGTTTTTACATCATCTTTGGAATAGTGATTGCTATTTTAGCCACTATAGGTGATCTGATACAGTCCAAATTTAAACGCCATGCCGATGTTAAAGATAGTGGCTCACTAATCCCAGGGCATGGTGGTTTTTTTGATCGTATGGATAGTGTTATTTTTTCTTCCCCATGGATTTATCTCATCATAAACTTACATCAATATGTTTCATAAAGAAGGATTTAAAATTATAACCAACACCTTTCTAATCGCAGTTATTATTGCTGTGGGTGCTGAGTACGCCATCGAAAATTACTGGATAAAAAAACTACTTCAACTGACCGCCATCATACTATTGGTTTTGGTGCTTCAATTTTTCAGAAATCCAAAGCGTGTCACTACCCCTAACGAAAATCATGTCATTGCGCCAGTAGATGGAAAAGTAGTCGTTATTGAGGAAGTTTTTGAAAAAGAGTATTTTAAAGATAAACGTTTACAAGTTTCCATTTTCATGTCTCCTCTCAACGTTCATGTAACAAGATATGCCATTAGTGGTAATGTTGTTTTCAGTAAATATCATCCCGGAAAATACCTTGTAGCTTGGCATCCCAAATCATCCGAATTAAACGAAAGGACAACAGTGGTGGTCCAAAACAAAACCGTAGGAAAAATGCTTTATCGCCAAATTGCAGGAGCAGTAGCAAGAAGAATCGTAAACTACGCCAAAGTAGGTGACACAGTTGTTCAAGGAACTGATGCTGGATTTATAAAATTTGGTTCAAGAGTAGATGTCTTCCTACCTGTTGGTACAAAAATCAACGTTAGCGTTGACCAAGTTGTTAAAGGTGGTATTGATAAAATTGCAGAAATTTAGCTAACAATCGCCTAAGCTTTTCTCTAAAAGTGCAATTTTCTCTTTTGCATCCGCGGCTTTTTTTCGCTCTAATTCAATTACCTTCTCAGGCGCATTAGAAACAAACCGCTCGTTAGCTAACTTTTTCTCTACCGACTTCAAAAAACCTTTAGCATAAGTCAGTTCTTGTGTCAATTTTTTACGTTCCTCCTCTTGGTCAACTTCCTCATTAAGCGGAATATAAAACGCTGATTGACCCACACGAAACGACCCTAAAGATTGATTTTTATCTTCAACTTCCATTTCTATCTTTTCAATCTGACCCAATTTCTTGATCACCTCCTCATAGGGAATCTCAGCCTCACTAATCAATACAAGTTGTTCTTTGAAACCTATATTTTTCTCCTTTCTGAAATTTCTTATTCCCCCAACAACCTGCTTGACCGTTTCAAATTCAGAAATAATCATATCATTTACCGACTCGGGTTTTGGCCATGGGGAAACGATCAGCGCCTCCTCTTTATTTCGATCAGCAATAACATGCCAAAGTTCCTCCGTTAAAAACGGCATAAACGGATGTAACATTTTGAGATTATCTTCAAAAAGAGACTTAACAGCTACCAATGTTCCTCGGTCAATTGGTTCACCATAACTTGGTTTAATCATTTCTAAAAACCAAGAGCAAAAATCGTCCCAAATCAATTTATATAGGGACATCAAAGCATCTGAAATTCTGTATTTATTAAAATGATCTTCAACCGTATTTAATGTTTGAGCTAATAATGACTGATACCATTTTATCGCTGCAGCATTCAATGGCGGAATAGTCTCCGTTTCTATTACCTCCCATCCGTCAATCAGTCGGTAGGCATTCCAAATTTTATTACAGAAATTTTTTCCTTGTTGGCACAGGCTTTCATCAAATAAGAGATCATTTCCTGCCGCAGAACTAAGCATCAGACCAACCCTTACGGCGTCTGCACCATAATTGTCAATTAACGCCAACGCATCGGGAGAATTCCCCAATTGCTTAGACATCTTTCTACCCTGTTTATCTCTAACCAATCCTGTCAAATAAACTTTTGAGAAAGGTTGCTGATCTCTGAGCTCATAGCCAGAAATTATCATCCGTACCACCCAAAAAAATAAAATATCTGGCCCGGTGACCAAGTCTTGTGTTGGGTAATAATAATTAATCTCAGAGTTTTCAGGCTCTAGCACCCCATTAAATACTGAGATAGGCCACAACCATGAAGAAAACCAAGTATCTAAAACATCTTCATCTTGTTTCAAATCAGAAATGGTCAAATCTTCCATTCCAGAAACCTCCTTGGCCTTTACCAAAGCACTTTCAGCACTTTTGGCTACTACAAATTCCGTTTTATCCTTACCGTAATAATAGGCTGGAATTTGCTGACCCCACCAAAGCTGGCGGGAAATGTTCCAATCTCGAATATTTTCCATCCAATGACGGTAAGTATTTTTAAACTTTTCAGGAACCATTTGAATAGCATCACTTTCCAAAACTGCTTTGATGGCGGGTTTTACCAATTCTTCCATTTTTAGAAACCACTGGTCTGAGAGCCTTGGTTCAATCACTGCTTTTGTTCGTTCCGAGGTACCTACTTTATGGCGGTAATTTTCTTTTTTTTCCAACGCACCCATCTCCTCCAGTGCTTTGGCTATTTTTTTACGTGCCACAAATCGATCCAAACCTTCAAAAACTAAACCATGATGATTGAGTGTAGCGTCTTCATGAAAAATATCAATTATCTTCAGCCCGTGTTTCTCACCTAGTGCTTTGTCATTAATATCATGTGCGGGGGTAACCTTCAAACATCCAGTACCGAATTCCATATCCACATATTCGTCCGTTATGACAGGAATTTCTCTATTGGCGATGGGGACTATTAATTTTTTCCCTTTTAAATGAAAATAACGTTCATCTTCGGGGTTGACACAAACTGCCGTGTCTCCCAAAAGCGTTTCAGGTCTTGTAGTAGCAATGATAACTTTTTCCTCACTATCCACTACCTGATAAGCTATGTGATACAATTGGCCGTCGCGCACCTCATAAATCACCTCCTCATCTGACAAAGTTGTTTTAGCTTCTGGATCCCAGTTGACCATTCGATGCCCCCTGTAAATCATCCCTTTGTCATGGAGGCGAATAAAAGTTTCTATAACAGCTGCCGACATCTCCTCATCCAAAGTAAATTTAGTTCGATTCCAGTCACAAGAACAACCCAACTTCTTGAGCTGTTCGAGAATAACACCCCCGTATTCGTGCGTCCAATCCCAAGCGTGTTTGAGAAATTCTTCTCTGGACAAGTCTGACTTGTCAACGCCCTCCGATTTTAATTTGGCAACCACCTTAGCCTCAGTTGCAATCGAAGCGTGATCTGTCCCAGGTACCCAACAAGCATTATAGCCTTGCATTCTTGCACGACGAATGAGGATGTCCTGAAGCGTATTGTTCAGCATGTGTCCCATATGTAATACTCCAGTTACATTGGGTGGTGGTATTACTATAGTATAAGGCTCCCGTTCGTCTGGAGAAGAACTAAAAAAGTCATTTTCCATCCAATAGGCATACCACTTCTTTTCAACGTTTTTGGAGATAAACTTAGATGGGATATCCATAAATTATTTAGAAACTTAATTGCCTGACAAAAGTAACATACCTTTTGATATTATAAAAGGTGTATCTATTTTGCTTTTGGCATTAAAATTGTAAATTTATGATAATAAATAATGGAAAACATGAAACGATTTGCACTACTTGCCTTTTTTATTTTTGCACCATTGTTCTTAATTGGACAGGAAAAAGGAGCGCTAATCAGTTTTGAAACCGACACTATTGATTACGGCGAAATTGCCAAAGGAAGCGATGGGGTTCGCACTTTTACATTTGAAAATATCGGTGATGCACCTATTGAAATTCAGAACGTTAGATCCAGTTGTGGCTGTACCGTACCCAATAAACCCAAAGCGCCAATACCTCCTGGAGAAAAAGGAGAAATACAGGTAAAATATGACACCAACCGTGTCGGCATTTTTAGAAAAACTATAACCGTCAACACCAACGTTCCCACTGCTGCGATCATTGCCTTAAAAATTAAAGGAAACGTCTTAGCAAACTAAATTATACCTATAGCTATCCCAATAATTCACAATTTTCAGCCAAGGATTGAATATGAGGGGTTTTTTTTTGAATATTTGCAATCACAAAAATAGCAATGCCAAAGATCTCAAAGAAAGGACAAGAACTGCCCTCCTCCCCCATAAGGAAATTAGTAGTTCACGCGGACGAAGCCAAGTCACGTGGTGTAGAAATATTACATCTGAACATTGGACAGCCCGATATTGAGGCACCTGCTGAGGCAATGGAGATTATTCGTCATCACGACTTGAAACTCCTTCCCTATGGCTCCTCCCAAGGCGCATCATCCTACCGTCAAAAACTTTGTTCCTATTATGAGCAGCATGGTATTACCATCGAAGCCAATGATATTATCGTGACTACTGGGGCGAGTGAGGCACTTTCCTTTACCCTTAACGTCATTTGTGACGCTGGGGATGAAATTATTATTCCAGAACCTTTTTACGCCAACTATAACGGTTTTGCCGCTTCATCAAGTGTCGAGGTAATTCCAGTAGTTTCTCATTTTGACAACAAATTTGAGTTGCCCCCAATAGAAGACTTAAAAGAAAAGATAACAGACAAAACCCGAGCAATACTAATTTGTAATCCCAGTAACCCAACAGGCTATCTTTATACAGAAACTGAAATTAAGGCACTGGTAGACTTAGCAGTCGAAAACGACATTTTTATTATCGTTGATGAAGTTTACCGGGAATTTATTTACACCGGTGCTGATCATTACTCCGTGCTTAAAAGTGAAAAAGGGAGTCAACACGCGGTGATGATTGACTCTGTCTCAAAACGATACAGCCTTTGTGGAGCAAGAGTAGGTTGTATGATTTCAAAAAACAAACGTCTAATTGCGACAGCCTTAAAGTTCGCGCACCTGAGATTGTCACCACCAGCCCTAGCCTTGATGGCAAGTGAAGCGGCCATTGCGGCACCTGACTCCTATTTGGAAGCCGTCAAAAATGAATATGCATTACGAAGAGAAGTAACTGTTGAAGCACTTGAGAAAATCAAGGATGTTGAAGTTTCTATCCCTATGGGTGCCTTCTATTGTATTGCCAAACTACCAGTAGAAAGTGCTGAAGATTTTTCTAGATTTCTACTGACCGACTTTCAGGACAATGGGCAAACAGTTATGCTCGCCCCTGCTGCCGGGTTCTACTCCTCCCCAGAATTAGGTAAAGACCAAGTCCGATTGGCATTTGTTTTAGAGAGCAATAAGCTCAAACGTGCGGCTGAGATTTTGGAAAAAGCTTTGACTGCCTACAATAATTCCTAGGCAATTTTCTATATTAGAGAATGGATTTAAATTTCCAAAAAAACTTTTCCCTACGATCCTACAATACTTTCGGGATCAACGTTCAATCAAAACAATTTATCGGCGTTAAAAATACAGAGGAACTCCAATACGTTCTTCGTCATAAAAAAAATGAAAAAACCCTAATCCTAGGTGGCGGGAGCAATTTACTGCTTACTGAGGATTTCGAGGGGCTTACCGTAAGAATAGAATCCAAGGGTATTCAAATTATTGAAGAAAACGAAAAATTTGCAACCGTAAAAGTAGCCGCAGGAGAAAACTGGCACGAATTTGTGTTGTGGTGCTTGGAAAATGATTTGGGAGGTGTGGAAAATCTGGCTTTAATCCCAGGAAGTGTAGGAGCGGCACCTATTCAAAATATCGGTGCCTATGGTGTAGAACTCAAATCTGTTTTTTTGAGTTGTGAAGCCATTGCAATTGACAACGGAACTACGATGATATTTGATAAGGCAGGCTGTCAATTTGGATACAGAAATTCAATTTTTAAAAACCAGCTCAAAGGGCAGTATATTATTACTTCCGTTAATTTTTTACTGAATAAAGCACCCCATACGATCAATGCCTCATACAAAGGCTTGCGAGAAAAAATGGAGAAAAAAAACAAAACCATTCAAAATGTTGCTAAAGCAGTTATAGCTATCCGTTCGGAAAAACTGCCCGACCCCAAAGAAATAGGCAATAGTGGAAGTTTTTTTAAAAATCCCGTTATTACTGAGGCCCAGTTTAAGAACCTCCAAAATCAATACCCCAATATCCCTCATTATCCAGATAATGCAAGTAAAATAAAAATCCCCGCTGCATGGATGATTGATACCCTAGGATTAAAAGGTTTTCGAAATGGAGATGCTGGAATACATAAAAACCAAGCACTGGTTTTGGTCAATTATGGGAATGCTACCGGAAAAGACATTAACGCATTAGCTGAAAAAATTCAATCTGAAGTCGCTAAAAAATTTGGTGTCAATCTAACCGCTGAGGTCAATATTATATAAGCCTATTCCCGATTTTTTGAATCGATCACCAGCGTAACAGGGCCATCATTGATTAGGCTAACTTTCATATCTGCTCCAAAAATTCCAGTTGCTACTCTTTTGTCTAAACCCTCTTCTGCCAAAGCGACAAATTTTTCATAAAGCGGGATTGCAATCTCATGTTTGGCAGCGCGAATATAAGAAGGACGATTCCCCTTTTTGGTGGCAGCCATCAAAGTAAACTGACTGATCACCAACAATTCCCCCTGCTCTTGCAGCAAAGAACGGTTCATTACGCCCGAAGTGTCATTAAAGATTCTGAGATTCAAAACTTTATTTACCAACCAGGTCACATCAGTCTGATCGTCTTCGTTTTCTATTCCCAAAAGCAGCAGTAAGCCATTGCCAATACTTCCTTCGACTTTTCCCTTGACTTCAACCGACGCTGCTAAAACTCTCTGAATAACTACCCTCATAATTTAGCGATATAGCGAATCTTCTTCCAAAAGTTGCAAATAGGATTTGTAACGACTGGGCGCAATTTTACCTGACTCAACAGCTTCCTTTATGGCACAATTGGGCTCATTGGTATGCAGGCAATTGTTAAACTTACAATTACCTTTTAGTGCAGCAAACTCTAGAAAATATCCTGACAATTCCTCTGGTTGAATATCTACAACACCAAAACCTTTTATCCCTGGGGTATCAATAATTCTAGATTTACCAAGATCAAACATTTCAGCAAATGTAGTGGTATGTTGTCCTTGTTGATGTTGTTGGGAAACACTTGCAGTTTTGAGATCTAAGCCCGGAGACAAGCTATTAACCAAAGTAGATTTCCCAACGCCACTATGGCCAGAGAACATACTTACCTTAGCTTCCATTTTTGTCTTAATAGCTGCCAATGTTTCAACATCTTTGGCAACTACTTCAAAACATTCGTAACCTATTTTTTTATAAATCTCTTTTAAATCTCGCATCGCTTTCAATTCATTTTTATCATACAAGTCAACTTTATTGAATACCAATACAGCATTAATTTCATAAGCCTTTGCAGTAATTAAAAAACGATCAATAAAAGCGGGTAAAGTAGGCGGAGTTTTAATAGTAATCATCAAAAAAACTTGATCGATATTGGCGGCAATAATATGTGTTTGCTTAGAAAGATTAACGGATTTTCTAATGATATAATTTTGGCGAGGTTCGATATCCGTAATTACTCCTACTGCCGCTTTATCTGCCTCAATAGTAAAAGAAACCTTATCGCCTACCGCCACTGGGTTGGTACTTTTAATGCCCTTGATCCTGAATTTTCCTTTGATCCGACATTCATAAAATTGACCTTCTGATTTAATACGATAATGGCTTCCAGTGGAACAATAAACAATTCCTTTTTTTAACATTATTACAAAGTAACAACAAATATTTTTTCTCTCTCCATAAAGATCGCAGCCTATGGGAATTGCTATCTTTGTGAAAAACATTTTTCATGGCTCAAAAAGTAATTTTAATGATCTTAGACGGGTGGGGTTTTGCGCCTAATCCTAAAGTATCAGCAGTTGATCTTGCCCAAACTCCAGTAATCGATAGTCTATATAAAAAATATGCGCATGCGGAATTATTAACCGATGGCGAAAATGTGGGCTTACCCGATGGCCAAATGGGAAATAGTGAGGTAGGACACATGAATTTAGGTGCCGGGAGAATTGTTTACCAAGACTTGGTTAAAATCACCAAAGCCATTGAAGATAAAACCATAAGGCAAAACCCTGTTCTTACAGAAGCTTTTGAATATGCCCAAAAAGAAGGCAAAAAAGTTCATTTCCTCGGATTGCTTTCAGATGGAGGCGTTCACTCCCATTTGAATCATTTAGAGGGTTTACTCGAAATGGTCGCAAAGTTTGATTGCCCTGATGTTTTTGTTCACGGATTTACTGACGGACGTGATGTTGACCCCAAGTCTGGTATTGGTTACATTGAAAAATTAGAGAAAAAACTCAACGCCACCGGCAGTAAATTAGCTTCGATAACGGGTCGCTACTATGCCATGGACAGAGATAAAAGATGGGAACGAGTCAAAAAAGCTTATGATGCGCTGGTGCATGGAAAAGGAACGCTGACAACAGATATCAAGCAGCAGATACAATCCAGTTATGACCAAGGGGTTACCGATGAATTTATTGAGCCCTTGATTGCTGTAGATGAAAAAAATCAACCCATTGCAAAAATTGATTCAGGAGATGTGATCGTCTTCTTCAACTACCGCACAGACCGGGGTCGTCAATTGACAGAAGCCCTTTCTCAAGTTGCCTTCCCTGAACAAGATATGACCCCAATCGATTTACACTATGTAACCCTAACAAATTATGACAAAACCTTTAAAAAGGTGAATGTTGTTTTTGAGAAAGACAATTTACAAGATACACTTGGAGAAACCCTTGCTAAGGCTGGTAAATCGCAAATACGAATTGCCGAAACCGAAAAATATCCCCACGTAACTTTCTTTTTTAATGGTGGTCGTGAAGAACCTTTTGATGGTGAAGCACGAATTATGTGTCCTTCGCCTAAGGTAGCAACTTATGACCTCCAACCAGAAATGAGTGCCTTTGATGTTCGTGATTCGATTATTACAAAAATCAAAAATGATCCTCCAGATTTTATCTGTCTCAATTTTGCCAACCCTGATATGGTTGGGCATACCGGAGACCTTAATGCTGCTATAAAAGCATGCGAAACCGTAGATCAATGTGCCGGTACTATTATCGATGCTGCACTTAAACAAGATTATAAGATCATTGTTATCGCCGATCATGGAAACTGCGAAACCATGATTAATGAAGACGGTTCTCCAAATACCGCCCATACGACCAATCCCGTACCTTTAATTTTGGTTGACAAAGACCTTACCACTATTGGTGACGGAGTCCTCGGAGACATTGCCCCCACTATCCTAAAACTTATGTCCGTTGCTATTCCCAAAGCGATGACGGGAAATCCCTTAATTTAAAAAACAAAGACTCCAAAACTTCATTACCATGAAAAAAATACTTTTTTTTAGCTGCTTTATCCTTATCGCTTGTTCCTCTAAGCCACAACAAAAACCATTGGAAGCACAAGAGATTCAGGCTACCAGTGGGGAAATCATCCTACTGGGCAAGATCAATTTAGCAAATTTACAAACCTCCAGCGTTACGCCTTGGTTTAATAAAGCGTTTGATCAGGTTGCGATAGACAATCAAAAGGCAAAAGACCTAAAGCCCTTTACCAAAGATCTAAAAATAAAAGTCTTTATGGGGAGTTGGTGCTCAGACAGTAAGCGGGAACTGCCTCCCTTTTTTAAAATGCTAGCCGCAATGGATTTTGACCAAGACCATTTGGAAATGTTTGCCATGTCTGAAGAGAAAACCACCCCTTCTAATTTTGAAAAAGGGCTCGAAATTTACAATATCCCCACCATTATTTTTTTTAAAAATGGAGAGGAAATCAATAGATTTGTAGAGTTGCCAGTAACAACACTCGAATCTGACATTCAAAAAATCATTACGGGAGCTGCCTACACCCATTCATATGCTTTTTAGATGGTAAAAATCAAAACACCAGAGGAAATTGAATTGATGCGCGAAAGTGCGCTGATTGTCTCCAAAACCTTGGGGATGCTTGCCAAAGAAATTCAACCTGGTGTGACCACATTAAAATTGGATCAACTGGCGGAGACATTTATCCGTGACCATGGCGCAGCACCCGGATTTTTGGGCTTGTATGATTTTCCAAACACCCTTTGCGTAAGTCCCAATGAACAGGTGGTACACGGTATCCCCAATGAAACTCCACTGGCGGAAGGCGATATCTTATCCGTGGACTGCGGAGCATTAAAAAATGGATTTTACGGCGATCATGCCTATACCTTTGAAGTAGGTGAGGTTGACCCAGCGGTAAAAAAATTATTGGAAGTTACCAAAGCCTCATTATACAGGGGAATAGCTCAGTTTCGACAAAACAATAGGGTCGGTGATTTGGGGCATGCCATACAAAGCTATACCGAATCTTTTGGCTATGGCGTCGTTCGGGAACTGGTAGGACATGGATTGGGGGAAGAAATGCACGAATCGCCTGAAATCCCTAATTACGGCAGAAAAGGACGTGGAAAAAAGTTTGTAAACGGTATGGTCATCGCCATTGAGCCCATGATCAACCAAGGCACTAAAAATATCAAACAATTCAAAGACGGATGGACTATCAAAACAGCGGATGGAAAGCCAAGTGCACATTTTGAACACAATATTGCCTTAATTGATGGAAAACCAGAACTACTCTCTACTTTTGACTATATCTACGAGGTATTGGAAATCGTCTCTGAGGAGGAAGCTCCCTATAGAAAAGCAAGTGTAAAGCCATGAAATGGGTATTACGACTTTTTCCCCGAACTTTTTTGATCAGGTTGAGCCTAATCTTGCAACCCTTTTTGCGTTGGTATTTTCGCGGTAATCAATTTGAAGATCCGATTGATGGGTCAAAGTACAGGAAGTTTTTACCTTATGGTTATGGAGAAAAATTACGCGATAACGCCCTGTGTCCTGGAACGCTTTCGTTGGAAAGACATCGGCTTTTATGGCTCTATTTGAATCGAGAAACCGATTTTCTCCACCAGCCACTCAAAGTTTTACACCTGGCTCCAGAGCAAGTTTTTTACAATCGCTTCAGGCAGTTTAAACACTGGAATTATACTACTGCTGACTTGTATTCTCCATTGGCGGATGTGAAGGCTGACATTTGCGAGCTTCCGTTTGAAGACATTGAATTTGACCTTATTTTGTGTAATCATGTCTTAGAACATATCCCCGAGGATGAAAAAGCCATGTCAGAATTGTACCGCGTACTCAAAAAAGGAGGTACACTGATCGCCCAAGTTCCTCTAGAGGCGCAAAGGATAAAAACATTTGAGGATAAAAGCATCACGACACCTAAAGAACGAACAAAAGCCTTTGGACAATACGACCATGTTAGGATTTACGGTATGGATTTTTATGCTAGATTGGAAAACGTGGGTTTTCAGACCAAAGCTTTTGACTTGATTTCAAAACTAAAGCCAGCCGAAATCAACCGTTTTGGACTTCAAAAAGAATCCCTACCCATTGCTGAGAAATAATAAAAAAACCCACCAACAAACCAAGGCCTGAAGGTGGGTATTAATCAA
>CAJWGK010000007.1 GCA_913030895.1 uncultured Flavobacteriaceae bacterium | reverse complement strand
GTGCAACGGTTATTGAACGAGGAACGGTTAATGGTGTAAGCTCAGATTTTGACGGAAATTACTCCATAGAAGTCCCTCAAGGAGCTACCCTTGAATTTAGCTTTGTAGGGTACGAAAAACAAGCTGTTTTACTCAAGGAAAACACTCAGCTAGACATAGCCCTTTTTCCAGACAATAAATTGGAAGAAGTCGTTGTGGTGGCTTTCGGTAAGCAGGCAAAGGAAACCATAGTCGGATCAGTTGCGGTGATATCTTCAAAAGAGTTGCAATCCCAACCTGCTACGACAATAACCCAAGCTATTCAAGGAAGTATTCCCGGAATCAATGTGGTAAATAGCGGGGGGATACCTGGGACTAATCCAACGATTAGAATTCGAGGAATTGGTTCTATCAATGCGTCAGCTGCCCCGTTAATCATTGTTGATGGCGCACCATTTAACGGTGACCTCAATAGTATTGCACAAGAGCAGGTAGCGTCTATTTCTGTTTTGAAAGATGCCTCCTCAACCTCACTTTATGGTTCAAGAGGAGCCAACGGAGTAATTATTATTTCTACAAAATCGGGTTCAAAATCAACAGAAACTACTATCGCAATTAGTTCCTCTTATGGAAATTCATCAATGGCTACTCCCATGCATGATTTACTGGATATTAATCGTTTTACAGAATATTTCTGGGAGGCCTCAAGAAACCGAGAATTGTATGAAAACAATAATTCCCCAGAGGTTGCTGCTTCTCTGGCAAGTAATAATTTGGTTAGCTTACTAGGTTATAATCCCTATGGTATTGAAGAACCCGTAAATAGTCAAGGTGAACTGATCGCTATTCCAGCCTGGAATACAGATTGGAAAAAAGTCATCATTAACGATAAAGCATACAAAAAACAGCACGGCTTGTCAGTCTCAGGCGGTAGCGAAAACACTTCTTTTTATTTTGGATCTAATTATCATAAAGAACAAGGACAAATCAAAACGACCTATTTTGAGCGTTTTGCCACCAGACTAAAATTAGATACGCAAATCAAAGACTTTATTAAAACAGGGTTAAATATCTCCTATACCACATCAAAACAGAATGCACCCAATCAATCGGGGTTGGCCTACTCAAACGCCATACAATGGATTTATTCCATCCCAAATTATTATCCATTATATCAGAGAGATAGCAATGGTGCGTTAATAGGGGAAAACGGAGAAGGGTTAACATTGGATTATGGAGGTAATAACTCCCAATCGATCAACGGGGTGCGACCAGCATTTTCCGGTGAAAATGCCTACGGTGCCATCGTCAATAATGAAGTTCTGAACAATAATAATTACGTATCCTTGAATGGCTACATTAAAATTGATTTTTCAAAAAATTTAAATTTCAATTCACAGTTCTCTTATGAAAGAGCAACAGTAGATAATTTTCGATTCGACAACAACCAATTTGGTGCTGCAGCATCGGTAGATGGAAGAGTTTCACAAAACAGAAACTTTTTTACGACTATAAATGCCATCCAGACCCTAAATTTTAAACATAGTTTCGGGCTACATACCTTTAGAGCGGATGCCATTTTTGAAACCTATGAGTTTGAAGAAAACATAATGGGTGCTTCAGGTACTGGTTTTTTGCCCAATGTAAACGTACTTAACGGTAGTACAGTTCCTGAGCGTGTCGCAGGTGCTTCAAATAAAGAACGAATGCTCAGTGGAATAGGTCGTTTGAACTACAACTTTGATCGTAAATATATTTTAGAAACTTCTTTTAGAAGAGATGGCTCGACAAAGTTTTCTATTGATACAAGGTGGGGAACTTTCTATTCTGTCGGAGGGTCATGGGTTGTATCTAGAGAAGATTTTATAAGAAATATCAATTGGATTGATAGTTTAAAACTCAAGGTTTCTTATGGGGAACTTGGTAACAACAGGGGGATTGGTTTTTTTCCATACCTACAGGTTTTTGGTACAGGATATAATCAGCTCAAAAAACCAGGAGTTTTATCACTCGAGTTTGTAGATCCAAACTTAAGTTGGGAAAAGACAGCACTGACAAATGCTGGAGCGGAATTTTCTCTTTTTGGAAATCGATTAAACGGAAGTATTGAGTATTACACTAAAGAGTCAATCGACTTGATATATGACAAACCTTTAGCTTTATCCACTGGAAATGAATCCGTCAAGACGAATGTGGGTGCGGTTAAAAATTCGGGTTTGGAATTTACCTTCAACAGTAAAGTTTTGGAATGGAATGATTTTAATTTAAACTTGGGTTTAAATTTTTCATTTGATAAAAATGAGATCACTGAGCTTACTCAAGATGAATTTATTGATGGAAATAAAAAATGGAAAGTCGGGAAATCTTTATACGAGTTCTATTTGCAAAAATCTGCTGGGGTAGATTTTATTGATGGATACCAAATGTGGTATAAGGATATTGTAACTGATCAAGGCATAAAAACAGGTGAGCGAATAACTACTAAAGATTATACTGAAGCTACGCGCTATTACACTGGAAAATCTTCTATACCTTTAATGGTGGGAGGATTTGCCATTAACGCCTCTTACGGTAATTTTGACCTAAGTACTCTTTTCAATTTTAGCTTTGGATCCTATGTTTACGATGGGGTATATGCTAGTTTGATGAATGGCTTCGTTACCCCAGGGAGACAGGGACACCCTGACCTGTCAAATAGATGGCAAAAACCCGGAGACTTGACTGATGTTCCACTTTTTATGAATGGTCAAAATGATTTTAATGCGGAATCGACCCGATTCTTATTTAAAAACGATTATGTTCGATTAAGAGCTTTGAATATTGGATATAATTTTAATCAAAGTTTGATTGAGAAATTTAAAATAAAACAACTGAGGGTCTTTTTACAAGGAGACAATATATTTACTTTCCAATCTCACAAAGGAATTGATCCTGAGCAAGACTTATCAGGTCTAACAGACAACCGATCGCATCAAATGAAAACATACGCCCTAGGGGTTAATCTTCAATTGTAAAATTTTGAAAATGAAAAAATCCCTACTGACATTTTATTTTTGTGTTTCACTAATTTTAATTAGCTGTGGTAAAGATTATTTGGAGGAACCAAGGCCTAGTGGCACAGTAAATTCTGCTCTTGTTTTTCAATCCAAAGAAGGGGCGGAATCTTTAATGTCAGGGATTTTACGACTTAGTAGACTCACTTATGACAATACTGATACTAGTGGACTTTACGCTATGTTTTTTGCGAGAGTCGTTAAGGGAAATGATTTGGTTTTAGGCAATAGTTGGTATGTATTTGATTATGAAAATGATAATCGTGAGCCTTCCTACAGACGAACAATTTTTAGTTGGGAATTTCCCTATACGATCATCAATCAAATCAATATTTTTGTTGATGGCGTTAGCAATAGCAACACTCTTAGTGAAACGGAAAAACAAGCGTTGTTAGGACAAGCCTATGCCCTTAGGGCTTTTTACTATTTCCAGTTGGCAATGGAGTTTCAACATACCTACAGCTTTGACCCTTCACTTCCTGCACCACCAATATATCAGGAACCTGCTAATGAGGGAAAGCCCATGTCAAATTTAACGGCACTCTACAGTTTTATTTTAGAGGATTTAGGTTACGCTATTCAATACACCCCATCAAATAGAATTAATAAGTCATATGTAGATCGCAGTGTTGCCTATGCTATTTTGGCAAAAGTTCATCAGGTCATGGGTAATTGGGAGGAGGCAGCAACAGCAGCAAATATTGCAAGAGGTGAATATGCGTTAAATGCAAACGAATACAACCAAGGATTTGACGACATGAGTGCTGAGGAGTGGATTTGGGCGATGCCACAGCAAATAGATCAATCAACCTATTTTAATATCGCGCCTCATTCATTCACTGACAACCAAAGCGAAGGTTACGGTCTGGCGTTCTGGAACCGTGAGTTCGTTGCATTATTTAGTGAAACTGATGTAAGAAACACCTTCATAAACCGATTTAATGAGGAGGATGAAGACCAGTATAATACATGGACCTCTTCTAAATTTAAATTTGACTTCACCTCAGATATTCCAATTATTAGATCAGTTGAAATGCTATTAATAGCAGCCGAGGCAAAAGCACGTTTAGGAGACGAGATCGAAGCTGCAAACTTACTTTTTGAACTTCAAAGTAATCGTGATCCCAATGCTGTGGCGTCCGGTAATAGTGGTGAGGCATTAATTGAAGAAATATTGGTGGAGAGAAGGAAAGAGCTATATGGGGAAATGGGCGTTGAGTGGTTTGATGCAAAAAGACTTCGTCGCGGTATTACCCGAACAGGGAATCATCGCGTTAAAAGTGCTGCTAACCTCCTGCCTGACGATAAAAAATTCTACCTTAAAATACCCCAGAAAGAAATCGATGCTAACGATTTCATTGACAACAGCGTCAATACCAATCGATAAATTAAGTTTTTTTAAACCCGATTCTGTTAGGTTATTTCTAAATTGCAAACATGAAAACAGAACAGGATATCTATGGAATTCGTGCGATCTTAGAAGCAATATCTCAAGATAAAGCCATAGATAAAATTTGGCTACTAAAAGGCCAGCAAGGAAATCTTTTCAAAAGTCTGGAAAAGAAAATCCATCAATTGGGCATCTCACACAGTTATGTGCCAAAAGAAAGGCTTGACCGCTTCTCAAATCAAAATCACCAAGGGGCAGTCGCTAGAATTGCACCCATTCAATTTCAATCGCTGGAGGAATTAATCGCTCAGAATGAGGATAAAAATGCTACCTACCTACTTTTGGATGGTATTACAGATACCCGAAACTTAGGTGCAATTCTTCGAACAGCAGCAGCAACAGGGGTAGCTGGAATTATTTTGCCACAAACGGGATCAGCTCCAGTCAATGCTGACACTGTAAAAACTTCGGCAGGAGGTATTTTTTCTGTACCGATGGTTAAGGTAAATCATCTAAAAGATGCGATTTATCTTCTACAAGCAAACGACATTGTGACCATAGCGGTTACTGAAAAGGCTACAGAAACTGCATTTGAATACTCCTTTGAAGGTTCCACTGCATTGATTATGGGATCTGAGGACAAAGGAATACAACCCGGATTAATAAAGCTGGTGAATGCCAAAATTAAGTTGCCAATGAACGATCAAATGGCTTCTCTTAATGTAAGTGTTGCTTGTGGTATTGTTCTATTTGAATTGCTGAGACAAAGACAGTACAGTTAAATCCAAAGTGATATGAATACTCCACTTGCTGAAAGAATGCGACCTAAAAACTTAGGTGAGTATCTCGGTCAGGAACATTTAATTGGTCCAAAAGGAGCCCTTACTCCGATATTGAAAAGCGGGAATCTACCCTCTATGATTTTGTGGGGACCCCCTGGAACAGGAAAAACAACTTTAGCCAGATTATTAGCAGCCCAAAAGGAAAGACCATTTTATCAACTTTCTGCGATTAACTCAGGGGTCAAAGAAATCAGAGAAATATTACAAAAAGCGGAACAAAATGGTGGTTTATTTACCAATAAAAGCCCGCTATTATTTATCGATGAAATTCATCGCTTTAGTAAATCTCAACAAGACTCATTACTTGGAGCAGTTGAAAAGGGAAGTATAACACTGATCGGTGCGACTACTGAAAACCCCAGTTTTGAGGTCATCAATGCTTTGCTTTCAAGATGTCAGGTCTATACCCTTAACCCCTTGGACAAAATACAGTTGCAGGAATTGATTGCCAATGCACTAAAAATTGATCCTGAGATTTCTAATAAAAAAGTTGAAATTTTAGAAGATGAAGCTTTATTGAAAATATCTGGTGGAGATGCTAGAAAGCTTTTGTCAGCCTTAGAATTAGTTGTAAACAGTCTTTCTGAACCTATCAAAATCGACAATGTAACTGTTTTAGAAAAGGTTCAGACTCAAATGGCGCTTTTTGATAAGAACGGTGATCTTCACTATGATATCATTTCTGCTTTTATAAAATCTATAAGAGGAAGTGATCCTAACGCAGCGGTTTACTGGCTAGCCAGGATGATTGAGGGTGGAGAGGAGGTAAAGTTTATCGCCAGAAGAATGCTAATTCTTGCTGCTGAAGATATCGGTAATGCCAATCCAAACGCACTGGTGTTGGCAAATAGTACTTTTCAGGCTGTGAATATATTGGGTTTTCCTGAGGCTCGTATCCCATTGAGTCAGTGTGCACTCTACCTTGCGTGTTCAGAAAAGAGTAATGCGGCTTATGAAGCAATAAACAAAGCGCAAAGGAAAGTTAAGGAAACTGGCGATCTCAGTGTGCCATTACAACTTCGCAATGCACCTACCGAGTTAATGAAGGAATTGGGACATGGCATGGATTATCAATACGCCCATAGCCATGAAAATAATTTTGCTGAAATGGAATTTTTACCTGAAGAGTTAAAAGGACAAAGGTTTTATGAACCTGGAAAAAATGCCAAAGAGTTACAGTTAAGAAAATTCCTCAAAACAAGGTGGAAAGATAAATACGGCTATTAGTTATTCTTCCAAAAAAATGGGGTAAGAATAATCAAAACGGTAAATAACTCTAAACGTCCAATTAACATTAGAAAGGAAGACCACAACTTTCCTGCTGGTGGCAATTGACTAAAGTTATTTGCTGGTCCAAATTCCCCCAATGCCGGACCTACATTTCCCAGAGAGGATGCGGCAACTCCTATAGCTGATTCAAAATCTAAGCCCAAAAGTCCAAAAATCAAACTTCCAATTATAAAAGAGAGCATGTAAAGGATAAAAAATCCAAGGATGTTGCCTATAATTTCTTCATTTACGACTTTACCGTTATAACGGGGCTGAATGATTGCATTGGGGTGTAAGGCTCTTTTAAATTCTAAAATTCCACTTTTCACCATCAATAAGTGTCTTACGATCTTTACCCCACCAGAGGTGCTTCCCGCTGATCCTCCTAAAAACATTAAACCAAAAAAGAATACGGTGAGAAAAGGTGTCCAAGCAGTAAAATCTGCTGTTACAAACCCTGTTGTAGTGATCACTGCAAGTACTTGAAATAAGGAGTGTCTGAAATTACTTTCTATTTCACCCCAAATTTGAGGGTGCGAAAAGAAATCTGTATTTAAATCCGTATTGAAAATCAATACAGCAAAGACTATCATTGAAAAAATAAAAATTAACTTGATAAAAGTTAAAAACTCGTTGTCCTTAAAAACCTTGTTAAATTTACCCGTAAAGGCAAAGTAGGTCAACACAAAGTTAGACCCAGCAAGCAGCATGAATAACATTGTGATGTACTGAACCCAAGGGAGGTGATTCCAATGGGCTAAACTTTGATTTTTGGTGGAAAAACCACCAGTAGAAATCGTACTCATGGCATGATTGATAGCATCAAAAAGTGACATTCCAGCCAAACTGAGCAACAGTGCCTCGGTAAATGTAAAAGTAAAATATATCAACCACAACCGCTTAGCGGTATCCGTAATTCTAGGATGGAGTTTATCGCTATTTGGTCCTGGAGCCTCAGCTGTAAATAGCTGCATTCCACCTATCCCAAGTAAAGGAAGAATAGCTATTGCCAATACAATAATTCCCATACCCCCAATCCAATGCGTTGTACTCCTCCAAAAAAGTAAGCCTGCTGGTAGCGCCTCAATATCCCTCAGTATGCTTGAACCTGTGGTGGTATAGCCTGACATGGTCTCAAAAAAAGCATCATATACATTATCGATGGCGCCAGTCATCAAAAAAGGTAGCATTCCAGTAACGGCCATCAAAAACCAACCTAGAGATACTATTAAATATCCCTCCCTTTTTTGTATTTGAGCTTGATGGTTTCGTGAAATCAACATCATGAACCCACCCAGAACCATAACTATAAAAGCAGATAAAGTGATTTCAAAAGTCACACCATCCTTCATCAATATACTCGCTAAAACAGCCAGCAACATCAATCCTCCATTGAAGAGTAAAAGAACTCCAATGATGTGTATGATGACCTTAAAATTAAATTTGGACATTGTACACTGTTATAAGAACAAACTTTCAACACGTTTTATAGCCCGAGGCATGGCACAAACAACAACACGATCTCCTGGCATTATTCGATAATCCCCCAATGCGATAATTCCTTCTCCTTCTTTAATAACGCCACCAATAGTAGCTCTTCTTGGAAAATCTAAGTTTTTGATTTTATAATTCGCTACTTTAGAACTTGGTTTTACAATAAATTCTAAAATTTCTGCATTCAGGTTATTTAAAGTGGTCATATCCACTACTTCTCCCCTTCTTATGTAACGGAAAATAGTATTAGCAGTTAAAAGTTTTTTATTAATTAGAGTATCAATTCCGATGGCTTGAGACAAATGAAAATAGTCCATGTTCTCTACCAAAGCAATCGTTTTTTTCACCCCTTTAGAACTTGCCATTAAGCAAGACATAATATTGGTTTCAGAATTTTCTGTCACCGATATAAAAGCATCCATAGATTCAATGGCTTCTTCATCCAATAATTCAGAACTTCTACCGTCACCGTGAATGACCATTACATCTGGCATAAGCTCGGAAATTTCCATCGCTTTTAGTTTGTTTTGCTCTAACAAAATCACTCTGAATTTTTTTTCACAAAGTTCTCTAGCAGTATTAATACCTATTTTGCTACCTCCGAGAATCATAACATTTTTAATGGGCTTGTTACTTTTACCAGAAAGCTTTTGGATTTCCTCGACCCCTTCTTTTAACGTTATAAAAAAAACAGTATCTCCTTCTTCAAAAAGGGTGTCCCCTCTAGGAATCATGGTAAATTGTGTTCCTTTTCGTTGTATAGCAATGGGCATAAAATGAACATCAGTAAAAACAGAAGCGGCTTGTTTTACTGTTTTTCCTACAAAAGGAACATCCGCCCCTAATTTAGTTCCAATCATGGTTAGCGCACCTTGCTCAAACTCATAGCTGTTGCTAAATGCAGACTGATCTAAAAGTTGCTGAATCTCAGATGCAGCAAGGTCCTCTGGTGAAATTAATTCATCAACACCGATTTCGCTAAAGCTAATATTTTCGTTAGCATGGATGAATTCAGTGTTTGAAATTCTAGCGATGGTTTTTTTGGAGCCCAATTGTTTTGCTAGAATACTGATGGTAATATTTACGGACTCCGCTGCAGTTACTGCAATAAAAAGATCGGATTGTTCGACATCGGATTCTTTAAGTAAGGCCAAAGAGGTCGCGTTTCCTCTCAAAGTCTTAATATCTAAGTGCCCTTCGGCATAGTTTAATCTTTCTCGATCAATATCGATTAAAGTAATATCAAGAGATTCATAAGAAAGCAACTTAGCCAGATGGAAGCCTACTTCTCCTGCTCCTGCGATAATTATTTTCATAATTTAAGTTCGAAAACTTCAAACAAATATACGAAATCCTTTGGGTGAGGATTTTTATTTTAATTAAATCGGTAGGAAAGCATTTGTTTTATCTTTGCATATGGCCAATAAACAAGTGGTTCCTTATCAGGACAAAAAAAGCACAAAAAAAGTTCAAATTCGCAATATGTTCGATGGAATTTCATCGAACTATGATTTGCTTAATAGAGTAATTTCAGGGGGTATAGATATCAAATGGCGTAAAAAAGTAGTCGCCCTTTTACTACCCAAAAAACCAAAAAAAATACTGGATATTGCAACGGGAACAGGAGATCTAGCCATCGAATTGGTAAAAACAAAAGCTGATGAGATTATAGGTGTAGACATATCGGCGGGTATGCTTGATATTGGAATTGAAAAGGTGAAAAAACGAAAGTTTGACGATAAAATTAAAATGGAGATCGGGGATAGTGAAAAATTGGGCTATCCAAATGAGCACTTTGATGCAGCCACTGTTGCTTTTGGAGTTAGAAATTTTGAAGATTTAGACAAAGGACTTTCAGAAATTCATAGGGTACTCAAGCCTGGTGGTGATTTGGTTGTACTGGAAACTGCAGTTCCTCAAAAATTCCCATTTCGTCAATTCTATTATTTCTATACGTATAAGGTTATGCCAATACTCGGATCACTATTTTCAAGAGACAAAGCTGCCTACAGGTATTTATCTGACTCTGCGGCTGCATTTCCATTCGGAATTGCCTTCAACAATATTTTGAAAAAAAATGGGTTTATAGAAGTAGAAGACCTCCCACAAACTTTTGGTGTGGCCTCGATATATTGTGCAAAGAAACCTAAGTAATATCAAACCGCTTATATGCAGTCTTTTAGTTGTCTGTGGATTAACTGACACTTTTGCTCAATTTACTCGGGTGAGGGAAAAAGTAACCAATCTGCCCAATTTTGATGAACGTTTTCTTCACTATGGTTATTTTTTAGGAATTAACTCCTACGATTTCAAATTTCAATATGATAAGGACTACTATTGGGAAGGTCATAAAGATATTGAGGTAATTTCCAACTCCGGTTTCAACGTAGGTCTGATCGGAGATTTGAGAATTAATAAGTTTTTAAATTTAAGAATTGAACCAGGCTTATATTATACCAAAAGAGATTTGATATATCCTGAGTTTAATCAATTCAACTCAGAGGACGACCGAATTAGAGATGTAAAATCAACCTATATTCACCTCCCACTAATTCTTAAAATTAGCACCGAGCGAATTAATAATTTCAGACCCTTTATACTGGCTGGTGTATCGACTGACTTCAATTTGTCAAGTAACCATAAAAATACCGATGACAACTTAAGTAATGTGTTCAGAACAACGCGAAAAAATATAAATTACGAATTGGGTTTAGGATTTGATTTTTATTTATTTTATTTCAAATTCTCCCCATCCATTAGAGGTATTTTCTCTACGCAAAATGAGATGATTCCAGACAATATTGAGAATAGCCCTTGGACTGGCCCAATTTCCAAAATGTTCAGTAGGGGCTTTGCGATTAATTTAACTTTTGAATAAATTAAACCTTAAGGTCTTGAAATTTCAGCCAATAGAATCGCTGTAGCAGTGGCTACATTTAAACTCTCTGCATGCTTTCCTGGTAAATTGGCAGGTATTGTAACACGTTGGTTTATTTTTTCAAGTAGCTGAGCACTTATCCCATGAGATTCACTGCCCATCACTAAAATGCCTTTTTTTCCAAAAGACAAGTCATAATGACTGCTTCCATCTAAAGTGGCACCATAAACTGGCACTTTAGATTGCTCAATAAGATTTTTTAAATCAACATAGTGGCATTTGACCCTAGCAATTGATCCCATAGTGGATTGAATGACTTTGGGGTTATAACAATCCACAGTATCTGGACTGCAGAAGATGTTTTTAATACCAAACCAATCACACAATCGGATGATAGTCCCCAAGTTTCCAGGATCAGAAACAGAGTCTAAAGCTAATGAAAACGAGTCTGACACTTGCTCAGTTGAAATAATTCCAGGTATTTTAAAAATCGCCAAAATACTACTGGCAGCTTTTAGGTGTGAAACTTTATTTAATGTCTCTTGGTCAATCAGTCGGTAAGGTGCAAAATCGATCTCTTTTGATGAAAAGATAGTATCTAATTCAAAGTCTTCTTGAACTAATTCCTGCACAATTTTCTCTCCTTCGGCAATAAAAAACCCTAATTTGGACCGATGTTTTTTTTGTCCCAATAAGCGGATTTGCTTTTGTTCATTTTTGCTTAACATTCAAAAAATGTAATTTTGGTTATTATTCCTGTATGATCCAAACTAGCGCTTCAAAGTTAACAATTCTGTTTCTTTTATTCCTGTCTCTACAGGCATGTAAGAGTATTGAAGAAATTACAGGGGAGAAATACTTACTCGAAAAAAATATCATCTACAAAAACAATGAAGAATTAATAAACGACCCAGTTAAATTCTTACAGGTGGATAAACCCAATAAAAAAACATTGGGGATCCCCTTTAGGTTATACTTCCACGAAATGGCAAGTGACCAACCAGATTCTATTTTTGATGATTGGTTATACAGAAAGTCGAAACGAAAAAAACGATTGGACAATCTGCTCTCGGAAAAACAAGTTAATGAGCTTAAACGTTACAAATCGGGTTTCAATAAGTGGGTGAAAAAAAACGGTGAAGCCCCTGTATTTATTGATGATGGATCAATTAAAAATAATATTCAAAGATTTCAACAATACTATAAAAATCAGGGATATTTTGACACAGATGTCAAAGCAGAAAAGATACTTTCACCCAATCAAAAAGGAATAGTCAAATACGATATTCAGACCTATGATCAATATACAATTGACAGTATAAGTAAAAAAATTAGCTCTCCTGCTTTAGACTCGCTTTACAATTTGACATTTAAAAATCGATTGATTAAAACCGGAGATCCTTTTGAGATTGATCGGTTTGAGGCAGAGCGCAGTCGGCTAATTAATTTTTTTAGAAATAATGGGGTGTACAACTTCCAACAAAATAATTTACAATTTACTGCTGCAATTGATAGTAGTGGAGTTGATACTAAAATCCCTGTTGTAGTCGAAATATCAAATCTTCAAAGAAGGGAAAATGATTCACTAAAAACCATACCCTATCAAATTCATAAGGTTAAAAAGATAAACCTCTTCTTAGATACCGCAGGGCAAATGGGTCAACTCTCTACATTTACCGATAGTCTGGCATTTAAGGATTATACAATTTTCTATAAGGGAAAATTAAAATATAAACCCAAAACCCTTGAGGAAGTTATTTTTATCGAAAAAGACAAACCATACAGTGACCTCTCTCGTGCATTAACCTATCGCTACATTTCAAACTTAAGAAATTTTAAGTATCCTAGTATAACTTTCAAACCTATAGGGGAAACAAAGGACTTGGAGGCAAATATTTTTCTTAGTCCAAAGGAACGTTTTTCAATGGGGTTTGATTTGGATTTATCTCATTCAAATATTCAAGACTTTGGTTTTTCGCTAGGTAGTTCTTTCGGGATTAGGAATATTTTCCGGGGAGCAGAGGTATTGGAGGTTGGTTTAAAAAATACATTTGGCTCCTCAAGTGATATTGCCTCAATCAACAATCAATTTTTTAATCTGTATGAACTTGGGACTGATACAAGATTCCGTTTCCCAAGAATTGTGTTTCCTTTCAATCTTGACCGATTAATACCTAAAAGGATGAATCCTTCAACTGAAGTAAGCTTTAATGCAACACTTCAACAGAATATCGGACTAGATAAACAATATTTTGGAGCGGGCTATCAATTAAGCTGGGAACCAAATAAAATGGCAAAGCTAAATTGGAAGATCATTGATTTAGAGTTTATAAATAATCAAAATGTCGATAACTACTTCAACGTTTATCGAAACTCTTATGATAGACTAAATGAGATTGGAAAACAATACAATTCTAATCAAGATAATTTTGATGAAAATGGTAGCCTCAGCATCCCCCAAGGTGCGAATAATTTTATTGCTGAAGTCCTTAGCAATCAAACTGCACTACTACCTGAGAACAGTGCTTATCAGGATATTAATTTAGTCAAAGAAAGACAAAATCGATTGACAACCAATAACCTAATTTTTGGTTCTTCCTTTGGAATTAATTATAATAGTCAGCAAAATTTACTGGATGAAACTTTTTTCCAACTGCAATGGAAATTAAGTCTGGTGGGAAGTTTACTAAATGAAATTTTAGAATCATCCGGAACAGAAAAAAATGAGAATGGACAATACGAAATTGCAGGTGTCACCCCTTCACAGTATATCAAAACGGAAATAAACTACATTAAACACTGGCAAATCTCTGCCAAAACAGTCTTAGCTTTTAGATCATTTAGTGGAATCGCTATTCCATTTGGAAATGCAAACAGCATTCCCTTTAACCGATCTTATTTCTCTGGAGGTTCAAACGATAATAGAGGTTGGCGAGCCTATAGACTAGGACCTGGAAGTAGTAACAATACTAATGAATTTAATGAGGCAAATTTTAAGTTGACTTTTAATTTAGAATATCGCTTCCCCTTAATTGGTAAAATAAATGGTGCCTTTTTTGTCGATGCAGGAAATATTTGGAATATTTTGGATAATGTGGATGATCTAGACTATCGATTTGATGGTTTGTCAGACCTAGAAGAAATTGCAGTAGGAACAGGTTTTGGTCTTCGGTATGATTTCGATTTTTTTGTATTTCGTTTAGATACAGGGTTTAAGACACACAATCCAGCACTCCCCAAATCATCAAGATGGCAACCCAAATATTCTATTAGAGAAGCAGTTTTTAATATTGGAATAAATTATCCATTTTAAACAGAAAAAGTTTGATACTTTTGTTGCGTAAACCTATTTTAAATGAGTGAAAACTTTCCTAAAGGTGTACTGACAGGAGATCAAGTACAACAACTATTCAAATTTGCTAAGAAAAAATCATTTGCACTACCCGCCGTGAACGTAGTTGGTAGTAATTCGGTTAACGGTGTAATGGAAACTGCCGCTGCACTTAATAGCCCTGTCATTATTCAATTCTCAAATGGAGGATCTCAGTTTATGGCCGGAAAAGGCCTGTCTAATGAAAATCAGAGTGCCGCTATTGCCGGTGGAATTTCTGGTGCTAAACACGTTCATGAATTAGCGAAACATTACGGTGCAACCGTAATTCTTCATACAGACCACTGTGCCAAAAAACTTTTACCTTGGATTGATGGGCTTTTAGATGCTGGAGAAGTCTTTTACCGACAAAACGGAAAACCTCTTTACAGCTCACACATGATTGATCTATCAGAGGAACCACTTGAGGAGAATATTGAAATTTGTAAGACATACCTTGCAAGGATGGACAAAATGGGAATGACTCTAGAAATTGAACTTGGGGTAACAGGTGGAGAAGAAGATGGCGTTGACAATACTGATGTAGATGTCTCAAAGCTTTACACGCAACCAGAGGAGGTTGCCTATGCTTTTGAGGAACTGAGTAAAGTAAGTTCCAGATTTACTGTTGCTGCTGCTTTTGGTAACGTGCATGGAGTTTACAAGCCAGGGAATGTGAAACTCACTCCCAAAATCCTTAAAAATTCTCAAGAATACATCTCACAAAAATTTAATCTCCCTGAAAACACTGTAGATTTTGTATTCCACGGGGGATCAGGTTCTTCAATAGAAGAGATTCGCGAATCAATCGGTTATGGTGTTATTAAAATGAATATTGACACAGATCTCCAATTTGCATTTACTGAGGGAATACGTGACTACATGGTCGGAAACATTGATTATCTTAAGACACAAATCGGAAACCCTGAAGGAATTGATGTTCCTAACAAAAAGTTCTATGATCCGAGAAAATGGCTCAGAGAGGGCGAAGTAACCTTTATCAATCGATTGAAAAAGGCATTTGAGGATTTGAACAACATCAACACGCTTGCTTAATTGATTTTAATATCTTTGAATTAAACAACTATTCGTATGAGTTGGTTTAAACGAAGTGAAAAAGGAATCCAAACCCGAACTGAGGAAAAGAAAGATATCCCCAAAGGGCTTTGGTACAAAACACCAACAGGCAAGATCGTAGAGACCCAGGAGTTAGCCTCCAACGCTTACGTATCTCCCGAAGATGACTACCACGTTCACATTGGAAGTAAGGAATATTTTGAAATCCTATTTGATAATAATCATTTCAAAGAACTAGACGGAAAATTAAAATCTAAAGATTTTTTAAAATTTAAAGATTCAAAAAAGTATTCCGATCGTTTAAAGGATGCGCAGAAAAAGTCGGGTTTAAATGATGCGATCAGAACTGCTGTAGGAAAGTCCAAGGGTAAAGATTTAGTAATCGCCTGTATGGACTTTTCTTTTATTGGAGGTTCTATGGGGTCTGTTGTAGGTGAAAAAATTGCTAGAGCAATCGATTATGCATTAAAAAATCATCTTCCTGTTGTGATTATTTCTAAATCAGGTGGAGCAAGAATGATGGAATCTGCGAACTCACTAATGCAAATGGCAAAAACCTCTGCTAAACTAGCTCAGTTAGCAGAAGCTAAGATACCTTACATATCCCTCTGTACAGACCCAACTACTGGTGGAACTACTGCCTCATTTGCCATGTTGGGCGACATTAACATTGGAGAACCCGGAGCACTAATTGCTTTTGCAGGCCCTAGGGTTGTAAAAGACACCACTGGAAAGGATCTTCCTGATGGTTTCCAAAGGAGCGAGTTTTTGAAGGAAAAAGGCTTTTTAGATTTTATTTGTCATCGCAAACAACTTAAGGATAGCGTTAATTTATATCTCGATCTAATCCTAAATCAACCTCTAAGGGATTAATTCCCTAATCGGGTTGTATATCAAAGAATTACAATTATATTTGCACCTCAATTTATCGTACATAATAATTATTAAAATAATATTGGCATGTATTTAAACAAAGAAGTTAAAAAAGAGATTTTCAAAAAACACGGAAAATCTGAAACTGACACTGGTTCAACTGAAGGGCAAATTGCATTATTTTCTCACCGAATCAATCACTTATCCAACCACCTTAAGAAAAACCATAAAGACTTTAACACGGAGCGTTCACTAGTTAAATTAGTAGGGAAGCGCCGTCACTTATTGGATTATCTTAAATCAAAAGATATTGAGCGTTATCGCTCAATCATCAATGAGTTGGGCTTAAGAAAATAAGTTTCTATATTTCACAAAAGCATTTCTATTTACTGAATTAGTTTTTCGTTGGTTGCTGCAACACACAACAAGAATAAATTTTCAACCAACAAAAAGAAAAATGATTCCAAAAACATTTACCCAAGAAATACTTCTTAACGACGGAAGATCAATTACTATTGAAACCGGAAAACTTGCTAAACAGGCACATGGTTCAGTTGTTGTTAGGATGGGAGACTGCATGCTGCTTTGTACGGTAGTGTCCAATTACAATTCTGCTCAGGTAGACTTTTTACCGCTAACAGTAGATTACAGAGAAAAATTTGCGGCAGCAGGGAGGTACCCTGGTGGTTTCTTTAAAAGAGAAGCACGCCCAAGTGATGGTGAAGTACTAACCATGCGCTTAGTTGACCGTGTATTACGTCCCCTTTTCCCAAAAGATTATCACAATGAAGTTCAGGTCATGATTCAATTGATGTCTCATGATGAAAACGTAATGCCCGATGCTTTGGCAGGTTTGGCCGCATCGGCAGCAATTCAATTGAGTGACTTTCCGTTTGAGTGTGCAATATCTGAAGCTCGAGTTGCTCGAGTAGACGGTGAGCTGGTTATTAATCCAAGTCGAGCTCAATTAGAAACTTCTGACATTGATATAATGGTTGGCGCCTCTGCTGACTCAGTAATGATGGTCGAAGGTGAAATGGATGAATGTAGCGAAGAAGAAATGGTTGAAGCCATCAAATTTGCTCATGATGCTATTAAAGTTCAGATCGAAGCCCAAATTAAGCTTGCTGAAGAAGTAGGTAAAAAAGAGGTTCGAGAGTATGACGAAGAGGAAGAGAACGAGGAGCTTCAACAAAAGGTTCACAAAGCTGCTTATGATAAATGCTATGAAATTGCTAAAAGAGGTACTGGAAAAGCAGAACGAAGCCTTGCTTTTAGTGAAGTAAAAGAAGATATAAAAGCAAGTTTTTCTGAAGAAGAACTGGAAGAAATTGCTCCATTAATTGGAAAATATTTCAGTAAAGCACAAAAAGAAGCTGTCAGAGAAGTTGTATTGAGCGAAGGAATTCGATTAGATGGGAGAAAAACAGATGAAATCAGACCAATATGGTGTGAAGTAGATTATTTACCCTCTACGCATGGGTCTTCTATTTTTACTCGTGGAGAAACTCAAGCATTGGCTACGGTTACATTAGGAACATCAAGAGAAGCGAATCAGATTGATATGCCCTCTTATGAAGGTGAAGAAAGATTTTACTTACACTACAATTTCCCACCATTCTGTACAGGAGAAGCGAGGCCAATCAGAGGAACTTCAAGACGCGAAGTAGGTCATGGAAACCTTGCTCAGAGAGGACTTAAAGCCATGATCCCAGAAGATTGTCCTTATACCGTTCGTGTAGTAAGCGAAGTATTAGAGTCCAATGGATCCTCATCAATGGCAACGGTTTGCTCAGGAACTATGGCATTAATGGATGCTGGTATAAAAATCAAAAAGCCTGTCTCAGGAATTGCTATGGGATTGATCAGTGATGGTGAACGATATGCGGTCTTAAGTGATATTTTAGGAGATGAAGATCATCTTGGCGACATGGATTTTAAAGTGACTGGAACTGCGGATGGTATCACTGCTTGTCAAATGGATATTAAAATAAAAGGATTGTCCTATGAGATTTTAGTTAAAGCGCTCAAGCAAGCTCGCGATGGTCGTCTTCACATTTTAGAAAAAATTGAAGAAACAATCGAAAAACCAAATGATAGCGTCAAAACACATGCACCAAAAATGGTAAGCTTAACGATCCCTAATGAATTCATTGGAGCAGTAATTGGTCCAGGTGGTAAAGTAATTCAGGAAATGCAAAAAGAAACTGATACAACCATTGTCATTGAGGAAGAGGGAGATGTTGGAGTAATTGAAATTCTTGGTGTTAATCAAGAAAAAATTGATGCAGCTATTGAAAAGATTAACAATATAACATTTAAGCCAGAAGTTGGAGAGATTTACAATGTATCGGTTATCAAAATATTAGACTTTGGAGCAGTTGTTGAATTTGTTCCTGGTAATGAGATTTTACTTCATATTTCTGAAGTTTCTTGGGATAGAATTGACAAAGTGACCGATGAAATAAATCTTGGTGATACTTTTGATGTCAAATATTTTGGAATTGATCCTAAAACAAGAAAGCCGCGGGTTTCAAGAAAAGCATTGCTCCCAAGGCCCGAACGTTCAGATAGACCTCAACGAAAAGACAGACCTGAAAGAAGGGACAGATCAGATCGAAATGATAAGTCAAAAGGATAAAAATTCAAGCTGATTGAAACATTATTGTTTTTTTAACGTATAAGAAAATATAAACACATAACTAATTCATGAGACAGCTTAAAATAACAAAGCAGGTTACTAATAGAGAAACTGCTTCTTTGGATAAATACCTTCAAGAAATTGGAAAGGTAGATTTGATAACTGCCGAAGAGGAAGTCGAACTAGCACAACGTATAAAAGCAGGAGATCAGATTGCTTTGGAAAAATTGACCAAAGCCAACCTCCGTTTTGTTGTTTCGGTTGCCAAGCAATATCAAAATCAAGGTTTAACCTTACCTGACTTAATCAACGAAGGAAACCTAGGTTTGATTAAAGCAGCTCAACGTTTTGACGAAACTCGTGGATTTAAGTTTATTTCCTATGCGGTATGGTGGATTCGCCAATCTATTTTACAAGCACTAGCAGAACAGTCACGAATTGTCCGCTTGCCGCTCAATAAAATTGGATCCATCAATAAAATCAATAAAACCTATGCATTTTTAGAGCAAGCCCATGAAAGAGCTCCTTCAGCGGAGGAAATCGCTAAAGAGCTTGACATGACCATCAATGATGTAAAAGAGTCTTTGAAAAACTCAGGTAGGCACGTATCTATGGATGCTCCCCTAGTAGAAGGTGAAGACTCCAACCTATATGATGTATTGAATAGTGGAGAGTCGCCCAATCCTGATAAAACTCTTTTACATGAATCGCTTAGAACTGAGATCGAAAGAGCACTAGAAACGCTGACTCCAAGAGAGGCAGATGTAGTTAGGCTTTATTTCGGTTTAGGCAATCAACATGCAATGACATTGGAAGAAATAGGCGAGACTTTTGACTTGACTCGAGAACGGGTAAGGCAGATCAAAGAAAAAGCCATTAGAAGGTTAAAACACACCTCAAGAAGTAAAATTTTAAAAACCTATTTGGGATAAATTTTTAGCAACCTTCGGGTTGCTTTTTTTTAAAACAATTTAAAATGAGACCACTAATAGCACCATCACTTCTCGCTGCAGACTTTGGCAACCTTGAAAGAGACTGTATAATGGTTAATGAAAGTCAAGCAGACTGGTTTCATATTGATGTGATGGATGGGGTTTTTGTTCCAAATATATCCTTTGGAATGCCTGTTTTAAAAGCAATTGCTAGTCACGCTAAAAAACCATTGGACGTTCATCTAATGATCGTGGAACCTGAACGCTACATAGAAACTTTTGCAGCACTTGGCAGTGAAATCTTGACAGTACATTATGAAGCATCTACCCACCTGCATAGAACATTGCAATCCATAAAATCAAATGGAATGAAAGCTGGTGTGGCACTAAATCCGCATACGCCAGTCAGTCTTTTAGAATCTATAATCAATCAGATAGATTTGGTATGCTTAATGAGTGTAAACCCCGGTTTTGGGGGGCAGCGTTTTATTGAAAATACTTATAACAAGGTAAAGGAATTAAAAACTATAATTAATAAGGCCGAAACTACAACGCTCATCGAGATTGATGGCGGGGTAACGAATAAGAATTCAAAGGCTCTAATTGATTCTGGTGCAGATGTTCTTGTCGCTGGTAGTTATGTGTTTTCATCAAAAAATCCTGTCGAAACAATCGCTACACTTAAAAAGATATAAAAAAAGGGAGGCTACAACCTCCCTTTCTTTCTATTGGATTAAAATTCTGCTCTAAACTGAACTCTTCGGTTGAGTATTCTTCCTTCCATAGTGTCGTTATCAGACAACGGCTTTTCTTCGCCATAACCTTCTGTTTTTAATCTGTCTGGATCAACACCAATACCTATAAGATATTCTTTAACAGCTTTTGCTCTTTCTTTAGAGAGTATAAGATTTTTTTCATCGTCACCATCACTAGAAGTGTGACCCTCAATAATCAAGTTGCCTTTAGGGTTTTCATCCAGAAGATTTTTGATTTCGTCTAGGGTATCTTTCACGATCTTTCCTTGAATTTTACTTGATCCAGCAGCAAAATTAATTTGAGTGGATAGTTCATTGATTGAAGTAACAACTTCATAAGAGAGCTCGGGACAACCATTATTTTCCACTGTACCCGGCTGATCTGGACAAGCATCAATATTATCTGTTACAGAATCTCCGTCAGTATCAGTCCAAGGACATCCCTGATTTTGAGGATCACCAGATTGCTCAGGACATTTATCCTCTCCATCAATTACACTGTCCCCATCGGAATCGGGGCAACCGTTAAACTCAGCTAAACCAGCTTGATCAGGGCAAGCGTCATCTTTATCTGTAACGCCATCAGCATCTTGATCAGGGCAACCGTTCATTTCAGCAGATCCTGCTTCATCTGGGCAATTGTCTTGATTATCAGGAATTCCATCCCCGTCGGTATCAGGACAACCAGAAAATTCCACAAAACCAGCTTGATCAGGACAAGCATCTTTTTTATCTGGAACCCCATCTTTATCTGAATCTTTTCCACCAAATAAATAATACATACCAGCCTGATGCCTAAAGTGTCTAACCCCAGTGCTTTCCAAGGTGTGTAAATAGTTGGTGTTAATCGAAAAACCACCCCTGTCAGAGAGCTTAATTTCGAAACCAAAACCAGCTCTTAAAGTATTAGAACCATTTTTAGAATAAAGTTTAAAATTTTTATAACTAATATCGGAAATACCGTAACCAACATTAATGAATGGATTTATTTTTCTTGATGTATTAAAAGTCTGCTTTAAATTTAAACTGGCCGCATAATAATTGTAATTTCCAAGACTATTTCCTTCAATTTTTTTAATGATACTCATTGAATAATCAACTCCTATTGAAAAACCTTTAAAAATTGATCTTGACAAGGAGATGGTTGGACCTCCAAAGTTCCAACGTTCCGAAACATTAAAAGGATCTTCCAAGAATTTTCCTTGAGGACCAAAGGGGGCATTTTCATCTGCTCCAGTTGGATAAAGGTCAACAAAATTAAAACCAGCATAAATTTGCCAAGGATTATCGGAATTCTGGGCTGAAAGACTCAAAAGAGTCATCATTGAAATAACCAGTAATAAAATACGGAGTTTCATTTTCATATAGCGTGGTTTAATAATTTGGTAATTGATTAGAGGGATTTTGAAGTTTAAGGGTTTAATAGATTTCATTGTAGGTATATAAATTTGGGAATTTATAATATTCAAAGTTACATAAATCTAATAAAATTATATGAAACCAGTTCAATGACTTAAAAACATGGCTGTTAGCTGTTGAAGTTCATCGCCGTATCAATCAATGCCAAATGGGAATAGGCTTGTGGGAAATTACCTAAAAGACGCTTAGATTTAAAATCGATATCCTCGCTAAAAAGCCCAAGATGGTTGCTGTATGATAACAATTGATCAAATAAAGCCTTGGATTTTTCCTCCTCTCCTATTTTGTAAAGACTATTGATAAACCAAAAAGTACAAACCGTGAACGAGGAACTTGGTGTTCCAAAATCATCGTTGTTTTTATACCTAAACAAAAGTCCTTCATGAGAAAGCTCTTTTTCTATGGCTTTTACAGTTTTGACATATCTGGGATCCTTTGCGTCAATAAAACCATAGGGCTCCATTAATAGCACTGAAGCATCCAAGTGTTCGGTTCCATAGGATTGTGTAAACGCCTGTTTTTCTTCACTCCAAGCATTTTCAATAATATCACTATATATCTCAGCTCTTAAAGATTCCCATTTTTTAGCAGATTTACCTTGCTGAATCAATTCAGAAATTTTAATGGCTCGGTCTACAGCAACCCAACACAAGAGTTTTGAGAAAGTAAAATGTTGATCTTCCTGTCTGAATTCCCAAATCCCCTTGTCTGCAAGCTTCCAGTTGTGCTCGACTACCCACACGATGGACTTTACTATTGACCATAACTCTTCATGTTTATCGTCTTCATAGGTATATTTTTCAATCTGATATTGAATCGCATCCATCAATATTCCATAAATATCATTTTGCTTTTGAATAAAGGCAGCGTTTCCAACCCTTACAGGTTTCGATCCGTGATAACCAGACAGGTGCTCTAATGTCTCCTCGGTTAACATTTTTTCACCGCTAATACCATACATAATCTGCAGTTTTTCGTCTTTATCAGGGATCAAGTCTACTATAAAGTCTATAAATTTCTTGACAATTTTAACATGCCCTAATTTCGTAATCACCTTAATCACCATTGAGGCGTCTCTAATCCAACAAAATCTATAGTCCCAATTTCTAACCTCCCCGATAGTCTCAGGTAAGGAAGTCGTTGCTGCAGCCAGCACCGCACCTGTTTTTTCAAATGTGAGTAATTTTAAGGTCATTGCACTTCTTAAAATTTCTGTATTGTAGGTGTTGTAGCTTGGAGTTTTAAAGCACCAGTTAAGCCAGTAAACTTTAGTTTTTTCAAATTCAAAATTAACATGCTCCAAATTCGAAGGGTTAATTTTTTCATTATAAGAAATGGAAATAAAATAATCCTTTTCTAGGGTAATTTCAGCGGCTTCTAAAACACTTTTTTTGTCTAAATCGGTATAAAGATATAAGGTGTCGTATTTCTGATCATCAACAATACTGATGATAAATTCGTCTTTTATGTAGGTTGATGTTTCTCCCTGGGAATACTCAAGTCGTGGGTCATAAATAACCTTAAATTTAGGACTTCCTTTGATTAGTTTGAAGACACGAGTTATTTCTGGGGGAGCATAATAAACGCCATTTTCTTTTTGGTATCTTGGCATAAAATCACACAGTTCAAATGCATCCTCACCATTGTCAAATTTGGTTTTGAGAATACAGGTTTTATCAAGATATTCCTGTGTGATTTCATAGCTATCGTCAGTAGAAATCTTGAAAGACCCACCTATCTCAGCATCTAATATTTTACCAAAAACTGAGGGAGAATCAAATTGTGGTAAACAACACCAATCTATTGAGGAATCCTCATTTATAATAGCAGATGATTTGCAATTTCCTATAATTCCATAATTAAGATTGTCCGTGTGAGCATGCGACATGTTTAAATGCATAAATTGTATTGTTTAATTCTTTTCAAATGGGTTATGGCTAAAAATATTATAGTTTCTAATCGGCTCCCGCTACAAGTAACGAAGTTAGATAATTCTTTTGAATTTTCGCCTACTAGTGGGGGGTTAGCGACGGGTATGAACTCTGTTCATCAGGGTCAGGAATCGCTCTGGATAGGGTGGCCAGGTATCAATGATGAACAGATTGATAAAAAGTCATGGAGTCCATTAAAAAAATCGCTAAAAAAAGAGGGGTTTTTTCCTGTATCCTTAAATAACAAAGAAATTGAAAATTTTTATTTTGGACTATCTAATAAAGCGCTTTGGCCCCTATTTCACTACTTTATTGAGTTTTCTGTATTCAATGAAAATCAATGGGATTCTTATTATGAGGTAAATAAAAAGTTTGCTGAAAGTGTTTTAACTAATATTCAAAAAGGGGATACAGTATGGATACATGATTATCAATTAATGCTTTGTCCAAAAATGATTAAAGATGTAAGGCCTGACGTAACTATAGGATTTTTCTTACACATCCCATTCCCATCATTTGAAATTTTTAGGATTTTTCCGTGGAGAGAACCGCTTCTTGAGGGAATACTTGGTGCGGACTTAATTGGCTTCCATACTTATGATTATGAACGGCATTTTTTGAGTTCGGTAAAAAGAATATTAAAGAAAGAAGTTTCATTTAATCGCGTGAGCCTTGGAAACCGCGAAGTAGTGGTTAATACCTTTCCTATGGGAATTGATTATGAAAAATTTAAAAATGCTGCTTCCGAACATTTGGCGATGAAACAAGCCGAAAAATCTGATTTAAAGAAACAGCTTGAACTACACAAAAAAGGGGCTGAAAAAGGAAAACTGATCTTATCAATTGATCGATTAGATTACACCAAAGGGGTAATCAACAGAATAAAAGCCTTTGAAATATTCTTGACCAAATATCCAGAGTATCTCGAACGGGTAAGGCTTGTAATGCTAACAGTACCCTCTCGTTCAAGTGTTTCGGACTACAAACGATTAAAAAAGGAAACAGACGAAATTGTTGGTAGGATTAATGGAAAATTTGCAACGGTCAACTGGACACCCATCTGGTATTATTACCGAGCAATGGCCTTCGATGATTTAATTGACCTTTACATGACATCAGATATAGGCATGATCACGCCTGTGAGGGATGGAATGAATTTAGTCGCCAAGGAATTTGTAGCCACTAGGGTTAGCGGGGATGGCGTTCTTATTTTAAGTGAAATGGCCGGGGCTTCAAAAGAATTATATGAGGCTATAATGGTAAATCCTTTTGATTTGAACCAAATGGCTGAATCGATTTTAACAGCGATTAATATGCCCGTCAAGGAACAGAAAAAAAGGAATTTGAGTATGCAAAAGCGTTTAAGTCGCTACTCAGTGGAGCTTTGGGCTAAGGAGTTTATGAAAGCTTTGAAATCAAAACCAGAAATTGACGAGGAATATCCTGCTCAAATCCTAGATTCAAAAATTAAAAAATCTCTAATAAATAAATTTAAATCTTCTGAAAGGAGAATGATTTTTTTAGATTATGACGGCACCCTAGTTGACTTCAATGACGATCCGGAATTGGCTCAACCTGACCAAGAATTATTGGAGCTAATAAAAAAATTATCCAAATATCCCGATACAGATATCGCCGTTGTTAGCGGTAGAGATCAAAAATTTCTGGATAAATGGTTTGGCGACTTAAATGTAGCATTGGTGGCTGAGCATGGATATTTTATGAAATTTAAAAAAGTATGGAGCAGTAAAGGTAGCCACCAAAAAAAATGGCAGAATGACATTATTCCACTATTAGAAACTTTTTCAGATCGAACTCCAGGCACTTTTATTGAAGAAAAAAGGAATAGCTTGGTCTGGCACTATAGAAAAACAGATCCTGAATTGGCGGCAGAACGAGTAGTCGAGTTAAAAACTGTTCTTAACAGCCTTCTCTCAGATGAACTTCACATTTTGGATGGAGATAAGGCCATTGAAATTGCTTCTGGAAGATTTAATAAGGGAACAGCTGTTTCAGAAATTATTGGTGACAAAGAGCTTGATTTTATTCTTTGTTTAGGAGATGATGTTACCGATGAATTTATGTTTAATGATCTCCCAACACATGCTACGACAATTAAAGTAGGAAGAAAAAAAACTCAAGCAAAGTACTTTATTGACAATCCAACCTCAGTAAGAGCCTTTTTAAGCAGCCTGATGGAATAAGAGACATTGTTCGTGCACCTCTAGAATCACTTGCTATCTTTTGCTAAACTTTATTAAAAACTACTTAGCAGTGACTTCAACGTATAGTGGAAAATAATTTGATCTCCCTAACATGTAGAATGGCGTAAAATTATGTGGGCCATCGGCCAAATAGACAGACTTCATCTCTAGTAAATCAAGGCTATCGGCTGGGTTAAATTTTTGCTGAATGCCTTGACCCATTTCCAAGTACATGCTCCCATTAGCTGGTAATGGATTTAAAAACTTAAACTTAAGATCGTATAGACCTTCTTTTGCATTGACTTTCCAATAAGAAAAAGCTTGCTCCTGATTCCAGACCCTTCTTTGTCCTCCAGCATCATTTCTATTGAGATAAACTGGGTTTTCAAAATTACTTCCCAATGTAATTCTGGGTACTTCTCTAAGGTTTTTTGAATTGACCAATTCCATGTAAATATCATGCATTTCTGTTTTAAGGTTGAGCGCTTTAGCCTTATTTTGGGCAATAGTATTATTCCTCTCTAAAGGGTCTTTAATCATATCATAGAATTCAAATTTTTCAATCGATGCATCATAATCAGTTTTTCCAACCAATTTAAATTGACCCCGCTGTAAAGCAATATTATTGTATAGCTCAGGATACTTTCTTGTCCAATAAGAAAAAAAACTACGTTGGGGTTGAGCCTCTCCTTTGATTGAGGGAATAAAACTTCTACCATCTATTTTCCTTGACTTGGGCATAGGTGCGCTGCATAGCTCAGACAGGGTTGGCAAAAGATCAATATGGGCTGTCATTTCATTTACCTCTTGATTTCCATCAAATTTTGAGGGGTATCTCAAATAAAATGGCACCCGTATTCCCCCATTGTGAACACTAGATTTCATTCCTTTCATTCCAGCAACATACCTTGGGTGTTGTGGACCATTGTCGGTCATAAAAATCACTATTGTATTTTTCTCAATACCCAGCTCCTCGACTTTATCAAACAGTTTTTTGAGATTGTCGTCTATGTTAGTTACCATTGCATAAACTCTTCTAGTTTTTTCTTTCGTTTGTTCAGACATTTTTCCATTAGGAATGAGATCGGTATCAATCCCCTCAGAGGGATCCACGTCCTTATAGATTTGATAGTATTCATCAGGGACTTGTAATGGGTCATGCGGTGCATTAAAAGCCAGATAACAGAAGAAAGGCTGATCTTTGTTTTTATCAATAAATTCAATTGCATTTTCTGTAAAAATATCAGAACAATAGCCCTCATATGCTTCTTGCTGATTATTGTGCCATAAAACAGGATCAAAGTAACTGGTCTGTTTTTTAAAATAATTGGTGAAATCTCCTACTTGTCCCATACCTCCTGCTAAATGAATTAGGGACTCGTCAAAACCTTGGTCTGATGGTCGAGAAGGATAATTGTCTCCCAAATGCCACTTACCGAAAATACCAGTAGCGTAATTAGCTTGTTTAAGCATTTCAGCCACAGTAACCTCAGATGAAGCCATCATTGCTCCTCCATTATAGGTGTCTCTTACACCTGTTCTCAGCGAGTATCTTCCTGTCATCAAACTTGACCTCGTGGGGGCGCAAACAGGGGAAACATAAAAATTATTAAATCTTACGCTCTGATGGGCAAAAGCATCTAGCGTTGGTGTTTTTATATTTGGATTACCATTAATATTAAGATCTCCATAGCCTTGATCGTCAGTGATAATAAGAATAACATTTGGAGGGGAAGTTTGTTTTTCGCATCCAATCAAAAAAATCAAAATAAAAAAAGTAAACAAGTAACTGTTCTTCATCTTTTTAATTTTAATGTTTAAAGGTAATGGTTTTGTTGATTTAGTAATAAATCTTAGGAAGCACGAATAACTTTAGATTTTATAAAATCAAAATTCTAAAGGTAAGTTAGTGACCCAGGGAGGATTCGAACCCCCAACCCTCAGAGCCGAAATCTGATATTCTATCCAGTTGAACTACTGGGCCGATTTGGTAAAATTAAAACTAATTTATAAATCGGTTTCTATCCGTTAGAAAGTTTTTCTTTTACTACGGTTGAAATGGACTTGCCATCTGCTTTACCCGCCATCTCTTTACTTGCCATTCCCATCACTTTACCCATATCTTTAATGCCCTCAGCTCCAGTTTTTTTGATAATATCAACTACAATCCCTTCAATTTCCTCTGATGTAAGCTGCTCGGGTAAAAAAGTAGCAATAACCGCTGCCTGCGCTTCCTCAGGAGCTGCAAGATCATCACGGTTTTGTTCTTTGAATATCGTTGCACTATCTTTTCGTTGTTTTACCAATTTTTGAAGTAGCTTAATCTCTTCATTTTCGGATAGGGTATCTCCAGCACCTGAAGAAGTTTGTGCCAATAATATGGCAGATTTGATTGCCCTCAAGGCTTCTAGTTTTAAGGAATCTTTAGCCCGCATGGCGGCTTTTAATTCATCGGTAAGGTTACTTAGTAAAGACATATCTCGTTTTAATTAGTCGACGTTGTCGTGCAGAAAAGAATTATTTGATCTTAACTGGATATCATCATTTTTATCGTTATCCAATGACATTCTAGACTCATTAGTATCTGATGAAGATGGTTGTTCCAAATCTAATCCCATCCGTTTGTAAGCGGGTTGTTTTTCAAATTCATCGATTTTACTCATTGAATGTTTAAAAGCGTGATTGAATTTTTTTAAGTGCTCCTTCCTTTTCTCATTTTCTAATGCGGCAGTTTCCTGGATGCTTTTTTCAAATGGGGAATCAGCTTGTGACTTTTCCATTTCAGGGAGTCCATTTTGTGGATTTTCTTGTTCAGACTTTTCAACGATCTCAAACTTAAAGTCCATTGCTTCACTTATGGTCTCATCCTCAATTGGATTTTTCTCCTCTTCCAATTCGTGAACAATTTGTTCATTATCCTCCGACGTTTCCTTTTCATTAGGTAGAGCAAAGTCGAATGTAAATTGATTATCAGGCTCATTTTCCGCAGAAACAATTTCTATATCAACAAGTTCTTGATCGAGAACATCCTCACTCAAATTATTGATTACAAGATCCTCTTGTAATGGTAGGTCTTCAAACTCTTGATTCAACTCAACTTCCTCATGGGAATCAATTGATAGAATTTCATAAACCACATCCATATTCTTAATCTCATCGGTAGTTATGAATTCCTCTTTAGCTTCTAGCTCAGTTTCTTCGAGATCATCGAGATCATTAAAAGTAATATGCTCAGAAATTACTGGAATGTCAAAAATTTCTTGAGGTATGGATTGGGTTTTAATATTTTCCGAATCCAAATCGTATTTAACTTGTTCATGAATGGGATCGGTTTTAAACTCTTCAACCACAGGTGCTGAATTTAATTCAGCCATCTCTTCCTTTGATTCGGCGACCCTTTCCTTTGATTCAATGGGTAAATCAAAACCACTTGTTTCCTCGGTCTGACCTAGAAGTTGTTGTTCCATTGTTTGATCATCCTCTAGGGTATGAATTATTTTTTTTGTTTCGGTATTTACAATCTGATTTTGCTGATCTGCTCCAAAACCGGTTGCGATAATGGTAACAGAAATAGAACTTCCCAAGCTTTGATCCTCTCCCACTCCCATAATGATGTTAGCATTATTGCCAGCCTCGGTTTGGATGTAATCATTGATTTCTCCTATTTCGTCTATTGTGATTTCCTCTGAGCCGGAAACGATCAAGAGAAGGACATTTTTACATCCATTAATTTTGTTATCATTAAGTAATGGTGAGTCAAGGGCATTGATGATTGCATCTTGTGCGCGATTTTCTCCGCTAGCTGAACCCGAACCCATAATTGCTGTTCCACTATCCTTAAGAACAGTTCTAGCATCTTTGAGGTCTATATTTTGGCGGTAGTGATGAGTGATTACTTCGGCAATCCCTCTAGCTGCGGTGGACAATACCTCGTCGGCTTTAGAAAAACCAGCTTTAAAACCAAGGTTTCCATATACTTCTCTGAGCTTATTATTGTTAATTACAATAAGTGCATCTACATTTTTCTTAATGTTCTGAAGCCCTAATTCAGCTTGATCAATCCTCAGTTTTCCTTCAAATTGAAATGGCATGGTGACAATTCCAACGGTAAGAATATCCATTTCTTTTGCCATTTTGGCGATAATTGGAGCGGCTCCTGTTCCTGTACCTCCGCCCATTCCGGCAGTAATAAATACCATTTTAGTTTGAGTCAACAGCAGGTTTTTGATGTCCTCAAAACTTTCTTGAGCAGCCATTGCTCCTACTTCAGGATTAGCACCAGCACCCAACCCTTCCGTTAGTGTGGCACCCAATTGAATTTTAATCGGTACGGGACTGTCATTTAAAGCTTGTGCATCGGTATTGGAAATTACAAAATCAACCCCATTGATTCCTTGTTGGAACATGTGGTTAATTGCATTACTTCCTCCTCCACCAACACCAATGACTTTTATGACGTTGCTCTTGTTTTTAGGTAAATCAAAACTAAAATTATTACTTATTTCAGACTCCATTAAGAAAAATATTTATGCGTTATCTAAAAATTCTTTAAATTTTTCAACCCACCTTTCCAATATGGTTTTTCTGTTATCAGAAATTGGGTTGGTCTCTTCTAAATCATCAACCTGCTCACCAACGGTATCTCCTTCTGTCGTTTCATCATGCACTTCATCTAAGCTATCAGTTTTTTGTTGGTGATCCAGCGCATTCATCAATAGACCAACTGCGGTGGCTAGAATTGGACTGGTATCAGAGTTTTGTGTATCTCCTGCCAAATGCTCGCTTGGATAACCTATTCGGGTATCCATTCCAGTTATATATTCGACCAATTGTTTTAAATGTTTTAACTGACTGCCTCCACCGGTAAGCACTACTCCACCGATAAGTTTCTTTTTTTGATCGTCGTGGCCGTAATTTTTGATTTCCAAATAAACTTGCTCGATAATTTCGACTACTCTAGCATTAATAATTTTAGAGAGTGTTTTTAGGGAAATTTCTTTAGGTTCCCTTCCTCTTAAACCTGGAATGGATACGATTTCAGAATCTCTATTCTCTCCAGGCCAAGCAGATCCAAATTTTATTTTTAAGAGTTCAGCTTGTTTCTCAATAATTGAACAACCCTCTTTAATATCCTCCGTGATTACGTTTCCACCGAAAGGAATAACCGCCGTATGCCTTATGATACCGTCCTTGAAGATGGCTAAATCTGTAGTTCCACCCCCGATATCTATCAAAGCAACTCCGGCCTCTTTTTCTTCCTGACTTAAAACAGCTTCAGAGGAAGCCAAGGGTTCAAGAGTAATGTTACCCATACTTAGTCCTGCACTTTTAACACATCGACCAATATTTTTAATGGAGGAAACCTGACCAACTACAACATGAAAATTGGCCTCTAACCTACCTCCGTACATCCCAATAGGCTCTTTTATTTCTGGTTGACCATCCACTTTATATTCCTGAGGTAGCACATGGATTATTTCTTCACCCGGAAGCATGACTAACTTGTAAACTTGCTGAATTAGGCGTTCCACATCGTCTTGAGAAATAACTTCTTGTGGATTGGGTCTGGTGATATAATCGCTGTGTTGGAGGCTTCTGATATGCTGCCCAGCGATTCCCACGACGACCTCATCTATGACCTCCCCAGAGAGCGTCTTTGCTTCTTCTACTGCTTGCTGAATGGATTGAATGGTCTGGGTGATGTTGTTTACCACTCCCCGATGGACACCTAAACTTTTTGACTTTCCTACACCAAGGATTTCAACCTTATTATATTCATTTTTAGTTCCTACCATAGCAACGATCTTTGTCGTTCCAATATCTAAACCAACGGAAATATTTGAATGCATCATAAATTTATCTTAAGATCCAACTATTTGATTTTTAAATTTTAGACTGATCAGTCTATATTTTTTTTTCAATTCATTATTGTCCTGATAAGCGCAAAATACCTTCAGTCTCGCGAGCTTATCATTTAATTTATTAATACTCCCCATTTCAACTTCGAAATCATAAGATTTCAAACCTATAAAAAGGGTGTTTGATTTATGATAAATTGTTTTCAACTCTCTCTTGAAAAATGGGTCTTGATTCAAGGCATTCATGAGCATCAAAAGTTCATTTTTTTGATGTTCTTCAAGTTCACCCTCGTAAACTGGAACTATAGGTTTATAGGACTTAGAAATTGGAAATTTACTTCCAAAATCGTCCATGTAATAACCCGTCTTTCCTTGAACACAAACAAGTGGCTTTTTCTCTTGAATATTTACTCCTAAAGTCCCGTCCAGAAAAGAAAATATCTCAGCATTGTGTATGTAAGGATTATTTTCTAAAAAGGTTTCAAGCATATTCAAAGCTAAACTATCTTTGATCTCCCACGGAAGCTCCCCTTTGATTTGTATTAACAATTTATTAACGACCGAAGGGCTTAGAAACTTAGATCTATCATTCTTGAAATCAATATTTATTTGTTCGATTTTACGCTGGTTATTTTTATGATACGCAAAAGCTGATAGCAGGATCAGCATTGAGAATATTAGTCCAAAAAAAAGATGATTTTTAAATTTCATTTAAAACTTTATTTTTGAGTTTCTGTACTTTTACGCCAATGTCTCCAGCTCCCAAAATCACAATCAAATCTGCTCCTGTCTCCTCGACTGTTGAAATGAAGTTTTTCTCAGAAATAAGCCGCTTGTTTGGATTGTCAATTTTATCCAATAATGCCTGTGATGTTATCCCAGGAATTGGAAGTTCTCGAGCGGGATAAATATCCATTAAAACAACTTGATCAAATTGACTCAAAATTTTAGCAAAATCGTCCATAAAATCTTTTGTCCTAGAATATAGATGAGGCTGAAAAATAACTTTATTTGTTTTGCCTTTGAAAAAAGATTGTACGGTCTCAAATACAGCCTTAATTTCCTCTGGATGATGAGCATAATCGTCAATGAGGGTTTTTTCGTTAAGCTTGAAGACCTCCATCCTTCTGTTAACTCCATTAAAATAAGCTAGACCATATAAAGCCTTTTCAATATTCAAACCTGCAGCATGCATAAGCGCTGCAGCCCCTAATGCATTGGAAAGATTGTGCTTGCCTATTGCATTTAAGTAAACCTCTTTAAAAGTTTGATCAGGGGTATTAAAATCAAAGTAATAACCTCCAGAGTCCTTTCTAATATTTGAAGCAAAATATTCTACTTCAGTCCCAACAGCATAATTGAGACCATCAAGAGGTAGTCCTTCTGCTACAACTAGTTTTTCAGTAACTTTTTTTGAAAACTCAGTGTAAGCTTTTTCCATTTCAGCCTGATCACCGTAGATATCTAAATGATCGGAATCCATTGCTGTGATGCATCCATAGTCAGGAAATAATTGCAAAAATGAGCGATCATATTCATCTGCTTCTACTATGGTATACTCCGTTCCTTTTTGTATCAGGTTACTTTTTTCAGCATTTAATACACCTCCAAGAAAAGCGGTGAATTTTAGTTCTGCAGCCTCAAAAAGATGAGATAAAAATGAAGCTGTAGTCGTTTTACCGTGAGTTCCTGCGATTGCAAAAACGGTAGATTCCTTTGTTATTTCACCCAGTAAAACAGCTCTTTTCTTAATCAAATAACCTTGCTCAATAAAATGGTTGAATTGTAAATTATCGGTGGGTATCGCGGGGGTATAAATAACTTGAGTATTATCATTATTAAATTCCTCTGGAATCAGAGCAACTTTATCTTCAAACAGGATTGATATTCCGGCAGCTGCCAACATTGATGTGATCGTACTAGGGGTTTTGTCATACCCCATTACCTGATGTCCTTTGTCAAAAAGGTACTTTGCAAGTGAAGACATTCCGATTCCTCCAATCCCCAAAAAATAATATTTCACTGCGCTATTATCCATTTACATCAGTTCTTGAGCAAGGTTAACAATATCTTTTGTTGCATTAGGCTTAGCCATTTGCCTCAAATTTTGAGTAATTTCTTTTTGCTTTTTTTCCTCCAACAAAGCGTTGAAAGCTTTTTCAAAATCGGTCGCTAATTTATTCTCAGTTACCACGATTGCTGCATTTTGCTTAGCTAATGCCATAGCATTATGGAATTGATGATTTTCAGCAACATTGGGTGAAGGAATCAAAAGGGCTGGTTTAGCTACACAACATAGCTCAGACAATGTTGCTGCTCCGGCTCTTGAAATAATGACATCAGCAGCAGCGTAGAGCCGATCCATTTCACTAATAAAAGCGGAAATTATTATTTCATTCGTGGCCAAATTTTTATACGTATCATAGTACAAGGAACCACATTGCCAAATCACTTGTATATTCAATGATTTGAACCAATCTAACCTTTCAGCAATTAGTTGATTTATTCTTCTAGCTCCTAAACTTCCACCAAGTACAACCAAGGTCTGTTTTTTAGGATTCATTTTAAAAAGATTTTTTGCTTCAATAGGATCAATTTCTCCTTTTCCAATTGACTTTCGAATGGGGTTGCCTGTCACAACCAATTTTTCTTTTGGAAAAAATCGTTCTAGCCCTTCATAAGCTACTGCAATGGTATTGACCCTTTTCGATAAGAGTTTATTAGTGATTCCGGGATAAGAATTTTGCTCTTGTATAAGTGAAGGAATCTTGAATAAACTGGCAACAAAAATCAAGGGCCCACTAGCATAACCTCCAGTGCCTATAACCAAATTAGGTCGATAGCTAATCACAATAAATAAAGATTTGATCAGGCTAAACAATAACTTTACAGGAAATATCAGGTTTTTAAATGTCAGTTTTCGCTGCAGTCCATCCACCCAAAGACCTATAATTTTAAAACCCGCAGCAGGCACTTTTGTCATCTCGATTCTGCCCAGTGCCCCTACAAAAAGTATATCAACATCGGCATAAAGGAATTTAAGCTCTTCAGCTATAGCCAATGCGGGAAACAAATGTCCGCCTGTTCCTCCTCCTGATATGATTATTCTACTCGGTTTCACTTAAAATGGCTATTGGGTTATCTTGGTTGTTTTGATCCAAATCGATCTGTTCTTTATTTTGGTTTGCACTTACGCTTAAAATGATTCCAAAAGCAATACAAGTCATCCAAGCTGCTGTTCCTCCACTACTAATAAGAGGTAAAGTTTGCCCCGTCACGGGAAGCACCTGTAGTGCAACACCCATATTGACAAATGCCTGAATAATAATTGGGAAACCCAATCCTAAAACCAGCAATTTTCCAAAGACAGTGTTGGATTTATTAGCAATAACTACTATTCTAAAAAGCACGAGTAAATAGAGTATAATCAAACCTATTCCGCCAATCAATCCAAATTCTTCAACGATGATGGCATAAATAAAATCAGAGGAGCTTTGGGGTAAAAAGTTTTTCATCACGCTTTTTCCTGCTCCTACGCCTACTACACCACCTGTGGCAATAGCAGTTTTAGCTCTTTCAATTTGATAATTCGCATCACTATTATTGTTTGTAACATTAAAATTTTCTATTCTATTAATCCAAGTATCCACCCTGTTGGGAACCAAATCTGGATAGGCTTTTGCCATAAGAACAAATATTAATGCAAAGACCAAACCAACACCCAGCATACTGAGAAGGTATTTTGTTGGATAACCACCTAAGTATACCAAAATCAATACCATCAAAAACAACAAAGCTGCTGTAGAAAGGTTGGCTGGCATAATAAGAAGTATTACTGCAAAAACTGGGAGCCACAAAGGAATAATCGAGGTTTTAAATCTGTAAAGTTTAGGACGCTCTTTTGACATCAAATGGGCTACGTAGGTCAAGAGCACGATCGAGGCTAGGTTTGAGGTTTGGAAACTAAGCCCGACAAATGGAATTTTAATCCATCGATTCGCGTTGGCACCTTCAATCAAGTTGCCCTGGGAAGCAGTGTATATTAACAAAAAAATAATCAATGGAAGCGCAAGAATTGAAATCCCTTTAAAATAATGGTAAGGAACTTTATGGATGGTGATCATCAATCCAAATCCAAATAAAATAACAATAAAATGCTTGAACAGGTGAGTCCAAGGTGTTCCTTGACCAACAACATATGCTAAGTTGGAACTGGCACTAAAAACTGGCAGAAATGAGAATATGGATAGTAAGGTGAGTACGACCCACAAGACACGGTCACCTGAAATAATATTTTTTACACTTTCTCCCATTTTTAAATTATAATTCTCTTACTGCTTGTTTAAACTGGTTCCCTCTGTCTTCATAGTTTTCAAATAAATCAAAGCTTGCACATGCAGGAGACAGTAATACATTTTCACTCTTTTCAGCAATCTTATGCGCTATCAAAACAGCCTCTTTCATTGATTGAGTCTCAACGATAATATCTACAATAGGCTGAAAGGATTCAATTATTTTTTGGTTATCTAACCCTAAACAAACAATGGCTTTGACTTTTTCTCTAACCAAAGGATACAGAGCCTCATAATCATTTCCCTTATCAACCCCACCAACAATCCAAACCGTTTGTGAGTTCATACTCTCAAGCGCAAAATAAACGGAATTGATATTGGTTGCTTTTGAGTCATTTATGTAGTTAATTTTCTGAATCTTTAACACCTGTTCTAGCCGGTGAGGGGCTCCTTTAAAATTTGATAGACTTTCCCGAATGGTCTCTTTACTCACTTCGAGCAGATCTGCCACTGTGCTTGCAGCCATTGCGTTTAAAAGATTGTGACGTCCTTTTAAAGTAAAATCCATTGTGTTAATCATAGTCTTTTGTTTTTTAGTTTTAATAACGACTTGGTCATTTTCCATGTATGTGATGTTCATGTTTTGTGAACTGTAACCAAAGCCATGAAGGGTAGCTTCAGTATCAATTTGGTCAATCGCGTTTTTCAGTTCTGGATCATCGGCGTTGAATAGCAAAAAGTCTCTTTTTGTTTGGTTTTGATTGATTCGTAATTTTGATTTTAGATACTGGGTAAAATCGTAATCATATCGATCAAGGTGGTCTGAAGTTATATTGGTGATTACACCTATTTGAGGAGCAAAATTGATTATGTCATCCAATTGAAAACTACTTATTTCCAAGACGTAATATTTATGATTTTTTTCAGCGACCTCCTTTGCAAAACTATTGCCTATGTTTCCCGCTAATCCGACATCAAATCCCGCTGATTTAAGAATATGATGGGTCAACATGGCAGTTGTCGTTTTCCCATTGCTTCCCGTAATGCCAATTAATGTGGCATCAGTGTATTTTGAGGCGAATTCAATTTCTGATATTATGGGAATTTGTAAATCTCTTAACACATCCATAAATGGTACATTAGAGGGTATTCCTGGACTTTTCATAACATAATTCGCACCCTCCATTTTAGAGATAGTATGGGTATTTTCTTCCCAATCAATTTCCAATTGATCAAAGTTGTCTTTGGTGCTATCAGCAATGGCTCCCTGATCAGAAACAAAAACCTCAAACCCCTGTTTCTTAGCAAGAATTGCTGTACCTATTCCGCTTTCTCCAGCTCCCAAAATGACAATCTTTTCTTTCACTATCTAATTTTTAAGGTTACAATGGATAGTACAGCGAGTATAATTCCAACGATCCAAAAACGCGTAACAATTTTACTTTCGTGATAACCCAATTTTTGGTAATGATGATGTAAGGGTGACATTTTGAAAATTCTTTTTCCGACGCCCGTTTTTCTTCGCGTATATTTGAAATAACCTACCTGAAGTACTACTGATAGATTTTCAATTAAGAAGATCCCACATAGTAAGGGTATTAATAATTCTTTTCTAACAATCAAGGCGATAACTGCGATTATCGCCCCAATTGTCAGACTACCAGTATCTCCCATAAATACTGTGGCTGGGTAAGTATTGAACCATAAAAAACCAATGAGCGCACCAGAAAATGCCGCTACAAAAATCACTACCTCACCCACATTAGGTATATACATGATATTTAGGTAATCAGAGAAAATCAAGTTCCCAGAGACCCACGCAAATAATCCAAGGGCTAAAACCATAATGGCAGACGAGCCTGCTGCTAGGCCGTCAATTCCATCAGTAAGATTGGCTCCATTAGAAACTGCTATAAGGATGAAAATAACCATGGGTATAAAAATTATCCAAGTATATTTTTCCATCGAAGGTGATATCCAGGTTAAAAAATCTGAATAATCAAAAGCATTGTCTTTAATTATGGGAATAGTAGTTAATGTAGATTTCTTTTCTGGGGTAAAAACTTCTTGAATATTAATCGGTTTTCCATTTTCAAATGTTCTGATTTCCTCTTTCACAGTTACCTCAGGATGGAAAAATAAAACTGTCCCGACAAAGGTGCCAAGTAACAGCTGACCGATCACTTTGAACCACCCTTTTAGTCCTTGTTTATCTTTTTTAAATATTTTAATGTAATCATCTACCAAGCCTATGGTACCCATTGAAAGGGTGGTGGTAATTAGAAGTAAGATGTAAATATTATCCAATTTCGCCACCAAAAAAACTGGTATAAGTGTTCCTAAAATAATGATGATTCCACCCATAGTTGGGGTTCCGGCTTTTTCATTTTGCCCCTGTAGTCCCAAGTCTCTTACCGATTCACCAATTTGCTTAGCTTTTAAAAATTGAATTATTTTTTTACCGAACAATAGTGAAAAAAGCAATGATAAGATGATTGCTAATGATGCTCTAAATGATAAAAATTGGAATAGTGTAGCTCCAGGAAACTGAAATTTTTGCTCAATAAATTCAAATAGGTAGTACAACATCTTTTACAGGATTTTGGAAAATATTTCTTTGGCAATTTTATAATCGTTAAACGGGTGTTTTTTTCCCATTATCTCTTGATAATTCTCGTGTCCTTTTCCTGCAATCAGAATAATATCGCCAGGGTTTGACATCTGACAAGCAACTTTGATTGCCTCCTTTCGCTTTGTTACACTCATGGTTTTTTTGAAATCAACGGGGTCAACCCCAGCGCTCATTTGTTCTATAATAAGATCGGGATCTTCATCTCTTGGGTTGTCCGAGGTGAATATTACCTTAGAGCTTAATCTTGCAGCAGTGTTTCCCATCATGGGTCTTTTATCCTGATCTCTATTGCCTCCACATCCTACTACAGTCAGCAAACTCTCATTTTGAGTTCTAATTTTATTTATGGTATTCAGTACATTTTTTAAAGCATCCGGAGTATGAGCATAATCAACAACGACCATTATCCTATTGGGGGTTTGGTAAGTTTGAAATCTGCCAGGTACATTTTTCAACTGACTTATGGATTTCAAACTTGACCATTCCTCCTCTCCCAGAAGTTGAGCAGTTGCAAAAACCGCCAAAAGATTATAGGCATTAAATTCACCCAGGACTTGTGTCCATATTTCGTTTTGATTTATCTTTAAAAGCATACCATTGAATTGATGCTCCAAAATCTGTGCTTTAAAATCAGCATACTGGTGTAGCGCGTAAGTTTGCTTTTTGGCCTTGCAGTTCTGCAGCATAACCTTACCGTTTTTATCATCAGCATTTACTAATGCAAATGCATTGGCGTCCAGTCTATCAAATAGCTGTTTTTTAGTGTCTCTGTAATTTTTAAAGGATTGGTGGTAATCGAGATGGTCATGGGACAAATTCGTAAATACTGCTCCTTTAAAATCTAATCCTGTAATTCGTTTTTGATCAATACCATGTGAGGAAACTTCCATAAAACAATAACTAATCCCCGCATCAACCATAGCTCGCAAGTGTTGATTAATGATAATGGGATTCGGGGTGGTGTGAGTAGATTCAATTTCTTTTTTATCGTAACGGATAGCAAGAGTAGAAATTAAACCTGCTTTCTTTTTTTGGTTGTTTAACAGTTGAAAAAGTAAGGTTGCTACGGTTGTTTTACCATTAGTTCCAGTAATTCCAACCAGATTTAGTTTAGAAGAAGGATTGTCATAAAAATTGGCTGCAATAAAACCCAGAGCGGCTCTAGAATCATCTACCTGAATATACACCACCGCTTTATTTAGTACTTCAGGAATCTGTTCACAAACAATATATTTTGCTCCAGCCCCGATAGATTTACCTATATAGTCGTGCCCATCCATTGCAGTCCCCTTGATTGCCACAAACATCCCTTTATCGCTAACTTCTCTTGAATCCATGGCAATGTGTGTCACTTCTCCATCTGTGGAGCCTGAAACTCCCTCTATGGCAACTTTGTACAATATTTCTTTTAAGCTTTTCAAAGTCTTACTAAAGTGATTTTTTATTGGTTTCCATTTTAACTACTGCTAGATCGGAGGCTAATGATTTTATTTCCTGCATCTTCAACTCTACCTTTTTTGGGGTAGCGGTATAAATTTTTTTGGCAATCTTTTTAAAAACTGGTGCTGCAACTGTAGAGCCGTAATAACCCAATCTTTTATTTGGTCGATGAATCACGACAATACATGAATATTCAGGTTTTTCGACAGGAAAATAACCTACAAAGCTAGATATATACTGTACCTCTTTTCCTTCTCTATTGTAATCTACCTGACAAGTACCTGTCTTTCCAGCAATTGTAAAGTCCTTGTCTTTTATATTATGAGCAGTACCCCATTTTTTATCCACCACATTAAACATCATGTTTTTGACTTTCTCAATTGTGGATTGGGAACAAATCGAGGGGTTTATAATCTCTCTTCCAAACTCTTGATGGGGGCGCTCTCCAATGACCCCGATTTTTTCGATAAATCTCGGCTTAACCAATTCCCCATTATTGGCAACTGCATTATAGAACGCCAATGTTTGCAATGGAGTCATCGCCACACCATAACCGTAAGCCATCCAAGGCAAATCAAGTCCATCCCAGTCAGCATCATTTGGGTAAGGTATTTTGGGGATTCCCTCTCCTTTAATAGGCAATCCAATGGGTTTATTTATCCCCATATTGTATAGACGATCAACAAATTTTTTAGGGTTGGTCTTGTAGTTATCGTGAATAATTTTAACAATGCCTGTATTGGAGGAAACTTCTAGGACTTTACTTGCAGGAATTGTTCCATACCCGCCCTTCTTAGAGTCTCTTACTTTATACTTTCCATAAAAGGTTAGTTCCCCATCTCCAGTTTTAATTAAAGTATTTTCATCAATGACTTTATCCTCTAAAGCGGCAATCATGGCGATTAACTTAAACGTTGATCCAGGCTCATGTGCTTCCCCAACTGCATAGTTGAGTCTTTCGTAATAAGTTCCTACTTCAGTCCTTCCTAGATTTGCAATGGCCTTTACTTTTCCCGAGTTGGTTTCCATCACTACCACACAACCATGATCAGCTTCAAACTTATCCAACTGCTCTAATAAAGCAGCATGTGCGATATCCTGGATATTTACATTGATCGTGGTGTGAATATCAAAGCCCTCTGTAGGTTCTTTTTCATTGTTATCACTAATAGGTTTCCACTGTCCTCCAGCAATTTTTTGCTTTAACCTTCTACCTTCCTCACCTTTGAGATATTCACTAAACGCTCCTTCCAATCCTACTCTGAGAAATTTACCTTGTTTGTCTTGCATTTCATATCCAATGGTTCGTTCCGCAATTTTTCCTAGTGGGTGTTCTCTGACTATATTTTGTTCGATAATCAGTCCTCCTTTGTGAGATGAGAGGTTGAAAAGCGGAAGTTTTTTGATCTTTTTTTGCTGTGAAAACGTTAAACCCTTAGCAATTAATAAATACCTGTTTTTTCTATTTACCGCCCTATCTAGCTTTCTCAAAATATCGTTCTCATTAGCATCTATAATAGCTGCTAACCCCTGAGCTAATTCAACTTTAATGGACTGATAAGCTGTTTTAGAAGGTACAGCTGCGTCCCAACGAATCTCGTAACGTGAGACAGATGTTGCCATTATACTTCCGTCATCGGAATAGATATTTCCCCTGCCAGGTTGAAGTATATCATTTTTGAGTGTTCGTTTTGAAGCCAGCGCCTTATACTTATCCCCCTGAGCAAACTGCAAATGAAATAGCTTACCAATCAATAGCATTGAGAAAATCAAGAGCGAAAATGCTATCAAATAAGAGCGATTCATTATTTTTCTGAGGGTTTTTTCCATTCTAATTTTGGGTTACGATTATCTTAATTGGCGGGCTTTTAGCTGGCCCAACTCCTATTGACTCTAATTCTCTCGTAATTTTTGTCTCCATCTTGAGGTTCATCAAGTTTGTCCGCTGCTCAATAAATTCACTCTTTAACATTTTGAGATCGTCATTTAGTTGTGCAATCCTAAAAATCTTATGGTCTGTACCGTGACCACTGGCAATCATAATCAATGCTAATAGCGATAAATAAATAATCATTCGCCAGTTTCTAAACGATTCATCGTTTACCAGAAACTCCATTTTCAACAGGGATATTAGGCTTTTCATAATCTAACTGCTATTCTGAGTTTTCCACTTCTTGATCGACTGTTTTCCTTAATTTCCTCCGCTGTGGGAGTGATCAAACCACCTACTTTCTTAAATGGTAGATTTTTATTTCCGTACAAATCAGATGCTGCAAACCCTTCAAATTTTCCCTCACGTATAAAGTTTTTTACCAAACGATCTTCTAGAGAATGATAGGAAATACATACAAGCCTTCCATTTTCCTTCAAAAGATCTACCGTCTGTTTTAAAAAAGACTTGATCACATCCAGCTCGTTGTTGACCTCAATTCTTATTGCCTGAAATACTTGGGCAATTATCTTATTAAATAAATGTTTCGGTATAATGGGTGAAAAAAGCTCTACAAGAGCCTGAGTAGTACTAATGGGAGCTGTTGTTCTTTCTTTTACAATTGCCGAAGCCAAATTATGTGCATTTCTTAATTCTCCGTATTGTTTTAAAACAAATCGAAGTTCTTCCAGAGAATATTCGTTTACGACTTGATTTGCATCCAATAAGCCTGAATCACTCATACGCATATCTAGCGGTCCCTCAAAACGTGTTGAAAAACCTCTTTCTCCTGAATTGAATTGATGTGAGGAAACACCAAAGTCCGCTAGAATACCATCAACTATTTTGATGCCATAAAACCTTAAGTGTCTTTGAATGTCTGCAAAGTTTCCTTTTATCAATTTAAATCGATCATCTTCAATCTGGTTTTCAAAAGCTGCTTGATCTTGATCAAATGCAAACAACTTTCCCGAAGTGTTCAATTGATTTAGGATAGCCCTGGAGTGTCCTCCACCTCCAAAAGTAACATCGACATAAACCCCGTCAGGATTGATTTTTAATCCTTGAACTGCTTGGTGAAGCATTACCGGTTTATGATAAGTCGTCTTCATTTTGATCGCCCATTACTTCCTCTGCCAAAGTGGCAAAGTCGGTAGTAGCCTCATCAATTGCTTTCTCGTATAAGGATTTATCCCATATCTCGAGAATATTTACAACCGACGAAACAACAACCTCTTTAGAAATTTTTGCGTGGTTCGTTAAATCTTTTGGGATTAATAGCCTTCCCGTGGCATCTATCTCAACGAATTTTACTCCTGCAGTAAACCTGCGGATAAAGTCATTGTTCTTTTTGTTAAAACGGTTGAGCTTATTAACTTTTTCCATCAAGCTTTCCCATTGATCGAGAGGATACAATTCTAAGCATTGGTTGAAAACTGCTCTTTTAATTACAAAACCCTTATCAAGCGTCTTAGTCAGTTGCTTTTTTAAAGCAGCAGGGAGCATAATACGTCCTTTTACGTCCGCCTTACACTCATATGTTCCAATAAAATGCTGCATTGGTATTTGCTATCTAATTGTATCAAATATAAAACTATTTTACCACTTTTTACCACTTAATACCACATTGTTAATAAGTTTTACCACCTGAGCTATTTTTTTCATTTTGTATCAGAAAAATTAAATTGAAATCGTAAAAGCTAAATGCATATCTTTGTTTGTAGATTTGTATGATGCTCGAGAAACAAATAATTGCTGAGGCCGATTTTCGCTATATAGAGTCCGGCGAAGGTACTCCCGTGGTTATTCTTCATGGACTAATGGGAGGACTTAGTAATTTTAATGGCGTCCTAGATTATTTTCCCGCAAAAGGTTTCAAAGTAATAGTACCAGAATTACCGGTTTATGACCTTCCACTTGTGAATACAACTGTTAAGTCGCTTGCCAATTTTCTCAATGAATTCCTGTCTTTTAAAGAGCTTAAAGAAGTGATTCTTCTTGGGAACTCCCTCGGTGGTCATATTGCTTTGTTGTTTTCTAAATTCCACCCAGAAAAAGTCAAAGGACTTATAATAACAGGCAGCTCAGGATTGTATGAAAATGCAATGGGAGATGGATATCCAAAAAGAGGCGATTACGATTACATTAAGACCAAGAGTGAAGAAGTTTTCTACGACCCTAAAGTTGCTACCAAGGAAATCGTTGATGAAGTTTTTCAAACAGTTAATGATAGAAGCAAGCTAGTTAAAACCCTTGCAATAGCAAAAAGTGCTATCCGTCACAATATGGCCAAGGATTTGCCAAAAATGCAAACCCCAACTGCGATTATATGGGGTGCACAAGACAGTGTAACGCCTCCAAGTGTGGCAGAAGAGTTTCACGCGCTACTTCCTAACTCCAGTTTATATTGGATTGATAAATGTGGTCATGCCCCGATGATGGAACATCCCCAGGAATTCAATAAAATAATGCACTCCTGGATAGATAAATACCAACTTTAATTTTTTTAAATGAACGTTGCCCATGCTGAGTTTGTAGTGAGCAACACTAAGGTGGAGCAGTGTCCCAAAAGCAACTTCCCAGAATATGCTTTTATAGGGAGATCAAATGTTGGAAAATCCTCCTTGATCAATATGCTTTGCAATAAAAAAAAATTAGCTAAGACCTCCTCTAGACCGGGAAAAACACAGCTTATAAATCATTTCCTAATAAATAAAAAATGGCATTTGGTTGATCTACCTGGATATGGTTATGCAAGAGCTTCTAAAACCCAGAAAAAAACTTTCCAAAAATTTATCACAGACTATTTTACCAAACGAAAAGAGTTGATTGCCGCCTTTCTTCTGATTGATCTTCGGCATAAGCCTCAACCCCTTGATCTTGAATTTATGCGGTGGTTAGGAGAAAATTTTATCCCCTTTTCTATCGTTTTTACCAAAGCGGACAAACTCAAAGAAAAAGAAATAAAAGAAAACGTGGCTAATTATATTACGCAACTTGAGGAGGATTGGGAAGAATTACCGCAACACTTTATAACTTCCTCTGATAAAAGAATTGGTAGAGACGAGTTATTGAATTACATAGATGAGATCAATCAATCAATCCTATCATTTTAACTATTTTTTTTTCAGTTCTAGTTTTTCTGCAAAATAATCGCAAAAATCTTTCATTGTAGCGGCCATCTTATCATCTTGTGTAGCCCTAAGATAAGTATCACTCATGGTAACCAATGTCTGATGAAAAAACATTTTCATTTGATCTACAGGCATTTCTTTAATCCATAAATCCATTTTTAGGGTCTCTTGGTTTTGCCCATCCCAAAGCGATAATAACATCGCTTGTGCAATTTCGCTTTTTACACCGCCATCTGGAGCTGACCACTGAATCATTTCGGGAATATTGTTTTCGTCAAGGGTTACATCTATATGGATTGGACTTATTTTTTTTATCATTTTTTACGCGGTTTATAGTTGGATTTACTAAAAATAGTTTGTGCAGGTAAGTTAAGCAATGTATTAATATCTGTTTTGGGATAACGATCCATATATGATCTAATGATTTGCCACCCCAACCAAATTCCAATCCTTCCCGGAGATTCATTGTCTATCTCTAAATAGAACTTTGAGAAGGGAGCTGGTTCGATAAATCTTTGAATTAATGATGGTGTGGTCTGATACAATAATTGCTTCTCAATAAAATATTGCCACATATAAACCTCATTGTCATTTGCCCATTGAATTTGCTTCTCTGTATAATTCATTTTAACCGCATCAGTCTTGCTGGGAAGTATTAAGTCTTTAAGATAAATTTCCTTTCCATAGTAGATCATTTGTGACAATAGTGTTCTGTCCTTGGGGGATAAGAGCTTATATTCTGCAAACTTATCTACAATGTGGGAGCTGATATATTTAATATCCATTTCCTGTTTGACATAGCTTGGAATACCATCATACAATGGGTGGTCGGCTCCGAAATAGGTGTCTAATGAGATCAGAAGTAAAGAATCTGCGTATATCGTTTTACTTTGGTAATCCACATTGTTAATCAGTCCTACGACACGCGGAATCACGGTCTTTGGAAAGTAATATTTAATATGCTTAAAAAGGTATTCCAATTCATTTTCAATTGGAATCATGGATGGAAAGAGTGAATCAACAGTATTGAGTAGCATCAATTGTAAGCTGTCTTTTTGTCTATTAACCCAAACGCTATCACTAAATTTTTCTGGAAATAAAAAAGAATAATTTTTCTTTAAATCTGGGATTTGATCGGCACTGGAACGGTGAAATTTTTGATCAAATCGTTCGATAACTATAGAAACTGGTAAAGCTAATATTTCGGATTCCTTAGAATTGTCGGACTTACAACCAACAAAAATTAAAATGACCGCTAGCCCACTTATGATTTTACTAATTCGATCAATTATCACTTCCATTTTATTGGATTTTTTTTTGTAACGATGTAATTTAGATAACAAATTTAAGATGTAGCATTTTAATAAATATGAAAACGCCGGAGAAAGTAGTCAATCACATTGTCAGTTGGTTAAAAGATTATCAAGAAAGTTCACAAATGAAAGGTTTTGTAGTAGGAGTTTCGGGTGGAATAGATTCAGCTGTTACTTCTACTTTATGTGCTATGACAGGAGCACCAGTTCTTTGCCTTGAGATGTCAATTCATCAGGAAGAGAATCAAGTATCTAGAGCGCTTGATCATATAGAATGGTTGGAGAGTAATTATAAAAATGTTAAACATCACAGCTTATCACTCACCCCAATTTTTGAGAGCTTTGTCGATGGACTGCCACCAACTGATGAAAAAGAGCAACAACTTCATAGCTTAGCTAATACGCGAGCTCGATTGAGAATGTCTACCCTTTATTATTTTGCAGCGCTGCACAACTATTTGGTGGCTGGTACGGGAAACAAAGTTGAGGATTTTGGCGTTGGTTTCTACACCAAATACGGAGACGGAGGAGTAGATTTAAGCCCTATTGCGGATTTGCTAAAGACCCAGGTTTATAAGGTTGCTGAATATTTAAATATTATCGAAAGTGTTCAATTCGCCGCACCTACAGATGGTCTTTGGAGTGATAACAGAACTGATGAGCAACAAATGGGTGCCAATTACGATGAACTGGAATGGGCGATGAGTGAATTGGAGAAAAACCCGAATTTAAAAGGCTTAACTGATGAGCAAATGAAAACAATTCAGATTTATTTAAACTTTAATAAACAAAATCAACACAAGATGAGCCCTATTCCTGTTTGTGAAATACCAGTTGGTCTTCTGAATTAGCCACTATTTAAAAAAAATTAGTAATTTTATTTGAATTTACTAATTAAATAATTTCCCCAAATTATGATTAATCTACTAGTTTTAGATCCTCACCCTATTGTACGATCTTCCTTTAAAGATTTCCTTTCTGATTACAATTTTTTAAACGTATCTGGATGCGTTGAAACCGCAAAAGAAGGCTTATCATTCATTGATTCTAATCCAATTGACGTATTGATATCCGAGATGATATTAATTGATGAAAGCCCAATCAATTTAATCAACCAAATCAAAGAGATTAAACCTCAAATAAAGGTCATATTTTTTACCTCTCAAGATGAAAACGTCTATAGTTTTCCTTTACTTAAAGCTGGGGCTATCGGTTTTCTTTCCAAAAACATAAAGGCTAGTGTCCTAGCCGAAGCCATAAAAAAAGTACAGTCCTACGAACTTTATATTACCAATAATTTCAACAATCAATTGGACTTAGATATAGATTTAGAAAAGCCGAGAAATTCTTTTGGCTCTCTTTCGGCAAGAGAGATAGAAGTTTTGAAATATCTAACAGATGGTAAACGAAATATTGAGATCGCTGAGAGATTAAAAATCAATCAAAAAACGGTCAACACATACAAAAATCGTATGATGCAAAAACTCAATGTCGACAATATGCTTGATTTGTATTTGCAGGCCAAAAACTTGAGTTTAGTTTAAACAACTCTGTTAAGCCTTTTTGATAGAACTTTTTTGAGTTGTTGGTAACTTAAGATATCTTGAAGTGTCTCCATGCTCTCATCTATATTTTTGGTTTGTGTTTGTAATTCAGCGATTTTTTGATCAATCAAATAACGTCTAAGAGATAAAATTGTCTCACTGACCAATTGAAGTACTTCACTACCCTTTTTTTTGACAAAAATGTTTCGCTTCTCCCATTCGTGGAGTTGATATTGCTCCTCCCTCATTACTAGGTCAGATATGATTTCATTTTGCCCTAAGTCATTGGATTTCATTATCTTATCTAAATTCAAATTACCATCATCAGTTTGATAGTTTTCAATTAATTGATAAAAAAGACTTCTGAAAGTATCATTTGACAACTCTACTTCATCTTGCTGTAAATCCAAAAATATTTTTTCATAAACTTTCGACCTGATGATCTTCGACTCCTCCACCAATTCTCCTTGCTCATCCGTTTGAACAATAGATTCCTCAAAATCTAATTCCAAATTACCATAGGTCAAAAGGATAGAGATAATTTGTTTTTCCAGCTCAAAAATCTGATTGACCTTAAGATTAGAATCGGTTATTTTTTTAACAACTTTAGCTGGTTCACTTGGAACAAGTCTTTTCGAGCCTTTCTGTTTATTCTTTTGATTGAGCTGTGCTAAAGCACTAAAAAGGGCTTCCTCAGATATATCCATGATATCTGCACAGTTTCGGATATAAATTTCCTGCTTAATAACATCAGGGATTTTGGAAATACTCTCAATAATTTCTCTTACCGTTTCTGCCTTTTTGATCGGATCGTTTTTACCCTCTTCAGAAAGTAATGAGGCCTTGAACTGAATAAAATCTTTCGACTCGTCTGCCAAAAATGAAGTAATTTCTTCTGTACTATTATTCTTTGCAAAACTATCTGGGTCTTCCCCCTCGGGAAAACTACAGACCCTTACATTCATTCCCTGTTCTAAAATTAAGTCGATTCCCCTAAGTGATGCCCTCAATCCAGCAGCATCACCATCAAAAAGCACTACAATATTAGTTGTTAACCGGTTAATCATTCTAATCTGATCAACTGTTAAAGCTGTGCCAGAAGAAGAAACCACATTCGGTATACCCGACTGATGCATTTGAATTACATCTGTATAACCCTCTACCAAATAACAAACATCGTTTTTAGCAATAGCCTGTTTAGATTCATATATCCCATAGAGAACTTTACTTTTTTGGTAAATATCACTCTCTGGGGAATTTAAATATTTTGCTGTTTTGGCGTTTGTAGATAATATTCTTCCTCCAAAACCTTGTACCCTACCAGACATGCTCCTTATAGGAAAAATAACACGTCCTCTAAATCGGTCTACTTGCCGGTCATCATTGACAATTACCAAGCCTGTACCCTCTAGATATTCAAGTTGATAACCATCCTTTTGTGCCTGCCGCGCTAGTGCGTCGAATTGGTCAGGGGCATACCCTAAAGCAAACTTTTTTATCGTTTCGTCAGTAAATCCTCTTTCCTTAAAATAAGTGAGTGCAATCGACTTCCCTTGCTCCGTTTTCCATAAGCTGTTTTCAAAAAAAGTACTGGCATATTGAGACACCAAAAACATGCTTTCTTTGAGATCTTTAATCTTTTTATCCTCAGAAGATTGAACTGTCTCTTCAATTTCAATATTGTACTTTTTGGCAAGATAGCGAATCGCCTCAGGATAAGTGAAATGTTCATGCTCTATGAGAAAAGCAATCACATTACCTCCTTTTCCACTACTAAAATCTTTCCAAATTTGTTTAGCAGGAGAAACCATAAAACTGGGCGTTTTTTCTTGAGAAAAGGGACTGAGGCCCTTATAATTGGCTCCAGATTTTTTTAAAGACACAAACTCTCCAATAACCTCCTCTAAGCGAGCGGTTTCATATACTTGATCGATGGTACTTTTTGCTATCAAATCAGAAAGAATATTTATATA
>CAJWGK010000006.1 GCA_913030895.1 uncultured Flavobacteriaceae bacterium | reverse complement strand
ATTTATTTTGTTTAGGTAAATTTAAAAAAAATTAAACTTACTCACTATTTAAGTGACATTTTTTTAAAAAAAAATATACTAATTTGATATTAATACCTACTAAAAATTACCAAATTGGCATTCTGACCACTTTTGTGTTTATGTTGCTAGCATTCTTATTATCAGGTAGTTTTATGGATATTTTTTGGGGTTTTGGTGTAATTACTGTCGGAATTTTACATGGGGCTAATGATTTAGAAATTTTGTCAAAAAAATTTAAAGGGGGGGTAAATAAATTATATCTGAGGTTTTTAATGCTTTATTTACTGGTTGTGATACTAGGAGCAATCTTCTTTTTCACCCTTCCTTCTTTAGCGTTGCTTATTTTTGTCATATTTAGTAGCTATCATTTTGGAGAACAGCATTGGGAAAATAAATTAGCGATGTACCGATATAATTTTTTGTTTTATACTATTTACGGCGCTTTAATTTTCTTTTTGATATTTACACTTCAATATGATGAAGTTGTTGTAGTAATCGATAGAATTTCAGGATATACCCTCACTTATGAACTATTTTTATACCCCTGCATAGGATTAGGAATAACGCTAATAATATGGATATTGTTCGTCAAACAATTAAGGATTTTCTTTATTAATGAATGCCTACTGCTATTGTTATTAGGTGGTTTATTTTCAGTTGGCTCCTTATTATTTGCTTTTGCTTTTTATTTTGTCGTTTGGCATAGTTTACCTTCTTTAAAAGAGCAATTGATATATCTCCATGGTGATTTCAATCTCAAATCTTTTTTTAAATATTTTAAGAGTTCATTTATCTATTGGATTGCGGCTTTAGTTTCGCTTTTTTTGGTTTATCGTTATGTTGATTTTAAGGCGGATTACTTTATGCCTTTGTTTTTTTCATTTCTTGCCGCAATTACATTCCCACATACTATAGTGATTGGAATGATGAAATACAAAAATGCTTGATCTCTTAAGGTTTTAAATAACACTGAAAAGATTAAATTTGCCTTAACCGAACAAAAAACGATATGTTTGACAGTTTAAGTAACAAACTTGAAGGCGCTTTTAAAGTTTTAAAAGGGCATGGAAAGATCACTGAAATCAATGTCGCAGAAACCTTAAAAGAGGTCAGGCGTGCCTTATTAGATGCTGATGTTAATTTCAAGATCGCCAAAGAATTCACCAATACGATTAAAGAAAAGGCACTCGGTGCGAAGGTACTAACGAGTCTTCAACCCAGTCAATTACTGATAAAGATTGTCAAAGATGAATTGACGAAATTGATGGGCAGCAGCGCAGCAGGTATAAATCTTTCCTCACGCCCCTCTGTGGTACTGATGTCTGGTCTTCAGGGATCGGGTAAAACAACCTTTAGCGGTAAATTAGCGCTTCATCTTAAAAATAAAAAACAAAAGAATCCATTATTGGTGGCATGTGATGTATATCGTCCTGCGGCGATTGATCAATTGAAAGTGCTAGGTGAACAAATCGGAGTATCGGTTTATAGTGATTTGGAGGAAAAAAATCCAGTTAACATTGCCAAAGCTGCGATTGCAGAAGCAAAACAAAAAAATAATGATGTAGTGATTATTGATACTGCTGGTCGACTTGCAGTAGACGAAGTTTTAATGCAGGAAATTTCCGATATCCATAGTGCTGTTATACCTGATGAAACGCTATTTGTGGTTGACTCAATGACGGGTCAAGATGCAGTAAATACCGCCAAAGTATTTCACCATACTTTAAATTTTGATGGGGTCATTTTAACCAAGTTAGATGGTGATACCCGAGGAGGAGCTGCTTTATCGATTAAAGCTGTTGTTGACAAGCCGATAAAATTTATTGGTACTGGTGAAAAAATGGAGGAATTGGATGTTTTCTATCCTGAGCGAATGGCCGACCGTATATTGGGAATGGGAGATGTAGTCTCATTGGTGGAGCGAGCACAAGAGCAATTCGATCAGGAGCAAGCACGTAAAATCAATAAAAAAATTGCCAAGAATCAGTTTGGATTTGATGATTTCCTCTCTCAAATTCAACAGGTAAAGAAAATGGGCAATATGAAAGATTTGATGGGTATGATCCCTGGAGCCGGAAAAATGATGGGGGATGTGGACATCGATGATGACTCATTTAAATACATAGAGGCAATTATAGGATCAATGACACCCAAAGAACGTTCTCAGCCTACAATTCTCAACCATAGCCGAAAAAATAGAATTGCTAAAGGATCGGGAAGAGATATAAACGAGGTCAACCAATTGATCAAACAATTTAATCAGATGAGTAAGATGATGAAGATGATGCAAGGAGGAAAAGGAAAACAAATGATGCAAATGTTTCAGGGGCTAAAATAAATTATGGAAATACTTGACGGGAAAAAATTATCCGAACAAATCAAAGAAGAAATCAAGCAGGCTGTTAGCTTGCGTAAAGAAAATGGTTTAAAAACTCCTCATTTGGCTGCGGTCTTAGTTGGAAACGATGGTGCGAGCCTAACTTATGTGGGAAGCAAAGTAAAATCCTGTGAGCGTGTTGGATTTAAGTCAACTTTAATTCGACTGGAGGATTCAATTTCTGAGGAAGCTTTGTTGTCAAAAATTAAAGAACTTAATCAAGATGATACTTTAGATGGCTATATTGTTCAATTACCCTTACCCAAGCACATTAACGAAGAGAAAATTCTATTGGCTGTCGATCCCAAGAAAGATGTAGATGGCTTTCACCCAGCCAACTTTGGACGTATGGCATTGGAAATGGAATCTTTTATTCCTGCTACGCCATTTGGAATAATGGAAATGTTAAAAAGATATGATCTCGATATTTCTGGAAAACATTGTGTGGTTATAGGAAGAAGCCACATCGTGGGTCGACCTATCAGTATTTTAATGAGTCAGAAGGGTCAACCTGGAAATGCAACGGTAACACTCGCCCATAGTAGAACAAAGAACCTAGCTGCGCTCACTCAAAAGGCAGATATTATTGTCTCTGCGCTTGGTGTTCCAGATTTTCTTAAAGCAGATATGGTAAAACAAGGCGTAATCGTAATCGATGTTGGAATTACAAGAGTTTCGGATGAAAATCATCCAAGGGGGTATGTTATTAAAGGTGATGTAGATTTTAAGGCGGTAGCGAAAAAATCAAGCTATATTACGCCAGTACCTGGGGGGGTAGGACCAATGACAATTGCGATGCTATTGCAGAATACTTTGCTTTCTTGTGAAAGAAGTGACGGTTAATTTTCAGCCGATTTAACAGGTTTTTTTATTGGATTCTCCTCCAAATTGTAGATGGTTAAAATTAATAAACCAAAAGCAACTGAAGAGATAACGAGTAAAACATTCGTCAGTCCGTAAACGCTAAATGATAGCCGGATAAGTATGGTGCATATGACAAATCCAGTATTTCTTATCAACTGTGAATATCTTTCCGTGTATTGGAAAGAGAGTAGAAGAATAAATACATCAGCTAAAATAAGAATACTAAAAAATTCATTGTAAAAAATTGAATTGATATCTGAACTGGCGTTATTAGAAATAAGTTCATAAACCCAAGAGTATACACTGATAAAAGAAATAACTACTAGTATGGGTAACAGTATGAGACTTACGGCTTTTTTTGAGGCTACAAAACTTTGAATGTTAGGATTCAAAGGTTTTTTAGGTAATCTCGACCTCCCCTTGTTAAAAAGATAAATCAGAAAAAAGATAATCAATACACCCATTACATCGTAGATCAATTGAATATTTTCAGGGGTGGATAACCAATTTGCTTTTAGATCAATTTGAGGGATATCTGCAAAAATTCTTCTAATGAGAATAAGAGAAATAATTTCGAATTGTTTGGAAACGGAGGTAGTAAATGATCTGGGTAGGTTGACAACCAAAAGATAAATCTCATAGACAAGAATGATAGAGAATGGGGTGTAAATTGCCGAAATAGGGTCAATCAGTAAGCTTGCTTCAAATGGAAAATGAAACCAATCAAATTTTTTGGCGTAAATCAGCACAAGGTGAATTATAAAACCGATAACTGAGAGCCAAAGGGTGGCAGATTCAATCCTTCTTTGATTTGCCGCAGAAAAAACTCTGGTGTAAGTCAAATCAATAACCTGATGCCATCGTTTCATAATAAAATAGTAATTGTATGGTTTGCTCGATTACATCCAAATATAACTTTTTTTGACAAAACTTTGATGGCTTATACTTTATCTTTGCGATATGGATCTTGCAAAAAAGGATCACAAACTGGAAAAAGGAGAGGTGCTTCCGTTGATGGAAGCCTTTTATACTATTCAAGGGGAGGGATACCACAAAGGAAGTGCAGCTTACTTTATCAGAGTCGGTGGTTGTGATGTTGGATGTCATTGGTGCGATGTCAAGGAAAGTTGGAACCCCGATATACACCCAGTTACGGCTATTCATGAAATTATTGATTCAGCCAAAAAATATTCGGATACAGTAGTGGTCACTGGAGGAGAGCCCTTGATGTGGAATATGAATCCATTGACACAGGGATTGAAGTCTTCAGGATTAAAAATTCATATTGAAACATCTGGCGCCTATGCCCTCTCTGGTCATTGGGATTGGTTCTGCCTCTCTCCAAAAAAAAATAAGCTACCAATTTCTCCTGCCTACGCAAGGGCAGACGAATTGAAAATGATTATTCACAATAATGATGACTTTAATTTTGCGGAATCTCAATCCGAAAAGGTAGGTAGTGATTGTAAACTTTACCTTCAACCAGAATGGAGTAAAAGGGAAAAAATGATGCCTTTGATTGTTGATTACGTTATGGAAAATCCTAAATGGAAGGTATCGCTTCAGACCCACAAATATCTCAATATTCCTTAGTTAATCGCGCTAGATAATCCCAGTTATTTCCTGTCATTTCGAGATGGGTTTTTAGCCCCACTTGCTCAGCGATACCCTGTAGATTGCCAATGTCAACGTATAACCACGGAAAAGTGGCTGTTTTGTCAGCATATCGTATTCCATATTCTAATTCTCCGTAGTAGCTCAAAGCAGGAAGTATTTTTTCGCCTGTTTCCGTTTCGTCGAATAGGTAAATTAAATCAGAAGAATCCAGTAGTATTTGCCCTCCTGTATTGAGGAGTTTTACGAGGTGATCGAGTAGGGTTTTTAAATTTTCAAGTTTGCCACAAATCCCTGTTCCATTCATCAATAGTAAAAGGGTATCAAAAGTTTCTTCTTCATACTCAAAAACAGACTGTTCAATAGTTTTTTTCAGTCCTCTCGCGCTGGCGGTAGCAATTGCTCCTGGGGAGATGTCAATTCCTGTAACTTCAAGTTTTTTTTCATTCTGTAAAAACAGACTGTGACTCCCTGCCCCACATCCAATATCCAAAACTTTTCCCTTGGCCAATTTTAAAGCTTGTTGTTCTAACTTGGGCATTTCGGAATAGCTCCTGAAAAAATAGCTGAGGTCAATTGGATCTTCTTCGGTGAGACTTGTCCATGTTATTAACGCTGTTGAGAAAGGTTCTTTTTGATAATCCCACAACGCCTGCCCAAATAAATCTAGTTTGTCGTCCACCAACCTAATCGTTAATAAAGCAAATACTTTAGTCTTGTTATTTTAAACTTATCTAAACCTTCATCCCAAGTTGACCTAATCTGTTTTTCCTTCCTTCCATCTTGAATTTGTTTTTTTAATTTTTTAGTTCCTGCAATTCTGAAAAAGCCTTCTTTAAAAAAACTTTTTGGCTTGGGAAAACTGCTGTAAGCATCTAAAAGCCATTTAATTTCAATTTTATCAGCCACATTATAGCTGCGAAGGTCAAAGCCATGACAAAGTTGATTTTCTAGTTTGGGATATTTAGCTCCAAAATTGGATTTTGGCGTAAAAGTAAATTTTCCCTCAGTCAGTTCGGGGTGACCATATATCTGAAACTGCATTTCAGTTCCTCTGCCCACACTGATTTGGGTTGGCTCCAGTAAACAGAGACTCGGATAGAGGGCAATGGCTTGGCTATTTGGGAGGTTTGGGGAAGGTCTTAAAGGCAAATCATAAGGCGTATTGTGAGTGTAATTTTTTATTTTGACAACGTTTAGATCACATTTTATTTGATTTTTTAGCCAGCCCTCACCATTGATCATTTGTGCGTATTCTCCAATGGTCATTCCATAGACAATAGGAACTGGATGCATTCCTAGAAAACTTTTACTGTCTTGCTCTAATACGGGTCCATCGATATAGTGAGCATTTGGGTTGGGTCGATCCAATAAGATCAAAGGGATATTATTTTCTGCACAGGCCTCCATAATATAGTGAAGGGTGGACAAGTAAGTATAAAACCTTACTCCGACATCTTGTAGGTCAAATAGCATTATGGAAACTCCTGCTAGATTTTGATTTGAGGGCTTTCTTTGACTACCATAAAGTGAGATGATTGGAAGCCCTGTTTGTGGGTCTTTTTGATCTGATATTTTTTCTCCTGCGTCTGCTCCACCTCTAAAGCCGTGTTCGGGCGCAAAGACTTTTTGAACCTTTATACCTAGAGATAATAGGGTGTCAATTAGGTGTTTATTTTTCGAAATTACTGAAGCATGATTGGCGACTACTCCGACTTTGTGTTCTGCTAGTAATTTTATATAAGTGGGGATTTGCGCAGCTGCAGGAATGACCTTTTGCTGACTGCATGCGGTAAAGCCAAAGCCTAAAAAAAGAAAAAATAAAAATGTACTTTTGAATGAGGCTTTCATAAAACAAACTTAATTTGAATTTACCTTTATTTATCGCTCGTCGGATGCGGCTCGATCATATGGCTAAAGGTAGTGTTTCTGCCCGTATAATTAAAATAGCAATCCTGGCGGTAGCTATGGGAATGGCGATGATTTTAATCGCTGTAGCTACGGGAAAAGGCTTACAGAAAGACATTCAAAATAAAACAGCTGCCTTCAATGGTCATCTCGTGGTGTCTCCATTTGAAAATAGTGAATCCCAAATTTCTGTACTCCCGATTGCGGATAACTCTGATCTTTATGGTATGTTACAAAATGAACTGGGTGTATTGCACGTTCAAAAAGTAGCGATGAAAGGTGGGTTACTAAAGTCTGAAGCAGATTTTGAGGGGATAGTGTACAAGGGAGTAGCTAGCGATTATAAATGGGAAAATTTGGAGGGTTTTATGGTGGAAGGTCGCTTCCCAAGGTTTATGGATCGTCCCTCGAAAGAAATTATAATTTCTAAAGTTATTGCTGATAGATTGTCTGTTGCAGTAGGGGACGAATTAACAGCTTATTTTCAGAATTCATTACAACAGAAAGTTCCCAATATTAGGAAATTTGAGGTTACCGGACTCTTTTTGTCTGGTTTTCCAGATTTCGACCAAAATTTTGTAATTGGTGATCTGCAACACGTCCAGCGGATAAATAAGTGGAATCCAGAGGAAATCGGGGCTTATGAAGTCTTTACTTCAGATATCACCGCTTTACAGTCAATTGCAAATTCAATCTATGCTAAATTACCTTCTGACTTAGATGCAGTTGAAATCACGAGACAATATGCCACTATTTTTCAGTGGATATCACTTTTTGATTTCAATATCCTAATCATAATTATTGTAATGATTATAGTTGGGGTTATAAATATGTCCACTGCCTTACTGGTTTTGATTTTAGAGCGGACAAGAATGATAGGTTTATTTAAAACAATCGGTGCAGGAAATAGATTGATTCGTAAGATATTTTTGTACAACGGAATCGTTATTATGGGGTATGGTCTATTTTGGGGAAATCTTACAGGCTTGTTATTTTATTTCAGTCAAAAATATTTTGGTTGGATTCGTCTTGATCCCGAGACTTATTATGTAAATACTGCTCCCGTTTCATTAAATTTATTTGATTTATTATCAATAAATGCTGGAGTTTTGATCGTTAGTAGTCTTCTTTTGCTAATTCCGCTTGCGATAATAAGTAGTATTCGTCCCGCTAGAGTATTACGATATCGTTAGTTTATTTGAGCTTGTTTCCTTTTTGTAAAGTATGTGGTATCTTTGAAGTGAAAATTAACTAATGAATTACGCTAAAAATATTTTAGAAACCATTGGAAATACACCATTGGTTCGGTTGAATACTATCACGAAAGAAATCCCTGCCCTTGTTTTAGCGAAGGTGGAGAGTTTTAATCCAGGAAATTCTGTCAAAGATCGCATGGCGCTAAAGATGGTGGAAGATGCTGAGGCAGATGGTAGATTGAAACCTGGCGGTGTTATCATTGAAGGAACCTCGGGGAATACCGGAATGGGATTGGCACTGGCAGCAATCGTAAAAGGCTACAAGTTGATCTGTGTTTCTAATGATAAGCAGTCGAAAGAAAAATTTGACGTACTCCGAGCCATGGGAGCTCAGGTAGTTGTTTGTCCCACTGCGGTTGCTCCAGATGATCCGCGATCTTATTATAGTGTTTCCAAAAGTTTGGCGGACGAAACTCCCAACTCTTGGTATGTAAATCAGTATGATAACCCCTCAAACAGCGTAGCTCATTATGAACAAACAGGTCCAGAAATTTGGGAACAAACCAACGGAAAAATAACACATTTTGTGGTTGGGGTTGGTACAGGAGGAACCATTTCGGGGGTTGCTAAATACTTAAAAGAAAAGAATCCTTCTATAAAAATTTGGGGAGTGGATACTTATGGCTCTGTTTTTAAAAAATACCACGAAACAGGAATTTTTGATGAAAATGAAATTTATCCTTATGTGACAGAGGGCATAGGTGAAGATATTCTTCCTGAAAATGTTGATTTTAAGTGTATTGACCATTTCGAAAAAGTCACTGACAAAGATGCAGCTTTGTACACCCGAAAGCTTGCCCGAGAAGAGGGTATTTTTGCGGGAAACTCTTGTGGCGCTGCTGTTAAGGGAGTTTTACAGTTGAAGGAGAACTTTACCGCTGATGATGTAGTTGTAGTGCTGCTACATGATTCTGGAAGCCGATATATTGCCAAAATTTACAATGACGATTGGATGATCGAAAAAGGGTTTTTAGAAAAGTAATTTTCTAATAATAATTATCGATCTGTAATTTCTTATATATTCCTCGATTGTTTCTTCTGTAGATACTAAAATCGAATATAATACTTAATTCAAATAGGCTTGGGGAAAACACTTTTCCTACTTTTTGATTGGAGAAGTTATAGTGCAATCCAAAATCAAAATTCTCTAATGCTAAACCTACAGTCATTCCAAAATTATTTAGGCTAAAGGAGTTAACCGATCCGGTTTGTTGGGTGAATCCTACAGAAAACTCACCTAATTGAAATTCTTCGTTTAATCCTATATAAAGAGCCTCACCATACTTGACTAAATTTAAAAATGTGTATAAGTAAGAATATTGCGGAAGAAAACCTCTTTCAAACGGATTAATATCAAATTCATAACCAGCTTGAAGTGAGATACGGATGGGTTTTGTATAAGGGACCTCTTTATTAAATGAAATATTGGGTTTGTTAAGATGTTTTAAACTCAAGCCCAACATATAAAATTCATTATGAATGATGAATGACGCACCCAGGTCAAAAAAATTGATATCAGTGATTAAAGGTGCCAAAGGATCAATTGATTCAGTACTTATGAATCCTGTTGACATATTTAGCTGATCTGCAAAAATTAAATTTTCAACATTAATACTTGAACTTCCTAGCCCCAATGTTACTCCAGGAAGAAAATAAGTGTAATTGGAAAGTTGGATTTTATAGATATAGGATAAATTAACCAGTGAGTTGGTCAATCCTATATCGTTTATTTTGAAGGAATTAACATCAAACCCAATTGAAAAGTTTTTGTCTTGAAAAGCGATGGAACCAAAAGCATATTTGTTGTCCATGTTACTTTGATCATTAATTTTCAAGGAATTGAATAAAACACCAACCCTGTTCAGTTGATTCATTCCAAAAAAGCTTGCATTGGATTTTTGCAAAAATTTCACTTGATTAACGATGTAATCTTCTTGGGATCTAACCACTATCGGGGCTAAAATCAAAAGGATTAAACATAGAATTTTTTTCAAGTTGTTTTGCATTATCTTATAATAACAAATGTTCCACTTTTTTGGACCTCGATATCTCCAAATAAGGTCGTTCCATAAATTGAATAGATATAATAGGGAGAATCAATCTGTGTGTCTCCATCCCATCCCGTTATATTCATTGATTGGAGTGGGGTACTAGGATCTATTACTTTTTCTTCTGTATAAATCAAATTACCACGGTAATCGTATATCGTCATTTGAAAGGACTTGAATCCACTAAACAATGGTGTGAATCGGTCATTGTAGGTGTCATTGTTTGGTGTAAATACATTTGGAACCATTATGTTGTAACCCTTTCCAACCACTAATGTTTTTGATTCTTCCTTGTAACATCCCAGTGCGTTGTAAATTCTGAGTCTGGGGTAATAGGTGCCGGATACACCATAAATATTGGTTACTGGAGATGCAGTTCCAATTTGACTAAAGATTCGCTCTACTGGTCCACCATCTCCAAAATCCCATTCTGCATAACTGTATGTTCCTGTAGAAGTATTGGTAAACGTAACTTCTTCTCTAGCGAGAATTATCGGGAGTTGGGTATCAGAAGAATTCCCTGATACTTGGGAGTTAAATGAACTGAAGGTAAAGTTTGGCTTACCAATTTGAAGATCTATTTCTGCACTTACCCTACAACCTTCCTCGTTTTTTATGATGAGATCAGCTATTTCAAAGGACTCACTTATCTCTACCTTAAAGGTTGTATTGTCCAATTGCTGATAGGGAACTGGATTGTTTTCATCAGAATAATAGAATTCAATATTTCCATCGTAATTATTAAATACGTTGACATATAAATAACCCGATCCACCAGATTCACAAATGGTGCTTGAACCATTGGTGAAATTGTATTCACTCACATCAATTAGTGGGGCATTAGTAATGACTAAGTCTTGGTTTTGTGGGACTGTAATCACTTTTACTGTTCCGATTCCAGAGTCGATTGAATTTAAAGTACAAGTCCAATTAATCGGTTCAACAGTCACTCTATATTGCCCTGGTGTTAAGTTATTGGCAAACTCCTGGTTGGAAAGGTTAGATAAACCATTAGATCCATCCATTTCAAGATAGGAAGAAGTACCAGCGTCATATTTTTCCCACACTACACTATAGGGGTATTGGACATTTGAGTTATTTAGTGTTCCCCCAATTACATTGAACTTAATTTTTCCATCGTCTCTATTGGGGTTATCACAAGAAGGCTCTTCAGCAAAAACTGTCAAAGAGTTGGACTGAGGACCTACCACTAAGTCTGGCTCAAGAATAAATGGACTAAGTTCATCGAGGATTTCAATTTGAACTTGATCTGTAACGTCTTTTTCGCATCCCTTACTATCCTGAACGGTTAAAAATAAGGTACCGGGATCATTAACGGTGATGTTTTTCCCTGAATATTCGAAGATGATTTGATCAGCTCCAGAACCAGTAACGAACTGCCAGTTGTATTTGTAGAATGGCTCTCCGTCAATTCCTACAAAAGGAACGCCACCTTGAACTACTGCACTTATCTCGACTTCTCGATCACATTTATCCAGTACGAAAGAGGATTCGCCAATATATTCTAATTCAGTAAGCTCAGGGATAATTAATATTTGGTTGAGTTCACAGAGCGTAGCTGTTGCGCTCCCTGTTTCACTAATTCTAATGCTGTAATCACCAAATGGTACGCCTTTGATGGCATAGTTACCGGATCTGTCTGAGGTCAATGGCCAAGTGATTTTACTGACGTCTGATGAGGAATTTGAAGCCAAGAAAATTTGACTGTAGCCAACGCCGTTACTACTGATTTTGGTAACCTCAATAGTAATATTTCCACCGTTTATCTTTTCATTTACCAGGCTAAATAAGATATTATATCTCAAGTTATCTATTGAACAGCTGTCTACGTTGGGATCTGCTGGGGGCGCTTCAACATACCTTAAATTAAGCACTTCAAATCCTCTTCCTCCAACTACCTGTGTGTTAGTAATGATTTCGTTGTTTCCGCAACTACCCTGATTGTTACTGTTGATAATAGCACGATAAGACCCCTTCGCAAGATTTTGTATAGATAGATTACCTTCTAGCGAAGGTATATATTGCCAAACTTGTGTGATAACCTCAGTTGTTTCCGTACTTCCTGATGAAGTTACGGTTGAGGTTATTGCAGTTATTTTTTGCCATTTTATAGACATTTGTGGCGTAATGGTATTCTCATCTAGAATGAGTGATATGGAACCACCGCTATCGGATCCACATGGTGGATCTTCTTTTTTGACATCTAGAATTAGTATTTGATTGTTGCCTTCATCTAGAACTTCAACGGTTCCTGAACCCAATTCACAAACGTTTGTGTTGGAGGTTGCTCCAGAAGCGGGTGTACCAAAAATTTTGTATTCATAAGTTCCTGCTTGGTCAATTTCAATGATTGCGTCTCCTGCTCCAGAGGATAAGTTTTGCCAAGTATTAAAGTAGTTGAAGTTTAATAATGTTGATTTAAGTTGAATGGACAAACTGTTTAGATTAGGATTGCCCGTATAAGAGAAAGTAACGTTTCCTTCTTGACCAACAGAGCAGTCAATGTTTTGTGGTGTCGCTTGAATATCTATTTCGCTATAATTCGGGAGGCTTATTTGTGAAACAAGATTGCCTGCTTTAGAACAACTTGTATCCCCACCTGTTACAGTGTAACTGGAAAAACTACTGTGGTTACTTGTATCAATTCCAGTTATGATAATCTCTCTGTCTGAAGGTCCAGAAGAAGTTCCACTTAATCCATTATCAAACCTAACGGTGTAGGGACCACCTCCATTGACTCCTCCATTTACATTAAAGACCAATTGAGCAAAGTCACCCGGACAAGCAGGCACTATTCTTTGGGTAGTATCCTCAACAACAGACAATTCGTTAGGGACTAGAACTTCAAAGGAATAAATTTTTGTACAAGCTAAGTCACTTTGGTCGTAACCGAAAGGTGCATCTAGGGAGGAGACATCAATTGAAACTTCAACAGTATATATTCCCGACACAGGTGGGTCAACCGTTAGTTTATTTCCTCCACTTCCAATGTTGTTACCATTTCTATCCCAGTTATAAATATAATTAGAGTTTAATCCTCCGCTTGCCTGAACTTCAAGAACCAGCGCCGACGTGCTACAATTGAGGGAAATTTTTTCATCAATGGCAGTATTACTGCTAACACCGCTTACTGCATTGGGTGCGTTTCCTGGGGTGGGCGCGACGTCTAATGGGTCTGCACCCAGAACGGTGAAGCTCTCCCTTAAGATACATCGGGCGAATTCATTATCTGTTACTTCTAAATTATAAACTCCAGGAAGAAGATTATTAATATTCATTGTGCTGTTCGTATAGCCAATAGCAGGGTTTGACCATGCATAGGTGTAATTGTTTGACCCACCTGTCACTGCTAGTTGCCCTCCATAATTTAGTTCTATACTACCAAATCCAACATCGGGGTTTTCGTTACAATAATCATGGACAACTCTTGTATTAGCTGCCAGTGTGATCGATAATGTTCCTGCCATTGTAACCACATCACTTGGAACTACACATCCAGCGCCATCGCGCACATCAACCCTTATAAGATCACCGATCTCCACCCTACCTGCGGTATTAAATGCAACGGGCTGTGATGCAGGAAGTGCATTAGGGAACTCATAACTACTATTTGTGGTTAAGTTCCGAAGTGTATAAATATAATTAGCGGTTCCACCAGAGGCTTGAGCCGTAATTGTTTCTCCGCAAGTATCTGGTTTAGATATGGATAGTGGCTCTGGCTCCGTTATCTCGAAAGTCTCGGTTGTGGAGGTACAGCCCCCTGTCAATACAACAGTTAGATCATAAAAGCCGGACTCACCAATTTCATTGTATGTTATCATTGAAGCAGTAGATGAAGATTCCTTTCGATATTCCCAGATTAGTGAGTAATCTAGCGTAAGGTTCGTAATGGTTGCTTCATTAATAATTTCACCATTTTGAGCAGATTGCACCCCATTACCATCTAGTAAATCAACCGTGAAAGGTAAACCTGATTGATCTGAAGTCAAGGTTACCTCATTTTGGTTTGTGTCTGCAGTAACAGGAACTTCAGCAGGTATATTATTATTTATCTGTTGTGCTAATCCAATTGCAATAGCAATATTATCCTCAGCATCAGGGTTGTCGAAGGCTAGGGATTTTATAACATATTCGTAGGTTGTGGTATTATTTATAAGAATTCTTATTCTGTCATTTGCATCAAATGTTCCGGATACTGTGAGTGTATTGACTTGAGCCCTGTTAGAACCAACTCCTCCTGAAAGGAAAGTATTTAAATTCTCTGGTACAATAATTCTTCCATCTGCCAAACCATTACATGAAATGTCTTGAACTGCAATAGCTGATAAATCACTAAAGGTAGGTTTAGGATTGACTTGAATGCTAAAAGTAGTGCTGTCCTCTGGACCGCATTGGTTTCCTGTTGTTGAAATGGTAAAGGTATAGACAGTGATTTCCGTGTCGTTGGTATTTGGCGACCCAGTAATTCGATAAAACTTTTCATTCAGATCAGCACTAACACCAGTATTTTGGAGGGTTAACCAACTTGGTATAGATGAGCTGTCGATGCCATTGGCTTGACCTCCAATTGTGAAGGTTATAGGAACTATTTCATCTCCTACGCATACACCACTATCATTGACCTGATTTGTAGTTGAAGCATTCGAGGTTAAAACAATATAAGAATTTGGATTTACCCTAATCTGACCAAAATCAGTGGTGTTACTACACGCCCCTGTTGTGATTACATTATAAGAGAAATCAGTAGTTTGTGTTATCGTTAATGTTGGGTTTCCATCGATGGTTAGCCGATTATCAGCAGAGGTGAAAGTCCCAATTAAACCGTCAGGAAGCCCTGTTACGTAGGCAAAATCAGCACCGCCGCCTATTTGAAATACAATTGGATCTATACTTGGACTTGCAGGATCATCTCCATTACAGATCACTTGATTTTTAGCTCCTGAGATATGGGTTAACTGATCTTTGGGTAGAATGGTGATTTCTCCACTTAAAAATTCTTCTTGACAACTACCACTGCCAACTATGGAAACAGTTACAGTATAGGTCTGTGGGCTAGTATTGTTGAGGTTTGGTTGCCCTGAAATGACTGCATTATTACCATTTAGTGCAAAGTTAAGACCAGGTGGGAATCCATCATAAGTATAATTCACTGCCGAACCTCCTAAATCAAATGTAATAGAAGTTATCGAAGTATTGTCACATATTTCTTGATCCAAACTAGTAATACCGGAGGTCAATGAAATAGTAGCGGCAGGAACGACGGAAATACTTCCATTGAGCGTGACTGGGTCACATGTTCCTGTGGTGGTTATGGTATAGTCATACAGGGTAGTTTGTGTAACAGCAGCGGTAACCACGCCAACTATACTTAAAGTATTTGAAACCGCGTCGAAGGCAACATTTACTCCTTCTGGTAAAGTTTCAGAAATGTTGGCAAAAATAGTACTTCCACCAAACTGGTAAGTGATGGTTTCGATGGCGCTTAATGTTGGGTCTCCACCTGCACAAACGACTTGGCTATCCGTACCTGCTGCAGTAGTCAATGTTAATTGATCTTTAGGATTAACTGTAATTATACCCGAAAGAGTAAACGTACTGGTTCCACAGAGGAAATTACCGCTTAGACTATAATTGTAATCAAAGGATTGCTGAAGGGTATTTCCAATTTGGGGTGTACCATCAATAGTGAGTACTTTGGTAATATTATCAAAAGAGAATTGAAGCCAATCTGGATTGTCAGCTCCCTCTAGTACTTGAGTAGCGCCAAATATATCGTAACGAATTTGTTGAATAGCTCGCTCATCACACACTGTTTGTTGCTCTGGGCCACTCGTTTGATCAAACACACCGAAACTGGAAGGATCAACAATAATCGTTCCGCTGATATTTGAAGTCTGGGCAGTACATGCTGGACCTATAGGTCTAAGAACATAACTGAATTCTGTTGGGTTATTGACAGTTTCTGAGGCAGTACCTGATATGATAAAAAACGTGGAGGTCTGAATGGTATTGGGTTCCGATATGGTTAGGTTTGTTCCAGTTTTATTTGTGGATATTAAAAATGGAATGCCATCCAATGCATGCCTGATTTCTAAAACAGGGGAATTATAAGTGGCTTCATAATTTGCACTTAACCCTATATCAATTGCAAGTTGATTACCCGCTTCATCAAAGGTGGAAGTATCAGTGGGAGAGAAGGTAAATGTTTCTTGATTATTAATGACCACATTTATAGTTCCAGCTGCTCCATCAGTTCCACCCAAATTGATTTGTGTTATTTGCTGTCTTGCAAATAATTCGCCATTTACTCCATCTGGAAGATTGGTTTCATCAGGGACAAATTCTAATCCAAAAGCTGGGTTATTAACCGTGAATTCTATGGGAGTAATCTCTTGGAATGCACACACGTTTTGATTGACAGTAGTGGCATCTACAACACTGATTATCGGTGAAGGGTTAACAATAATTCTACCGCTAAATGACGCTTCGGGTTTACATCCATTTACATTATTAACTGTTACTACATTATAATCAAAGGAAGTTGGCTGCACAGGATTTATATTGGGTCTACCACTAATGGTAAGAATTCCCCCGGCAAATGAATCTGTCACGCCTGCTGGTAATTCTGCGTCATCAATATCTGCGCTTAATGCATTTTCAACCGTGAATTGAATCAGAGGAAGGTCTCCGTCATCACATATTTCTGTTATTGTATTTCCTACGGTAAGCTGTATGCTTGAGGATGGGCTGATTGTTATAAACCCACTAATCGAATCTTCAGTACAGGAATCATCAGGAACTGTAGTTGTTAGTGTATAATTATAGGTTGTGGCTTCTCCTTCTGGGTTTCCAGAGAGGGTTATCATTGTAAGTACCTCAGTTGAGTCAATCACTGTGAAATTCACGCCTGGGTCAATGGGTCGGTTGACAATAATACTAAAGCTTTGACCTGGGATAGCTCCCTCAACAGTCAATATATTTAAATTATCATCATAGGTAGATGAAATCACCCCTTGAATTGCATTCAATATTCCATTTCCAACACCATCAAGGTCGTCACCATTTTGAACGGTATAAGAATAATCCAAACCATCAATGGTGGTTACGTAGCGATTTGAGGGTGTTATGGGGAGGTTAATGTTTTCTGTAAGTCGTAAACGGGTTATTTGAACAAAGTCTTGTCTTGAAGGCGTAATACCATCTGGTAGATTCATACTGGTTTGAGAAACCACTCCAGTGGCTGCCCCTTTTAATGAATAACTGATGTTTTGAATCGGATCACCCTCACATACTAGCTGGTTACTATTGCTACCTGGAATGAGTTGAATATCAGCAGGACCAGGTATAATAACGGGATATTTTCGTTCTGCTCCTGGGCAGTCTCTTGGAATTGCTCTTACGACTAAAATTCCTGAGTATCCTTGCTGCCAATTAAGAGTCAATTCTTTATCATCAGACCCTAGATCAGCTTGAAGCTCTCTACTTGCGATACTAATTACGGTATTTTGATTGTCTTCTCCTCCAGTTCTTATGGCACTTAAGTCATCTACAAACCATCTTACTGGATAGTTGTCAAAGTTTCTTAAAGTAGTAGTTACCAAACCTGCAGCTGGAATAGGACACTTTGGTAATACTGAATCCCCTCCAATCGGAGCGATTAATGGTAAATCAGTATTTCTTTCTGCAATATTAAAAGTTGAGATTACGGTTGTTCCTGTTACTGCATCACATGATACTGGGGTGACTTTAATTTGAAACTCTCCAAAATAGCCACTATTCCAATTCACCACACCAGTATTTTCGTCAATTACCCCTGGTACAGGTACGTCGGGGTTACCAGCGGTAATACCCTCAATTTCCCATAACAAGGCGCCGTAATCATTTGTTGCAGCATTACTTGCAGTAAAAAATTGAGTACTTGGCGTTCTATTTGTTGTTTGACAATCTGGCAAAACTCCTGTGAAGGATCCGTTACACAGTATGGCGCCAAATTCCGCATTGAGGTCACTCATGTCAATAGGCGCTAATAGATCACTGGCCTCTAAGCTTGGGACAGTTTCTTCCACAACATCAACATTTACGTTATACCAATTGGAGGGTGTTCCACAGCCAGTTGTCCTTACACTTATGGTTGCAGTTCCCGAGTAATTGGGATCCCAATTTACTGTCATTTGTTGTGTTGATACTGATATTGCAGGTACATCAAGTACTGCATTGTTTCCTGCTGTGGTGGGATTTATTCTAGTGAATGTGTAAAGCGGAGCTGGGGGACTTGTCTGTTCAGCAATTACAGTGAGCAAATTTAATTCATTGTCATAACTCGCATTGACAATATCGCTAGGTTGAATTGCCGCTGCTAAACGCTGACCCAAGTCGTCAGTGGTATCATCAACAGCTGAAACGACGGGAATTTGTTGTCCGTTTACTACCACAATGTAGGTAGCTCCTCCCGTAATCGTTGCAGTAGCTGAAGTGATTTTTATCTTGGCTTTTTGTCGTTCTTGTGCAGAGATTGATCCTGCGGATTCAGGTTCAATTTTCCACTCGAAAGTATTGTATAATTGATTAAAGCTATTGTCTACAAAACAAGTATAAAAGTCAGTAGGGACAGTAGTTGGCTCTCCCTCTATCGTAGCTCTTTCTTGACAAATGGTGTTATTATACCACTTGTCTGTTACTCCATTGTATATTACTGCATTATAAATAGAATTATTGTCTTTCATAATTACTTGAGGAGCGATTGCCTGAGGTGTGACAATGATGGAATAGTTAATTGACTCTTCAAGACATCCACTTCCCTGTGTTCTTACGGTAAAGAAATCGGTTGGACCTGCAGTTCCAGTAATTGTTACCCTGTTATCTGGAGCGGTGACTTCATACCACCCGACCCCAAGATCTGCTCTGGGTGTTATATTTCCACCGTTAGTGCTAGGAGTGTATGCAGGATTAAGATTTTCTATCATTACTGAGGTAGCCCCGCCTCCCCATTCAAATACAATCGCGTCGCGATCACCAGGATTTATTCCAATAGTATCATTTGGACATAAATTATTTGTTGAGTTAGGATCTCCTGATACTTGTACCAACGAAGATGAAGGCTCAATATTGACTACTATAGCATCAGAAATGGCAACACATCCTTCTCCAGTTACTGAGGACAATACCCTCAGGTTATGTGAGGGTGCATCGGGCATACCCACCGAAATTTGACTTTGACGGGGTTGCAATGAAATTAATTTGGCTGCAGCGCTATATGAAGCTGAAATTCCTGGTGCATCATTCGTTATTTTGTTTGCTAACCCAAGTCCAATGCTGTCAGTATCGCTAGTTGCACCTGTTGTGGTAAACGAATAGGTTCCAGATCCTATATAAACCACATAATCTTCTCCTATAGCGAGTGGGTTACTAGTTCTTGACAAACTGATTTGCATTTGGTTTGGGTCAGGAATTTGAGGATTGTTAACCGTACTGGTGACAATAACTCTATAGTATATAGTTTGAGTCGCTACTTCACTAAAGGTAAGTGTTGCATTGACTTCTCCTGCAATAATATCCCAATTTTCATTATCAATTGAATTTTCCCACTGATAGGTAATCCCTGGACCGGTAGCAGCACCATTAAGAACCAGATCGGGGGTAAGTGTGTTTTCACAGATTGTTCGATTGGATAAAATCTCACCTGTCACTAACTCAGGTAGAATCGTAATTAAAATTTCATTGGTAGATTGGAAACATTGAGTCCCATTCAATTCAGCAGTGACTGATCTTCTAAACCAAGTATTCTCTGTCAGTGGCCCCGGGTCATAGTTGTTATTTGTAGCGCCATTGATGTCCGCCCATTCTTGTGTTTCGGTTTTATACTCCCATTGATAGTTAATTTGTCCAAAAGAAGAATTAGCTTCACTGACGCTTGATATAGGCTCGGGATCTGTACCAAAGCAATAAGTTTGAGTAGCATTATTATTAATTGATCCAGGATGAATATCATTTATCTGTATATAGTGAATATCACTTACTTCTTCGCAGCCATCACCCCCGCCATTGACTTTGGTGACCCTTCTGTAGTAGAATGTTTGTGTAGAAGTTAATGTCGGGGGAGTGTATGATGCACCATTGGCACCATTTATACTGGTCCAACCACTATTTCCAGTAGTAGAAATCTCCCACTGATACTCTATGAAAGCTCCTGTGTTTCCACCAGAAACTGTAAGTGTTGTAGGCTGTACAGTTAGTCCAAAACATAAAACCTGAGGATCTGTTGGATTGATTAAGCCCCCATTTAGGTTGTCAGTAACCAGAACCTCGATAGCAGTTGCGGTTGGCCGTTCACATATTTTACCACTAAGTTCACTAATTGCAAATCTCTGGAAATAGGTCGTTTGCGTTAAAGGACCAGGTTGATAAGTTTCCCCTGTTGCTCCAGTAGCTGTATAAGAAGCTCCATCTAAAGAAGTTCTCCATTCATACGATATATTGGCTAATGGATTGCTGTGGGTTGCAGTTGCAACACTAGTTATCTCATCAGGGGTTTCTCCGTAACAAATGACCTGAGTTCCACTAATTATTCCTGCTGAATCAATTTCATTTTTTACTAAAGTTACACTCGCCAAACTCGAACATCCCCCAGCCGAAACGACAGTAACCTCAATGTTTGCAGTATTCGTTAGTAGGGTAGAGGAATATTGATTGGAGGTAGAGGTTTGCTGGTTTACACCATTGACACTGAACGCGTAAGTTGCCCCAACAGGATCAATAACCTCAAAGACCACATTGTCCCCAGGACAGAACACGTTGTTCACCGCCCCAGTGACTACCATTTGTACATTGACTTGTTCCTCCATCACGATTGTGATTGAGTTAGTGAGTGAAGAACAAGCGTCAGCGTCTATAGCCGAACCATTTAGAGGAAGGTTATACACCAAAACATCAAAACGATTGGTTCCCGTTAAGCCGTCAGGACTAAAACTCCCTGTTTCATTTGTTTCAACTACGGTACCATTCTTTCTAAACTCAAAAGATTTATTGTTCAAATCAATTCCGCTAACACTCAGAACTGGTAAATCTCCGGGACACAGAGTAGCATTACTTAAAGCATTGCCATCTATTAGTAGCTGACCTCCGGTATCTGGTTTAATTTCAACTTCTATAGCATTAGTCGCTGACGAGCAAGTTTTACCAAAAAGCGTAGATAATGCCATCCTTCTAAAATAGGTAGTCTCCGCAAGAGGGTCCGGGGTATAGTTTTCACCATTCGCACCTGCGATATCAATCACAGGAGGATCAAAATTAGCATTAGGCGAACTCTGCCATTGGTAGCTAATCGAAGCGCTTGCGTTTCCAGTAGTAGCACCAGTGATACTGGCAATTTCGTCAGGTTGATCGTTAAAGCAGATGGACTGCGTACCAGTAATTTCACCAGCTTGTGTGATTGTGTTTTCAATCATGGTGACAGAGGAAACAGCCGTACATCCATTGGCAAGGGTAACCGTTACAAATACAACCGCGTTATCAGAAAGATTTGTGGAGCTGGTCGTAGCACTTGCTCCGTCATAAATTTGTTGACCATTTAAGGTAAATTGATAGTTGTTGACAAACGGATCGTCAACATTGGCAGTAAAAACTACATTATCCCCTGGGCAGAATACGCTGTTAATCGCACCAGTAACAACAAGTTCAACATTGGCTTGTGCTTCTGTGGTAATCGTTATTGAATTGGTAAAGGTTGTACAAGCTTGAGGATCGAGATTACCCCCATCTAGCGGAAGGTCATAAACGATTACATCAATGGTTTCTATTCCAGCTAAATTATCTGGAGAGTAGGATCCGGATTCATTGGTTTCTACCACTGTTCCGTCTCTTCTAAATTCAAATGATTGTCCAGTTCCTCCATCAACTGATAGAAAAGGAATGTCGTTTTGGCATATTGTCTTGGTAGCGAGGTTTTCACCATCAATTAACAGTTGACCTCCAGGTTCATTTTTAACAGCTACCGTTACTTTATTTGTAGTATTTGAACAGGATTTCCCATTTAATGTTGAAATATCGACCCGACGGTAATAGGTAGTTTCGTTTATTACACCTGGTTGATAATTCACATTGTTTGCACCATCAATAGTGATAACCGGGGCGGTGAAGTCAGCGTTGGCAGAACTTTGCCATTGATAAGTTACGCTAGCCAAACCACTTGAAGTCGTCGGTGTAGCTAAGCTTGTAATCTCAGTTGGTATACCACCAAGGCATACAGACTGAGTTCCTGAAATACTCCCAGGCGTAATTCCATTTTCTGTTAATGTTATAGAGGTGATTGCAGTACATCCGGACGGAAGGGTGACGATAACGGTGACTTCATCATCATCTGAGAGTAGAGTAGTGCTTGTGGTATTTATGGCTCCACTTGCAATTTGCTGATCATTGATTATAAATTCAAAATTATTTCCTATTGGTTCGTTAACCGTAAAAATCACATTTTCACCAGCACAAAATACATTGTTTATTGCATTGGTAGTGACTAACTCAACATTTACTTCGTTGAGAACTGTCACAGTAATTGAGTTGGTAAGGGACAAACAAGCTTCAGGGTCAATGTTGCCTCCATCTAGTGGTAGGTCGTAAACGACCACATCAATCTTTTCAATTCCTGATAAATCATCGGGACTGTAAGTTCCAGATTCATTGGTTTCGACTACCGCTCCATCTCTTCTAAATTCGAAGGACTGACCAGTTCCTCCGCTAACAGTAAATACTGGAACGTCACTTGGACAAAGTGTTTTTGCGGCTATATCCTCTCCGTTGATAAGCAATTGACCTCCTGGCCCTTCTTTTACTTCAATGGTTAATTTATTTGTTATCGCACTACAGGTTTTACTTTCAATTGTGGACATATCTAACCTGCGATAATAGGTAGTTTGCGTGATAGATCCTGGCTGGAAATTTTCACCCGTAGCCCCTTCTATATTGATTACGGGAGAACTAAAATCTGCATTTGGAGAACTTTGCCACTGGTAACTTATCGTAGCACTAGCATTTGATGAGCTTGCAGTTGCTACACTTGTTAATTGAGTGGGGACTCCCTCAAGGCAAACAGATTGGGTTCCTGAAATACTTCCAGGTGTTAACAGGTTTTCTATAACTGTAAGCGATGCAGTGGTAGAACATCCTGAGGGTGTTGTAACAATAACTCTTACTGTTGTTGTTGCGGTATATGGTGCTGCAGGATTAAAATCGACAGAGGTCTCTGTGCTGGTAGCCGTTATGGTCTGGCTATCGGACTCATTGATTATAAACTCATAAGTTGCACCAGTAATTCCGCCTGCTGAGGCCGTTAATGTGAATGGTTCATCATCACAGATAATATTTTGAGAAAAACCAGAGGATATACTGACAGTCGGTGATGCTTCCACAGTGACCGTAACAATATTTGATTCCAAGCTCAGACATTCTGAAGTACCTAATTCGCTTTTTAAATACCTTTTATAGGCCGTCGTTTGAGTTAATGCTGGAGGTTGGAAGGTGGCACCATTGGTGCCGTTGATGGTCTGCCATCCAGTCCCGTTATTTAATTCCCAAACAAAACTTGATGTTGCTCCAGCTCGATCCGCAGAGGGAACCTCATCAGACTGAAGTAAAGCAGGAGTTTCATCGGGACAAATCGTTTGATTTCCAGTGATTGAGTTATTACCAGTTATACTATTAATAATTATTGTAGCACTATCTTCACTATAACAAACGGAAGAGGAACTAAAATAACTTCTCACATAAACAACATCATTGTTGAGCAAGCTCGTTGAGCTCCAAGTATTGGATTCCGAAGCAATCTGTAAGCTTAAAACCCCACCAGATAAAACTAAAAACTCAAACCAGTTTCCTGAACCTGTAGCGGTGAAATTCTGATTTTCTCCCGAACAGGAGGGATTGTTGTTTGCCGACAAATTGATCGTCGTATTACTAACAACATTAATATAGTAAGTAGAAGTATCTTGTGGACAATCCTGATTGAAAACACGAATTTTAAATTCTTCACCACCAGGATGAACGTCAGTTAGTGTAAAAGTGTTAGAAGTAGTTATTGCGCCTTGTGTAACTTGTCCGGTATCCGAAACTGTTCTAATCATTTGGTAATTAGTGTACCCTGCTGTAACGCTAATGGTTATACTCTGTCCTGAACATAAGTCCACAGCGTCAGTAACTGGATCAAAAGCTCCCAATGAGGATGTAGGTGTGAGAATCGGAGGATTGGATAAGGTTTGCAGGTTAAGGGTGTATGATGCAGCATAATCATCAGCGTCTAACTGATTCGGGTCAGTAAATGTTCCCGATTCTATTCTGACGCCAAAAAAGATACTGGTAGCTCCTTCATCGAGTAATTGAATGAGGTTAGGCCCTGTTGTTGGCCAACTAAATGATTTGGTTTCATCTCCAGAACTTTCTAAACTTGATCCCTCATTGAAGGTGGTTACACCAGTAATCGTTTTTGAAATTGTGTTTTCAGGAGTGGTGACAATTGCAAAAAAGGAAAGTGTATTGGTTGCATTTAGTGTGAGGGTACTCGATGGATCCTGAAGTCTGAGCCTCAATTCAAATGCTGGTACCTCACCAATACATATCTCGTATGGGGATGTTTCACCAGTAATGCGAACTTCATCAAACTCTAAATTGGTTTGTTGACCCAACATGGTATTGGTAAAACAAATCGATAATATTATCGATAGTATGAATAAACTTTTAAATCTCCCCACAGATATAGTGCTATCACTTACATTAACGCGAAATTTACAACTTTATTGTTGTTTTTAAGGAATAGTTTGCAATCTGTAAATGTTAAAATTTCATTATTCTATTATATATTATTTTAGTATTGTAAAAGATTTCTAAACACTTATGAGACTTAGCATAGCGGTACTCTTAACGATTAGCATCATAGGATGTGTTAACAAAAAAACAATTGTCAAGATTGAGGATATAAATGTTATAAGAACTTCACGTGACTCTTCTTATACTTTTCAAGGAAAGTTATTCTCAGGAGAGATTATTCAATTTGATGAAAAAGGAAACACAATTAAGTCTTTTACAACGGAAAACGGAAAGATAAACGGAGTATACAAAGCATTTTATACCAATGGCAGTAAAAAAATATTTGCTGAATACCATTCTGGCATTCTCAATGGTGAAAAAATCAACTATTATTCCAATGGCAAAATTGCTGAGCAGCTGTTTTATTCAAACGGCAGGATTGATGGTGTAAGAAAGACTTTTTGGAACAATGGTCTTCTAAAGGAAGAGAATGGATTTAAAAAAGGAATTTTATTCGGTCAGAGTAAATTTTATTTTTCGAATGGTAAAATGAGAAAACAAATTGAATTTGATTCTAATGGGAACCGAGATGGAAATTGGATAGATTATTACCCCAGTGGAAAAATTAAACAGAAAACATCTTACCGATCAGGTAAAATAATTGACAGCTTAATACGTTATAGTAAAGAAGGTAAAGAAAACAAGAAATAATTTCACAAAAGCTCAATAGATTTACGGTAAATAGTTTATCAGAATAGCCAAGAATTTACGGTCAAACAGAAAAATAAATAACAATGCATCTCAAAATATAGTTTTTAAACGATCAATTAATGAAAATTTGATTCGACTTAATAATTTTCAGTAAATTAGCAGAGTCCCAAAGCTTTAACAATGCCCCATATTGTGAAGAAATCCTACTTAATTTCCTTTACGGCTTTATGCCTTTTAGCTCCGCTCATATTTGTTTTTAGCGAAGTCACCCATCTAGAAAATCCGAATTTTACCGTTGAAAGTATCACTGCAACAGTCACGACTTCACTGACAAGTTCTGTATCGAGTGATACTTTTTGCGAGGGAGATGCCATCACCTTTACGGCAACACCTAATAATGGAATTAATTACATGTTTTACATCAACGGGATTTTAAAGCAAGGCCCTAATAACCTTTCAACTTTTACCCATACGGACTTGTTTTTTGATGGAGATAGGGTAACGGTTTCCCTGGAAAAGGGGGGTGACACTGGGACAGCTTCATTGGTGTTAACTTTAAATGAGATCGAAGATGGAGGTGTAGTTTTTTTTAAAGATAATCCGGTAGATAAATCAATAATTAATATTTGTAATGGCTATCCAGACCTCTTACTGGAATCCAATACCAATGCAACCGTAAAGGGGGTAGCTCTTGCAGCAAATGATTCAAGATATCAGTGGATAAGTTCACTGGATGGTTTGGTGTGGAATGAAATTATTGGGGCAAATCAAGAATCTAAATAAAGTTGGTCTCCTCTATAATTCTTTGTCCTTGGGTCAAAGCTCTGAGATGGATAACAAATACTTATTTGGTACCCTATCCTTTGACCGCAGTAAATTTAGTTTGGGGTTTGATATCAATTCTCTCAAAGTAGTTTCCAATGACCTTTCTATTAATATATTCAAATTCACCTATGTATATAAAATTCAGGTTTCCAATAGGACCTATTTTCTTCCAGCATTAACACTTGGGGTAGGAAACAATCAATTTGATAAAGAGAGTTTAGTTTTTGAGGATCAACTTGATGTTACCACTGGTTTTATCAATACTGAAACCATTGACCCTTTGGGAGAAATAATTGAAAATGTTAACTATTTTGATTTGGGTGCATCTTTTATACTTCACAATGAAGACTATATCCTTGGTCTTTCATTGAAACACTTAAATCGACCCAATACAAGTCTAAATAAGGAAAAAAAATACAGTACGCCAATAAGTTTATCCTTTCAAGCGGGTTATGAGTTTGACGTAAATCCGTACGATCAAAGCTTTCTTCCCAGACACACTTATCTGTTTACTTATTTTTCTTTGACTAGTTTTAATAAGAGCCTATATCTAAACTTAATTGAGGAGATCAGAATGGGTGAATTTTCCGTTGGATTGAACCAAAAAATCTCAAATGTAGATCAATTCAACCTCAATAATCTTGGGTTTTCTGTTGCCCTGTCTCTAGAGAACTTTGAATTTGGTTTTAGCTACTCCTTCCCAGTAAGATCTATGGCAAAGGTTCATTCCCCCTCAATCTTTGAAATTATTCTAACGTTCGATTTTAGTAAGTTTAGAAGAAATCAGCGAGGTTTTTTTAAACACCTACAAACAGATAATTACCGATAAAAATCTCCTGTATAAGAATGAGGATTTAGCTTGTTTTCATTGACTAAAAACAATATTTATTCTCAGCAATCACTTTATCAGCAATACGATTTTTTAAACTGATTATATCTGGTAAATCATCATATCTACACAAACGATGAACCCCCTTAAGAAGTGTTTTTTTGGCATCTCCATCCGAAATATTTCCAATGATTTCTTTGGCTCTTTTCAGCACGATTTCGGTAGCCTCAAAAAGATATAATTTTGACATATCGGTTTGATAGGTCATATCTAAACCACGGTCAATATTTTTTATTGTTCTCAATAAAGCCGATTCAGCAAAATAGATTTCAATCAACATATCTGAAAGCCCAAGGAGTGTCTGCTGGTGCTTGTCGAACTCTGTCCCATACTTTTGGAAAGCCGAACCCGCAATCATCAGAAATACTTTTTTTAGGTCTTTTAACTTGATGAGTTCTTCCGCTAATTCACTCACAGGGTTCTCTAATGTTGTAGCTTTTCCTTCGGTTATTTCTCCTACTACCTTCATAACAGCATTCATAAGATCCAACTCTCCCTTGATTGACTTTTTCAACAACATTCCAACGGATAACATTCTATTAATCTCATTGGTACCCTCATATATTCTTCCAATTCTAGCATCTCTCCAAGCGGATTCCATTGGTGTATCGGCTGAGAACCCCATACCTCCAAAAATTTGAATGCCTTCATCTGAACAGTTTTGTATATCCTCAGATGTTGCTACTTTAATTATTGAACATTCAATAGCAAACGCTTCAACCCCCCTTAGTTCTGCTGTTTGCTGATCGTGTCCTTCAGCTAGCAAGTTTTTTATTTTAGTTTCAATATCATAAGCTGCCCTGTAGTTGGCCGACTCGCTAACATAACAGGAGCTTGCCATGCGGGCAATTTTTTCTTTGATTGCACCAAATTTTGCAATCGGAGTTTTAAACTGGATTCTATCGTTGGCATACCGAACAGCATTGTCAATTACCCTTCTCTGTGCATCCAAACATGCTGCACCTAGTTTAATTCTTCCGACATTTAACGCATTCATAGCTATTTTAAAACCTTGTCCACGCGAGGCTAACATATGATCAACAGGCACCTTTGTTTCGTTAAAAAATACTTGACGAGTTGATGAAGCGTGAATACCGAGTTTGTTTTCCTCGTCACCCATTGTAATGCCATTACTTGGATCATTGGGCACAATAAAACCAGTAATACTTTTATCATCCTCAATCCGAGCAAAAACAATTAATAAGTCAGCAAAACCAGCATTGGAAATCCACATTTTTTGTCCAGAAATCAAATAGTGTGTTTTATCCTCAGATAATACCGCTTTTGTTTTTCCCGAATTGGCATCTGAGCCTGCTCCAGGTTCTGTGAGACAATAGGATCCAAACCACTCGCCACTTGCCAATTTGGGAACGTATTTTTGTTTTTGTTCTTCACTTCCATAAAGCAAAATCGGTAGCGTTCCAATTCCTGTATGAGCGCCAAAGGCGGTTGAAAACGAACCAGTAGCACCAGATATGTAATCACAGACCAGCATACTAGAGACAAATCCCATACCCATGCCACCATATTCTTCAGGAACGCCAACGGCCAGAAAGCCAAGTTCTCCTGCCTTTTGCATGCAGGTTTTGGTTAATTCATAATCCTTTTTTTCAAAGCGTTCTTTATTAGGCCATACTTCCCGGTCTATAAATTCCTGGACACTTTCTTTCATCATAATTTGTTCCTCTGAAAAATCTTCAGGGGTAAAAATGTCGACGGGACTGTACTCTTTGATGATGAATTCCCCTCCTTTAACAGTAGTATTTTGTGATATTTCCATTAGGCTTTGGGTTTAATTTATTATATAATTTTCAAACTTTTTACTTTCTTTCTTGATGCACTCTGCCACTTGAAGAAAATGCATCACTTGTTTATTGTCTAGCTGGCTTTCAATATGATTGTTAAAATTCAATACAACCGATCTAGAGTAATCCCTTTTTTCTTTTCCAAATTGAGTTAAAAAAATCAAAACACTACGACCATCATTGGGATTAGGTTTTCTAATAATAAGTTTTTTTTCTTCCATGCTTTTCAATAATCGAGATAAACTAGTCGATTCCATTCCCAATTTTGGGCCTAAGGCAGTCGATGGGGTACCCTCCGAATCAATATTTAACAAGGCAAAGCCTGTTGCCATTGTAGAATCAAACTTCAATGCTTCTCGATTGTACATCTTACTCACAGAGTTCCATGTTGATCTCAACACAGCATCAAGGGTATTTTTTTTCATTTGTTAACCAATTACTCAAATTTACAAAATATTATGCATGCATAATAAATATTTTTTAAAAATACTTGTAAATTTCATCAACCAATGGTTGGTACTTATCTAAAACTGCTTTTCTCTTAACCTTCATGGTAGGAGTGAGGTGTCCTTGGTCAACCGACCATACATCTGGAGTCAGCTTTATAACTTTAACAGATTCCCAACTACCAAACTTGTCATCATGGACTCTTATTTCATCCGTTATTTGTTGAATTAATTCTTTATTTTGGCATATACCTGCTTGGGTATCTTCAAAACTCACTCCATTTTCTTTAAACCATAATCTTGATTGATCAAAATTGGGTTGAATGAGTGCAGCAGGCATTTTCTCGCCCTCACCGATCACCATAATTTGCTCTATTAAAAGAGATTTTTTAAGTTGATTTTCTATAACCTGAGGTGCAATATATTTTCCGCCTGATGTTTTAAACATTTGCTTTTTTCTATCCGTTATTTTTAAAAAGCCTTCACTATCCAGAGTACCTATATCACCAGTATGAAAGAAATCTCCGCTCATTACCTCACTGGTGAGTATGTCATTCTTGTAGTAACCTACCATAATATTTGGGCCTTTGCATAAAATTTCTCCATCTTCTGCAATTTTGATTTCCACTCCTTCAATCGATTTTCCTACTGTTCCAATTTTAAGATCATTATTTCGAATATCATTGAAGCTCAAAACTGGGGAGGTTTCAGTCAGACCGTACCCCTCCACAATGGGCATTTTAGCAGCAGAAAAAAGTCTAATCAATCGGGTTTGAAGCGGAGCACTTCCTGAAGCGATTAGTTTGATATTATCGCCCAGCGCAGCTTTCCACTTATTTAAAACTAATTTTTGTGCTATTTTGAGCTTTTGTTTATACCAAAATCCATTAGAATTGTCGGGTTCGTAAACCTCAGCTATTTTAATTGCCCATTTAAAAATGATTTTTTTGTAACCTTTTAAAGCATCTCCTTTTTCATAGAATTTACCGTAGATTTTTTCTAACAACCTTGGAACTGCTGTGATAAAATGCGGTTTTACTTCTTTTAGGTTTTCGGGAATTGTCTCGAGTGACTCAGCAAAATAAACTTCTAAACTGTTGTAGATGTATAAGTAGACAAAAGTACGCTCGAAAATATGACAAACAGGCAGAAAGCTCAAGGTACAGGAGCTGTTAATATTTAATGGTATTTTTTTAGAAGCGGAAATTACGTTTGATACGATGTTGCTGTGGTTGAGCATTACGCCTTTTGGGACACCAGTAGTTCCAGATGTATATATTATGGTAGCTAAATCCTCCGAGTTGACACTCGATTTTACTTTGTCTAACTTTTCCTCATTTAATGTTTTCTTTCCGATTTGAAGGAGTTCAGACCAATGTTTACAGCCTTTTATTTCCTCAAAACTATAGATGCCTTTTAATTTCTTTAATTTGTCCTTAATTGAGGATAATTTTAGATAAATTTCTTCATCGGAAACAATACAATAGGTGCTTTCGGAATGATTTAATATATATTCATAATCGCTAGAGCTGATTGTCGGGTAAATTGGAACCGTTACGCCTCCCAACTGAAGTATTCCCATGTCAAAAATCGACCACTCTGTTCTGTTAGATGTCGTGATTAATGCAATTTTATCTTGAGGTTTAACGCCTAACTCTAATAATGCCGAACTTATTTGGTTTGCGGCCTCCAAAAACTCCAGAGTCGATGTTGCCTCCCAATCCCCGTTCTTTTTCATGGACAAACACTTTTCTATGGGATTGCTTTTCGCTTGGAAAGCTAGGATATCGAAAATCCTTTTTGGAGTCATGTTACTTTTTGAGTCTAAAATAAGAATTATTTTCTAACATGAAAGTAGACTTTATTGCCCTTTAGATAACCAGTCAATGGCATTTTCAAAGGCAACAATCCAAGGGGAAAACTCATCATTCCTATCGGAGGGGTAATGCGCCCAATTCCAAGAAAAAGTAGATCGTTCAAGATGGGGCATCATAACCAAATGCCTGCCATCATCGCTGCATAACATCGCTGCATTATTATCAGATCCATTTGGATTAGCAGGGTACTTATCATAGTGGTACTTTGCGGGAATTTGATAGTCAGACTCCTTCATTGGTAGATTAAATTTTCCTTCTCCATGTGCGGCCCAAATCCCTAGTGTACTTCCTTCCAATCCTTTCATCATAATTGATGATGAGATATTTATATTGACAGCAGTAAACTGACACTCGAATTTCCCAGAGGAGTTGTGACCCATTTTAGGTAATTCTGAATGTTCAGGGGTAATTAACCCTAATTCGATAAAAAGTTGACAACCATTGCAAACACCAAGAGAAAGTGTATCCTCCCTTGCGAAAAAGTTATCTAAACTTTCCTTGGCTTTTGGGTTGTACAAAAAAGCACCTGCCCAACCCTTTGCAGAGCCTAAAACATCGGAATTTGAGAAGCCCCCAACCGCGACAATAAACTGATAGTCTTCAAGAGTTTCTCTACCGTTGATCATATCAGTCATATGTATGTCATAAACATCAAAACCAACAACATGCATGGCATAAGCCATTTCTCTTTCAGAATTACTTCCCTTCTCTCTTATAATCGCAGCTTTAATTCCTTTTTGAATTTTTTGGTTGCTATTGCCATTAAACCCTTTTGGGAATTTAAAATTCAAAGGAATGTGTTTGTAATTGTTGAATCTCACCTTCGCAAGTCCATTACTTGTCTGATGATCGTCCAATGCCGCTGAAGTAGAATACCATATATCCCTATATTTGGCAATATCAAGATTCAAATGATCATTACGGTTTTTTATTGTCAATTTACCAGTGTTATTTACCACACCCAAATTAATACAGCTCACTCCTATGGTTTCTAGCAATTCTGGTAAGTTTTCCATACACTGTATCACCAAACCTGAATTTTCAGCAAACATTAATTCTATAGTATTATCATTTTGGATTGGGGCTAGGTCAATTTCCATTCCCACATTTTGAGATGGAAAACACATCTCTAACAAGGTTGTTATCAATCCTCCAGAGGAAATATCGTGACCTGCTACAATCTTTTTATCCAGAATTAAATCTTGAATAAAATTAAAAGCGTTTTTAAATCCATCAATATCACTTATTCCCGGCGCTTGCATTCCTACTTTGTTGCAAACTTGCCCAAGAGAGGAACCGCCGAGTTTATGTTTTTCTGAAGATAGGTTAATGTAAAACAGCCCCCCCTTATCAGGAATTGCTGTAGGAACAATGGTCTTGGTTATGTCACTACATTGTCCTGTTGAAGAGATAATTACAGTCCCAGGAGCTAAAACATCGCCTTCAGGGTATTTTTGTTTCATAGACAAAGAATCCTTCCCAGTAGGTATATTGATCCCCAATTCTATCGCAAAATTAGCACAAGCTTCTACGGCGCGATACAACCTGTCATTTTCCCCTGCATTATTACAAGGCCACATCCAATTGGCGGACAAACTAACGGACTTTAATCCTTCTTCCAAAGGAGCCCAAATTATATTGGTTAATGATTCTGCAATTGAATTCACACTTCCTTTAGCAGGGTCAATTAAACCAATTACTGGGGAATGTCCGATAGCAGTTGCAACCCCTTTATTTCCCTTAAAATCAAGAGCCATTACACCACAATTACTCAGCGGTAATTGCAATTCCCCTATTGTTTGTTGTTGGGCTACTTTTCCTGTCACACAGCGATCTACCTTATTGGTAAGCCAGTCCTTGCAGGCTACGGCCTCTAACTTTAGAACAGCAGTTAGCAGCGTATCAAATTGTGAGAAATTACAGTTTAGTTCATCAAATTGAGGCGTTTTTCTTTGATCAGTAAGCGTAGTTTTTGGTGCACTTCCAAAAAGTGATTCTAACTCTAAATCAATTGGTTTTTCGCCATTTTCATTGTTAAGGAAAGAAAAGTGTTGGTCCTCAGTTACACTTCCAACGATATAAAAAGGAGCTCTTTCTCGTTCTGCGATTATTTTCAATCGCTCCGCATCGGTTGCTGATAAAATAAGTCCCATTCTCTCTTGAGATTCATTTCCAATAATTTCCTTAGCAGAAAGCGTTGGGTCACCAATAGGAAGTTGATCCAAAAAAATCTTTCCTCCAGTTTCTTCAACTAATTCTGACAGACAATTTAAGTGACCTCCTGCTCCGTGGTCGTGAATTGAGATAATGGGGTTTTTGGAGCTTTCGACTAAAGCTCTGATAGCATTGGCTACTCTTTTTTGCATTTCAGGGTTGGAACGTTGAACAGCGTTAAGTTCAATTTCATTACTGAAGGCTCCAGTATTGGAGGACGAAACCGCAGCACCTCCCATTCCAATTCGATAATTATCCCCTCCTAAAATAACAATAAGATCTCCCTTCGAGGGTTTTTTCTTTTTCGCCTGTTCTTTTACACCATAGCCGATACCACCAGCGAGCATAATAACTTTGTCATAGCTCAATCGATGATCCTTTTCCTGATGTTCAAAAGTCAAAACAGATCCTGCGATTAAGGGTTGTCCAAATTTATTTCCAAAATCCGATGCTCCATTGGATGCCTTAATTAATAAATCAATTGGGGTTTGGTATAACCATTTTCGTTCAGGAAAACCCTTCTCCCATTCACGATCCTCAGTTACTCTTGAATAGGGGGTCATGTAAACTGCTGTACCTGCTAGTGGAAGCGAACCTTGACCACCTGCTAATCTATCACGAATTTCTCCACCTGAGCCTGTAGCTGCACCATTAAACGGTTCTACTGTCGTTGGAAAATTATGAGTCTCTGCTTTTAGTGAAATAACACTATTAATATTTTTCACTTCATAAATACTAGGTATGGCACCATCTCGGGGAGAAAATTGCTCTATTTCTGGTCCAGAGACAAATGCGACATTGTCTTTGTATGCAGATATGATCGAGTTGGGATGAACCGAAGATGTCTTTTTAATCATTTGAAAAAGACTTTCTTTTTGGTCTTCTCCATCAATCACAAACTTTCCGTTGAAAATTTTATGGCGACAGTGCTCTGAGTTTACCTGTGAAAATCCAAAGACCTCCGAGTCTGTAAGCATTCGTCCAATTTTTTGCGAAAGTTGCTCCAAGTAATTTACCTCATCATCACTTAAAGCCAAGCCTTCTTTTCTATTGTAAGCCTCAATATCGGAAATAGATATAATTTGCTCTGGTTTGATGTCTATATCAAAAACAGTTTGATTTAGTCCAGCATAGGCATCAAAAAGCATGGGATCAAAAGTATCCTTAGTTTTTTTTGCTCTAAAGCATTCAATTCTAATGATGCCAGAGATATCCATATTTTGAGTAATTTCAACGGCATTGGTACTCCAAGGAGTAACCATTGAAGCTCTAGGACCTATAAAGTCACCACTAATTTTTTCCTTACGAATTAAAGGGCTGTTTCCAAATAGCCAAACTAGTTTTTTTTGATTGAGCTTATCAAGCTTAACAGAGGTTTGGACAGCGTAGACGTCAGTTGAGGGATTTCCGAAAAAATAAATCATGATTGTTTTAAATCGATATAAAAATAATTTTTTCCCAGCATTTAAAGGCTATCAAAATCGTACGCGTTGCACAACTTTTCAGCAATTTATTCACATTTTCTTTATTAATCGAGCACAGTAAAATCCATCGAAGCCAGATTCGTGAGAGAAATAGGTTTTTTCTTCGTCAATCTCAAAGCTTCTTCCTTGTTCACTATTCAAAAATTTTTCAATCTGCTGACTGTTTTCTTGAGGTAAAATAGAACAAGTAGCATACACCAACAAGCCTCCTTTTTTAATTGACGAGCAATAAGTTTGTAAAATTTTTTCCTGCATAAGTATAATTTCCTGGATACGGTCTGGATTGATTAACCATTTAGTATCTGGATTTCTTTTTAAAACACCCAAGCCACTGCATGGAGCGTCAATGAGCAATCCGTCTGCGTTGCCCTTAATGGTCGTTAATATTTCTGACTTTATGACACAATTTGTCTCTATCGATTCTGTTTGGTTACGATGGGCTCTCTTCCTCAATTCGTTTAGTTTTAAACCGTTGGTATCAAGTGCCATTATTCTAGCTTCATCATTTGTTAGGCTTGCGAGATGTAAACTTTTTCCTCCAGCTCCAGCGCATGCATCAATATAGTACTTGCCTTTTTGAGGTTTTAGCCAAGGTGTAATGGCTTGAGAATTTGCATCTTGCACTTCAAAAAAGCCCTGACGGTATTCTTTTATAGGCTGAAGAGATTGATGTTTGTCAAAAATTAATGCATCGGGGTAAGGGTGGATTTTTTCAGTATTGATTTGATATTTTTCTTGTAATAATTTTTTAAGCGCAACGGTTGAAATTAAAAGTCGATTAACTCGAATAACTAGTTGGGCAGGTTGATCTAAGGCTTCAATCTCTTTACTCCACACATGTTCTCCAAATGCCGCAATACCCATTTGATCTAACCAGTCTGGAATAGAAAATTTATATTTTCTTTCTTTAATCAAAGAATTGACGGTCTGATTGAATTTTTGACTTTCAATACCCTGAAATTCCTCCCAGTCTGGAGGTACAAAATCATTGAGCATCATCCAGCCAGCAATTAATTTTAGAGGAACGGCTTCTGATTCATTACCCTCTAACCCCAAAGCTCCCTCAATGAGTCGCTTCTGTCTAATGATATCATAAAAAATTTTGGCTATTGTTCTCCGATCCCTTGAGCCCCAGCTTGGATTGCTTTTTAGAAGTTTTTTAATTACATCAGAAGCAGGGCGCTTGTCAATAAGTGTTTCATTTAGGCCTGATGCAATCCCCAAAGCAATATTTCGATGTAGTCTCATTTAGCTTTCAAAACTACTTCAATATTATTCCTCTTTGGCTTTCGTTTTATTTTTTTTCATTCTATTCAACATATCACGGTTGAAATGATATTCGGCATGGTGAACTTTGAGAATGGTGTTTGGAGAAAATTTTTCAAGTAGTTTAAAATCTCGCTCCTCTTCAAGTTTGATTGCTAAGTGTTCCAAATCATTGATTTGTTTAATTGCCTCAAAAGCTTCTTCATTTGTGATGCTGTCGACTGTGAGAAGATATTTTTTACGTACCTCTCTGATTTTTTTCCTGCATTTTTCATAAATCTTCTTTTCGTATTCACCGTAAATCTCCCAGAATACACTTTCTTGGTTTTCGTCTAAATCAACTTTTTCAGTTATATAACTCATTTTAAAGGCTTTAAGGCGTTCAAAACTCATTTTTTTATTTTGACCGAAACCTATACTCAAATTGAGTAACAATACAATCGTTAATAACTTATTCATCATCAAGTATGTTTAAATTCGTTGGATTTTCTCCATAAAGTCTAATATCTAGAACACCCTCAATTCCCGTTGACTCATAAGAATTGAGTAATGTCTCTACACTTAAACCATTAAAATCGGTATAATCAGCAATTTCGTAGGTAGAACTTCCGATTATATATTCTTCAATAAATAGCTCCGTCATTTCATATTGTATTTTTTGATTGTTTTCATTGTAAATGAAGGCTATCAAAATTGCAGCGACTGCGGCAGCTCTATACATATATTTTAAAACAGAACGACTTCCCGAAGGATAGTTTACTCTGCTCAATATATCGCGTTCAACTTTTTCAAAATAGTTTTTAGGGGTTGTAAAACCAAATTCGGAAACTTTTGAATCAATTTGATCTAACATTTTCTCTTCAAAAGAATCGAAATAGTCCTTTGGAACTCTAAACGAGTGTTTTTTGCCAATCTCACTCATTAATTCTGTTTTTAATTTTTTTAACGGCATGATGATAAGATGCCTTCAATCCACCTACTGAAGTTTCTAAAATCTCGGACATTTTTTCATATTTAATTTCTTCAAAATACCTCATATTAAAAATTAGTCGTTGTTTCTCAGGTAAAGATGCTATAGCTTTCTGAAGTTTTAGCTCCATAGCGTCGCCCTCAAAATAAACGTCAGATTCAAGTTTTTCAGTTTTTTTCTCTATCCATTCCTCACTGGTAACACCGACCTGTCTCGATTTTTTACCTAAATAATTTAAAGCTTCGTTTGTCGCTATCCTATACATCCAAGTATAAATATTACTATTTCCCTTAAACTTATTGATGTTTTCAAAAACTTTTAAAAAAGTATTTTGCAAAACATCATCAGTATCATTATGATCTATTACGATTTTCCTGATATGCCAGTACAATCGTTCTTTGTAATCAGCAATTAATTTTTTAAATGCACTTCCCTGAGTCTCAGGATCATTTAGAGCATCAATAAATTGATTTTGCTGGTTCAAATGTTTTTATTGTTTGATTATTATTCTTCTAAAAAGTTTAATGCTTAACTAAAAAGTTTGTAATTCAACAAGCTTTTTATAAGTAGATTCACCTTTTAATAGTTCTTTATGTGTACCGACTTCAATAATTTTCCCCTGATTTAACACGACAATTAAATCAGCTTTTTTAATAGTCGATAGTCGATGAGCAATAACCAAAGAAGTTCTGTTTTTCATTAAGTTTTCCAATGCATTTTGAACCAATTTTTCCGAAGCTGTGTCCAAAGCTGATGTGGCTTCGTCCAAAATTAGAATATCTGGATTTTTTAGAATAGCTCTTGCAATTGAAAGTCTTTGTTTCTGACCTCCGGAGAGTTTATTGCCTCCCTCACCAATAACAGTCTCATACCCGTTTTCTAGTTTTTCAATGAACTCTGCGGCATTTGCCACCTCAGCAGCTTTTTTGATTTCATCAATAGTTGCTTCTGAATTCCCCAACGCAATGTTGTTAATTACATTATCATTAAAGAGAATTGAATCTTGAGTTACCATGCCTGTTAGTGCGTACAGATCCGATTTTTTTATTTTGTTGATTGGAATATCATCAAGCGTTAGTTGACCTTCTTTAATGTCATAGAACCTATTAATTAAATTAGCCACCGTTGTTTTTCCACTTCCAGAGGGTCCAATCAGTGCAACGGTTTGCCCTTTTTTGATTTGGAGTGAAAAGTTTTCTAGCACATTATTATTTTTATAAGAGAAAGAAACTTTTTCAAACTTAATTTCCTTGTTTAAACGCGCTAAATTTTGCGCATCTTTATGGTCTTCCATATCATCCTTGGCCTCCAGAATATCCAAAACACGCTGTGCTGCTGCGTCTCCTTTTTTAATGTTGTAGAAAGCCTTACTAATTCCTTTGGCTGGGGTAAGTATATTGTATGCTAATCCCAAGTAAGACAGAAAAATAGCCCCATTGAGTGTTTGGTCAACCAAAACCATTCTGCCTCCATACCATAGCAAAACACTTATTACTAGAATACCTAAAAACTCGCTTATGGGAGAGGCCAGGTTTTGTCTATTCAGGAGTTTGTTTGAAAAATTAAAAAAACGCTGTGTTGATTTGGCGAATTTTTTGATGAAACTTTCCTGAGCATTAAAGGCTTTGATAATCTTTATTCCTCCCAAGGTTTCTTCCAAAATCGATAGAAACTCTCCTTGTTCTGTTTGAACGCGGGCAGATTTGCGCTTTAAAGATTTACCTATTTGAGATATAATTATGCCCGATAAAGGAATAAATATCAAGACAAACAAGGTCAGTTTAACACTAAAACTAAACATTACAACTAGGGAGAAAATTATCGTAAGCGGATCTCTTACTAATAATTCTAAAACCGAAAGGAAAGAGTGTTGTAATTCTAGTACATCTGATGAAATTCTGGCCATTAAATCGCCTTTTTTCTTTTCTGAAAAAAAGTCTAGTGGGAGCGATGTGGTTTTTTTATACAAACTATTTCTAATGTCCTTAAGTACCCCATTTCTAAGAAAAGTAATAAAGAACATTGCTAAGTAATTGAAAATATTTTTAAGGAAAAATAGGCTTATTATCATCCCAATTACAAACAATAGTGCCATACCGTTATCTTTTTCGAGATACTGGGTGACTTTGTAGTTGAAAAAACCTTCAATAAAAGATTTTATTTCACTTACTCCTTGATAAAGAGGCGGCGAATATGTTTTTTTGGTTGTACCAAAAAGTATTTGCATCATTGGGATCATAGCCACATATGCCAAAGCAGAAAACAATGCATAAAGCATGTTAAATAAAATATTCAAAAAGGCAAACCTCTTGTAAGGGATACCAAATCGAAGTATTTTTATAAAGTAGTTCATTTATAAATTTAATGACTCAATGATTTCGTCTATTCTTTGGTCGAGCTTTTCTTCTACCTCATGCCAAGATTCATTTTTATCTATTTTACCGTTGACACTAAAATAAAATTTAATTTTAGGTTCTGTGCCACTAGGTCTAATAGCAATTCTAGAATCATCCTCTAATTTAAAGATTAAAACATTCGCTTTGGGTAAAGTAATGTTTTCCAAAATATTTTGCTCAACCATTACCCGGGTGCTTTTTAAATAGTCTTCAATTTCAATAATTCTTATACCGCCAAGTTTTTTAGGAGGATTTTTTCGATAACCATCCATCATCGACTTAATTTTTTCGGCACCTTCCTTTCCTTTTTGGGTAAATGAAAGCAGCTTTTCTTTATGTGCTCCAAATTTTCGGTAACAGTCCTCAAGAATTTCAAAAAAACTTTTCCCCATTTCCTTTGCATAGGCTCCAATTTCGCAAGCGAGCAGGGTCGCTGTTACCGCATCCTTGTCTCTTATTTGATCACCTACCAAGTATCCGAAACTTTCTTCGCCTCCACCAATAAATTCAAGTGTTGGGTAATCTTTAATCAATTTACCAATCCATTTAAAACCAGTTAAAGTTTCCATGTATTTTACGCCGTAGGCAGTTACCATTTTTTCGATCATTGGGGTGGAGACAATTGTTGTTGCCACGAATTGATTTCCGTTTAAGCGATTGTTTTTTTTCCAGTTTTCCAGAAGAAAATAGGTCATAACTGCCATAGTTTGATTTCCATTCAGTAAACAGAAAGCATTATTTTTATCTCTCACTGCCACACCAAGTCGATCACAGTCTGGATCAGTACCAATGACGATGTCAGCATTAAGTTTTTCAGCCTGTTCTATTGCTAGTCTAAGTGCTTCAGGCTCCTCTGGGTTTGGTGATTTAACAGTAGGAAAGTTTCCATCTGGTTTTGCCTGCTCCTGGACAATATGCACTTGATTATATCCTGCTTTTTCTAGTACTCTAGGAACGGCAGTGATTGAAGTTCCATGCAGTGAGGTAAAAACAATTTTAAAATTATCCCTTTGTTCGAAATTTAATTTACCTAATTCAACCGAAGTACTTAAAAAAGCTTCATCTACTTCATTGTCAATAATTTCAATAAGTGATTCATCGGGCTCAGATAAGATGTCATTAAATTGAGTTTTATCTATTTGATCTATAATCTCACGATCCTGAGGAGGAACAATTTGTCCTCCGTCTTCCCAATAGACTTTATAGCCATTGTATTCTGGGGGGTTATGGGAAGCTGTTAAAACAATCCCACACTGAGCTTTGAGGTGTTTTACTGCAAATGACAATTCTGGAGTTGCGCGTAGATCTGAAAAAAGATAAACTTTGATACCATTGGCAGAAAAAACTTCTGCGACTTTTCTCGCTAAACTTTTACTGTTATTTCTACAATCGAAGGCAATGACCGCTTTTATTTCACCTTCAAAACATTTTTTTAGATAATCGGAGAGCCCCTGAGTGCTTTTTCCTAGTGTGTATTGGTTAATTCGGTTGGTGCCCACTCCCATTACACCTCGCATTCCTCCGGTTCCAAACTCCAAATCTTTATAGAAAGCATCCTCTAGTTGATCAGGCTTATTTTTTAATTCCATTATTTTTAAGCGAGTCGCTTCATCAAATGGTGGTTGAGACCATTCCCCGATTTTCGCTTCAAATTCGATTGTCATTTGGTTGTTTTAATAATGTTATACCGTTTAATATCTTTACCGTTTCGGATTAGAATTTCACCTAAAAACCCTGCTATGAAAAATTGTGCGCCCATAATCATTGTGGTTAGGGCAATATAAAATTCGGGCCTTTGCGTAATAAGTCGGGCTTGTTTATTAAAATAGAGCTTATCAATACCCAAGTAGATTGTAAATCCAAACCCAACCATAAGCATTATAGTTCCCCACAAGCCAAAAAAGTGCATCGGTCTTTTCCCAAAACTTTTTATAAACCAAAGCGTAATCAGATCTAAAAATCCTTTGATAAAGCGATCTCCTCCAAATTTTGTTTTCCCATATTTTCTGGCTTTATGCTTTACAATCTGCTCCTCAATTCTTGTAAAACCCTCATTAGCTGCAATGACTGGGATATACCTATGCATTTCTCCATAGACCTCAATTGTCTTGATCACTTCCATTCGATATGCTTTCAATCCACAATTGAAATCGTGAAGCCTAATACCAGAAACCTTTCGAGCAGCCCAGTTGAATACTTTTGAGGGTATATTTTTGAATAAAATTGAATCGTAACGTTTTTTCTTCCAACCGGAAATCAGGTCTAATTTTTTTTCTTTTAAGGCGGTTATCATTTGATGTATTTCCTCAGGAGAGTCCTGAAGATCTGCATCCATAGTAATGATATAATCTCCTTTGGTGGCTTTGAATCCAGCGTGTAATGCCTGTGACTTTCCGAAGTTTTTTGAAAATTGAATACCATGAGTATTCGTATTTTTTTCGGCTAATTCATTTATGATTTCCCACGAATTATCTGTACTACCATCATCAATAAAAATAATTTCATATAGGTATTGATTTGCATCAAGAGATGCAGAAATCCACTGGTGAAGTTCTTCTAGCGATTCACTTTCATTGAGCAGTGGGATAACAACGGAAAGTTCCATATAGAAGTCATTTTCGCCAACAAAAGTAAGAAATTTAAGCTATTCGGGCTTAGATTTCTTAACGATCAAACCTACAATGAGTGAAATTACAAAACCAAAAAATAAATTAAAAATTATAATAAATGCAGACGTGATCATTGGACCACTAAACTTTCTTTGCATGTCCACCATTTTGTTTGCATTTTCAACGGACATGTTAGGGTTCTTTTCCAACATTGTTTCCTTTTGAAATTCAAGCATCTTATCTATGAAGTCTGGATCAATGAAGGTGATCAAAACTATAGAATAAATAACACTGACAATGCCAGAAATTAGGGCAATTCCCAATCCTGTTTTTAAAGCTTCAGACAATTTGATAAATCCGTCATTGAACTTTTTGAATTGTGTAATTCCATAAATGATTACTGCTGCAATGACAGCCAGATTGACTAGTCCAACAGTGGAATTGTTTTGATAATGCATGTCTAGAAAAAACAGCATGAGACCAGTAATTACGTTGTAACCAGCGAGTAAAAAGCCAAAATTAATGGCAATTTGTTTAGTAGAGAATTTTTGATTGTTCATGATATAAGTAGATTCAAGATTCGAAGTAAGGTTGAGTGAAAGTAATAAAGTTATTTTTTTTTGCTAAAATATTCAAAAAACCATTAAATTTGCAGACTTTCTAATAAAACATTAAAATGAAAACTGGTATCCACCCCGATAGTTACAGATTGGTTGCATTCAAGGACATGTCCAATGATGATATTTTCATATCCAAATCTACTGTAGACACGAAAGAAACCATAGAGCACGAAGGCGTAGAGTATCCCTTGGTCAAACTTGAGATTTCTCGTACATCACACCCATATTATACAGGTAAATCTAAATTGGTTGATACAGCAGGAAGAATTGATAAGTTCAAAAACAAATACTCAAAATTCAAAAAATAATTTTACTGTTTTTTGTTTTCAAAATATCAAAGGCCGTCTTATGACGGCTTTTTTATTGCTTCTTTTTTACGCTTTTTAACTTTAATACGTTGACAGGATTTATTTTTAAGCCTGAAATTTTCTTTTGAGTAAATCGAATTACTTGGTCATAATATAAAGGTACAATTGGGTACTCAATCATTGCAAGGCTATCCATTTCTCTATAATTTAAAGCTCTGAGTTTTGGGTCAGTAATTTCAAAACTTTTCTCATAGCGCAGGTCAAACTCATCTTTTTTGTAATGCGTATAATTAGGTCCGCTTGGGCTATAATTTTTTGAGTAGAAAAGAGAAAGATAATTTTCTGCATCAGGATAGTCTGCAATCCAACTGGCTCTAAACATTTCTAGTTTTCCGGAGGAGCGAGCTTGTTTTAAAGTAGCTGGTGGCATAACATCTATTTTAATTTTTACACCGATTTTTTCCAACGCCCTTTGCAAATATTCGCAAATATCTAAGTAATTGGCATCTGTGGCTAATGTTATTTCTGGGATTTTTCCTTTTTTCCTTTTAAATTCCTCAATCAATGCAGTTGCTCTTTCGGGGTTGTACCTAATAGCGGTACTTGCACCGTGTCCAGGTAGTCCCCTAGGGATAAACCCCCGATTTCCAATAAAACCGATGTTATTCCTTAAATAGGCAATCATTTTTTTACGGTCAAAACCAATATTTATTGCCTCTCGAACTAGCGGTGAGCGAATGGCTTCTGATTTAGCATCAAGGTAAAATCCAAGGTATTCAGTATTCAAATAAGGACCTTTTTGCATATTAATTCTCCCTTGATAATCCTGACTCAATTCACCATCGGTGGTCAGTAATTCATCTTTATAGGAGCTATCCAAGGAGTTAAGTAAATCGAGTTTGCCCTGCAAGAAAAGCATGAACTCACTTTGAATATCTGGAATAAAAGTGATGGCTACTGCTTCCAAATACGGTAAATAAATGCCCTCATCGTCCTTTTCAAAATACAAAGGATTTTTTCTTAATACCAATTTGACGTCTTCCTCCCAGTTTTTAAAGTAAAAGGCACCGGTGCCAATGGGCTGGCTTCTAAAGTTTTCATCAAACTTTTTAACTGCTTCTTTGGGTACTACAGAGCAATATCGCATCGTTAGCAATCCTAAAAAAGCAGGAAATGGTTTTTTTAGTTTAATGTTGAGTATGGAGTCGTTTGTCGCCTCAATCTTTTCGACATTCTGAAGTACCCATCCGCCAGGTGAGGCTACTTTTGGGTCGCGAAGCCTATTTAAGCTGTAAACAAAATCATCAGCAACTACTTTTCGGGTTAAGGCATCACCAAAAACTTTAGATTTATGATAATAAACATCATCCCGAAGTAGGAATTCATAATGCAATCCCTCTTTTGAGATATACCAATCTTTAGCGATATCTGCGGTTACATTTAACGAATCGTCCAATTGAACCAATCCGTTAAATAGCTGAGTTGTTGCCCAAATATTTGGAAGAACTCTTGCAAATGCTGGATCCAAGGAGGTTATATTTGCAAATTCATTATACCTAAACACCTGACCAGCTTTTTCTTCCTTAACTTCAGCTCCACAGGAAAAACAAACAAGGATCAATACAAGGGCAAAGATCACCAAGGACGAATGCTGTTTTGATCGGTTATTTCGCATGAGTAAAGGTTGTATATTTGTGACAAAATACGACATTTTTAGTCGAATTAATTGATGATTAATCTTGGAAACACACCGGAAATTGAAACCAAACCGAGGGTAGCTTTTCACACTTTGGGTTGTAAGCTAAACTTTTCAGAGACTGCTACAATTGCAAGGGATTTTAGTAGTGATAAGTTTGAACGTGTTGATTTTGAATCACCAGCCGAGGTTTATGTAATTAATACATGCTCAGTTACCGAAAATGCGGATAAGAAATTTAAGGGCCTCGTAAAAAAAGCGCTTCAACAAAACCCTGAGGCTTTTATAGCTGCCATTGGCTGTTACGCTCAATTGCAACCTAAGGCTCTTGCAGCTATCGATGGTGTTGATCTGGTGCTGGGAGCGACTGAGAAGTTTAAGCTAATTGATTATTTGGCAGACTTGACAAAAAAGACTAGTGGGGCTATTCACTCTTGCGAAATTGCAGACGCTAACTTTTATGAAAGTTCCTATTCCATAGACGACAGAACTCGTGCTTTTTTGAAAGTTCAAGATGGCTGTGATTACAAATGTACCTATTGTACAATCCCCAGGGCTCGTGGAATTTCAAGAAGTGATTCATTAGAAAACATAATCAATCAAGCCCTTGAAATCACTGCTAGGGGAATCAAAGAAATTGTACTTACAGGTGTCAATATTGGTGATTATGGAAAAGGTGAGTTTGGAAATAAAAAACACGAACATACTTTTCTTGACTTAATTAAAGCATTAGACGATATCGAGGCACTTAAGAGAATTAGAATTTCCTCGATTGAACCCAATTTATTGTCAGATAAGATTATAGATTTTGTGGCTCAAAGTCGTGCTTTTGTTCCACATTTTCACATTCCATTGCAGAGTGGTAATGATGAAATCTTAAAGAAAATGAAGCGGAGATACCTGAGTGATCTTTATATTGATAGGGTTAGCCAAATTAAAACCCAAATGCCCGATGCGTGTACTGGTGGTGATGTTATCGTGGGTTTCCCTGGAGAAACCGATGAAATGTTTCTGGATACTTATCAATTTTTAGCCGATTTGGATATTTCTTATTTACATGTTTTTTCTTATTCAGAACGTCCCAATACCGAGGCTATTGAAATAGATGATGTTGTTCCACAAATAGTAAGGTCAAAAAGAAGTAAAATGCTCCGAGGTTTATCGGTAAAAAAGCGTCGTGCGTTTTATGAAAAACAATTGGGAAAAAAAGTGAAAATTCTTTTTGAACATGAAAACAAAAAGGGCTATATCACAGGTTTCAGTGAAAACTATGTCAAGGTGAGAGCACCATGGGAACCATCTCTAGCTAACAGCATCAAAGAAGTAGTCCTTGATACAATTGACCAAGAAGGGTTTGTTAGATTCTAAACTTAAAAATTAAAGCTTTATCCCAACAGGTAATAGTGATTTGTATGACTTATTACGTCTCACAAAACCAGCTATCTGGGGTGACGTTGGTACTACTCTTAAATTTTTTTCAGAAATGAACTCTAAAACACTTTTGATAAAATTTTCTTCAAATTCCACATCGCTAACTTCTCCTGGGATAACGAGTTTTGTGAGGAAAATTTTTCTTTCTTGCTCCGCGTATTCTATTCTAGCGAGAGATCCATTAATAAAGGTTTCAAATTGTCTTAGAAATTCGTTGTTTTGTAATTCAACTGGATACATTTTATACTTACTAATTTGGTTTAATTAATATTTGATAAAATTAGGTTTGATAATTTGAAGAGGGGCAACAAATTTAACAATTTTTTGAATAATTGGCAATTCTAAATAAGAAAAGTTTATGATTAAATCAGTTTATCTTATGCCTGGTATGGGTGCCAACCCATTAATATTTGAATACCTGAAGTTTTCCGAGACTTTTGAAGTGAATTATCTCTCATGGTTTCCCCCTGAAAAGTCGGAAACACTTCAAGAATACGCAAAAAGAATGTGTAAAAGGGTCAAACACAAAAAACCTATTCTCATTGGTGTCTCTATGGGAGGCGTCTTGGTTCAGGAAATGGCTAATTATATTGATTGTGAAAAAATAATCATTGTGTCAAGTGTGAAAAGTAATCAGGAGTTACCCGTACATATGAAGTTAGCTCAAGTAACCAATGCTCATAAATTACTACCCACTCAATGGATTCAGAATATTGAAAGTTTTGCTTTGTTCGTGTTCGGAAATGAATTAAAAAAACGTTTCGAGTTATACGAAAGATATCTTTCAGAGCGAGATCCGAATTACCTCAGCTGGGCTATCGATAAAATGGTTAAATGGGATAGAAGTGAACCCAAGCAGGATGTTATTCATATTCATGGAAAAAACGATACTGTTTTTCCTATCAAAAATGTTAGACCTCCATACATTGAAGTACCTGGTGATCATGCCATTATATTAACATATCATCAATGGTTTAATAAAAACCTTCCAGAGATAATTCTAGGAAACCCCACAATTTCATAGATTAGCATAATATTAAATGTATCTGCTTTTGGATTCTAAAAAGATTTGGTGGGTAGTTCCATTATTACTAGTTATAACTTCAGGATTTGTTTTTAAGTCCGATCTGTTCTCTGCTTTCAATACACTTGGTAATAATTTATCATATAAGGTGTATGCGCTTCATCTTCCCGATACATTAAATTTTGCTGATGAATCCATCCCGATGACCTCTCCTGATTTGAGAGAACGTCTTGATCGCGAGTTGCTAGTCAATACTTATTGGCAGTCCAATATGATGCTTCTGCATAAGCGAAGTAACAAATATTTCCCAGAGATAGAACGCATTCTTGAGGAAGAGGGTGTACCTACTGATTTTAAGTATTTAGCTGTGATTGAAAGTGGTCTCGAAAATGTGAGGTCACCTGCAGGAGCCAAGGGTTTTTGGCAGATTATGCGTACTACAGGAAAGGAGTATGGGCTGGAAATAAATAGCAACGTGGATGAACGTTACCACCTAGAATTATCGACAAGGGTTGCAGCAACATATCTTAAAAAAGCCAAAAAAAAGTTCGGTTCATGGATACTTGCGGCTGCTGCTTATAATCGTGGAATGACAGGAATTAACCGAAATTTAAATACTCAAAAAGTAAATGGCTATTTTGATTTGCTTTTGGGGCAAGAAACTTCGAGATATGTTTTTAGAATTTTAGCTGTAAAGGAAATCATTGAAAACCCTTCTCGATACGGTTATATATTCAATGAGAATGATCTTTACAAGTCTATTCCCGTTAGACTTCATGGCTTAGACACCCCTATTAATAACATAGCTAGCTTTGCTAAAAAAATGGGGGTAAACTATAAAATATTAAAAATTCATAATCCTTGGTTGATACAAAATCATCTAAATAATAAATCAAGGAAATATTATGAGATCGCAATTCCAGAGGAGGGATACTACTAGATTTTTTTCATTTGTTGTTGCATCAATCTCATTTGATCAGACAACATATTGTGCTTATCCAGTTTTTTGGCTTCAGCAAGAAGGGCAATTGCCTCTCTTTTTCTGCGTTTTTGCATTAATATTCCCGCTAGGCTCATTTTGGCCATTGCCAAGTCGTGAGACATCGTTAGCCCTAACTGGATAGCTTTTTTGAAATGTTTCTCAGCTACGGTCAGATTTGCTTGGGATTGAATGATACCGTGGAGATAGTAAAAATATCCGAGTTGTTTTTGAATCAATGCACTTTCTGGATTATTGATTCTGTTTAGCCACTTTTCAGTGCCTTGAAAATCTTGTTTTCTCAATCTTAAAAAGGCAAGAAAAATCATTTCATTTTTGAAATAAATCAGTACAAAAACTCCGGATAAGAGTGTTAAGAAGATTCCATTACCTATATAACTTTCGTAAAATTGATAACCTGCGTATCCCAATGTGGCAACTGCGAGGATTAATTTTATGATTTTCGGAAACATATTATTTGATTTGTGCCCAAAGTTAACAAGAATCCTTTTAAAACCATTTGTATTAGAAAAAAGATATTGTATATTTGCCCGGCTTTAAGATAACCTAATTAATAAAATGAAAAGGACCTTTCAACCTTCCAAAAGAAAAAGAAGAAACAAGCACGGTTTTCGTGAAAGAATGGCTTCAGCCAATGGCAGAAAAGTCTTGGCAAGCCGGAGAGCGAAAGGTAGGAAAAAAATTTCCGTATCCTCAGAGCCACGTCACAAGAAATGATAATAAAAAACCATTATTTGAAGGTGTTATTCTTTTAAGAATGACACCTTTTTTTTTATATTAAAGGAATTTTTTAAAACTATAATTTATGCCTAAACAATCAGAGATTAAGAGTATTTTAATTATTGGTTCAGGCCCAATCATTATTGGTCAAGCTTGTGAATTTGACTATTCCGGAACCCAAGCATTAAGATCTATTAGGGAGGATGGAATTGAGACCATTTTGATCAACTCAAACCCTGCAACTATAATGACCGACCCCTCCATGGCGGATCATATTTATTTGCGACCCCTGACGACAAAGTCTATTATTGAAATACTAAAAAAGCATAAAATTGATGCAGTACTTCCAACAATGGGAGGGCAAACTGCACTTAATCTTTGTATTGAGGCTGATGACAAGGGCATTTGGGATGATTTTAATGTACAGATTATAGGCGTTGATATTGAGGCCATCAATATTACCGAAGATCGAGATCGTTTTAAAAAGTTACTAAAGACCATTGACATACCTGTGGCGCCTGCTGAGACAGCTACCTCTTTTCTGAGGGGCAAAGAAATTGCACAAAAATTCGGTTTTCCACTTGTGATCAGACCTTCATTTACGCTCGGAGGTACTGGCGCATCTTTTGTTCACCACGCAGGTGAATTTGAAGAATTGCTGACTAGAGGTCTCGAGGCTTCACCAATCCACGAAGTGCTAATCGACAAAGCCCTATTAGGTTGGAAAGAATACGAATTAGAATTACTACGAGACAAAAATGACAACGTTGTAATCATTTGTACCATTGAAAATATGGACCCAATGGGAATTCATACTGGTGATTCCATTACCGTTGCTCCTGCCATGACGCTTTCAGACACCGCTTTTCAGCGCATGCGCGACATGGCAATCAAAATGATGAGGAGTATTGGAGATTTTGCTGGTGGATGTAATGTTCAATTCGCCGTTAGTCCTGATGAAAAAGAAGATATCATAGCTATTGAAATTAACCCTAGAGTCTCCCGTTCCTCTGCACTAGCTTCCAAAGCTACTGGATATCCCATCGCGAAAGTCGCTGCCAAGCTAGCAATTGGATACACACTCGATGAGTTGGAAAATCAAATTACAAAATCTACTTCTGCATTATTTGAACCAACCCTTGACTATGTTATAGTTAAGATTCCACGTTGGAACTTTGATAAGTTTGAAGGATCAGACCGTAAATTAGGTTTACAGATGAAATCTGTGGGTGAAGTAATGGGAATTGGAAGGTCATTCCAAGAGGCGCTCCATAAAGCCACACAATCACTTGAAATAAAAAGAAATGGTTTGGGCGCAGACGGCAAAGGATATGTCGAGTATGATCAAGTAATCGAAAAACTCACGCATGCCAGTTGGGATAGAGTTTTTGTAATTTATGATGCCATTCAAATGGGTATTCCCTTAAGTAGGATTCATGAAATCACCAAAATTGATATGTGGTTTCTCAAGCAATATCAAGAACTGTATGAATTGGAAAAAGAAATATCTAAATTCACTATTGATACTTTAGACAGGGAGTTGTTACTTGAAGCCAAACAAAAGGGATTTGCCGATAGACAGATTGCTCATATGTTAGACTGTTTAGAGAGCGAAGTCTACAACAAAAGAGATCAATTGGCTGTTCAGCGAGTTTATAAATTGGTAGATACTTGTGCTGCTGAATTTTCTGCTTCTACACCATATTACTATTCCACTTTTGAGGAAAAAATGCAAATTAAAGGCGGGGAACCTTTTAGTGATAATGAGAGTAAAGTAAGTGATCGAAAAAAAATAATCGTTTTAGGATCTGGCCCTAACAGAATTGGTCAAGGAATTGAATTTGATTACTGCTGTGTACATGGTGTTTTGGCTTCTTCGGAATGTGACTATGAAACGATTATGATCAATTGTAACCCAGAAACCGTATCCACTGATTTTGATATTGCAGATAAGCTGTATTTTGAACCCGTGTTCTGGGAACATATTTACGACATTATAAGATTCGAAAAACCGGAAGGTGTTATCGTTCAACTTGGAGGACAAACTGCCTTGAAACTCGCAGAGAAACTGGATCGATATGGAATAAAAATAATAGGAACCAGCTTTGAGTCTCTTGACCTTGCCGAGGATAGAGGAAGTTTTTCTACTCTTCTAAAAAATAACAATATTCCCTACCCTGAGTTCGGCGTTGCAGAGACTGCAGATCAAGCCCTCGAGTTAGCGGATCAACTGGATTTTCCCATATTAGTTAGGCCATCATATGTTTTGGGTGGTCAGGGAATGAAAATTGTGATTAACAAAGAGGAACTTGAGTCCCATGTTGTCGATTTACTCCAAAAAATCCCAAACAATAAATTATTGCTAGACCACTATTTAGACGGTGCAATAGAGGCAGAAGCAGATGCTATCTGTGACGGTGAGAATATATATATCATTGGAATTATGGAACACATCGAGCCTTGTGGGATCCATTCTGGAGATTCTAATGCCACCTTACCGGTTTTCAATCTTGGTGAGTTTGTTCTGCAACAGATCAAAGACCACACGCGCAAAATTGCCTTAGCATTAAATACCAAAGGGCTTATCAATATACAATATGCGATTAAAAATGATAAGGTTTATGTGATAGAGGCCAACCCTAGAGCATCTAGAACCGTTCCTTTTATCGCAAAGGCTTACAAGGAACCTTATGTCAATTATGCTACAAAAGTAATGTTAGGACATAATAAGGTTACTGATTTTGATTTTAAACCAGAGTTGAAGGGCTATGCCATCAAGCAACCCGTTTTTTCATTCAATAAGTTCCCGAATGTTAATAAACAACTGGGTCCTGAAATGAAGAGCACAGGAGAGAGTATTCTGTTTATTGACAGCTTGAAAGAAGATGAGTTTTATGATTTATATTCCAGAAGAAAGATGTATCTCACAAAATAACTGATAATTCTTTATCTTTATAACAACCATTATTGGAATATGATTAATAAGAATGTATTTTTAGTTTCGGTAATATTTATTGCCATACTGTCTAGATTTATTCCTCATCCACCTAATTTTACCCCCATTGCTGCCATAGCACTTTTATCGAGTAAGGGGTTTAACAATCGTTGGGTCACCCTAGCGATCCCTATCATTAGCCTATTTATTTCCGATCTATTTTTAGGACTCCACGCCACAATACCTTTTGTTTATGGTGCTTTTGTCTTGATTGCTTTATTGGGGATGACGGCCAAAAAAATTAGCGTTGGTACTGTGTTACTGTCCTCAACCATTTTCTTTTTGGTAAGTAATTTTGGTGTTTGGCTAGTCGGATACCCAATCACCATAGATGGGTTGATAAGTTGCTACACTTTGGCAATCCCTTTCTTTCTCAATACCATTCTTGGAGATTTGGTTTACAGCGCCGTATTGATCTATCCTTTTTACGCCTTACAGAAAAAAAACCTGATTACTGCCTAGCTTTCTAAATCAGAATTTGAAGAATTTTCTTACATTAATGTTACTTTATAACAAATA
>CAJWGK010000005.1 GCA_913030895.1 uncultured Flavobacteriaceae bacterium | reverse complement strand
CTTTCAAAAAAAATAATTAATATGTTAAGGGTTTTGATAAGATAACTCTTCGACTGGAAAAGAAACCATAAATTTGTATCAGATTTTATTTTGATGTCAAAAAAGAAAAAGATAGACAGAAACATTCAAGCGAAAGTACTGTCTGTTTTTAAAGCCTCTTCCAGCAAAACGTTTAACTACAAACAAATCGCCTCTAAATTAAGTGTCAATGACACGCAAGGAAGAAATGCGATTATAAAATCTCTTGGAAAGCTTACCGCTCAAAAAATATTAAAACAAACCTCTCCTGGGAAATATACATTATCCGTAGACCAGAACAATTATAGGGAAGGAATAATTGATGTTAACTCGTCAGGAAATGGTTATTTGTTAATGCCTGAAGGAGTGGATGATATCTTTATTGCAAGGAGAAATTTAAACCGTGCATTTAATGGAGATCTTGTTTTAGTGTATCCGCTAAACAGAAAAAAGAGCGGTAGGAAAGAGGGGGAAGTGGTAGAAGTTCTTGAACGTAAACAACAAAATTTTATTGGTATCCTAGACAGGAAAAAGGAATTTGGTTTTGTCAATACTCGTGGAAATAAAATGTACACAGATTTTTTTATTGAAGCGACAGAGTTAAAAGATTTTAATGACGGAGAGAAAGTGGTTGTAGAATTTAAAGAATGGCCCAAAAGGGCCTCTTCACCTTTCGGAAAGATAAAAAAATCTCTCGGTCAGCCTGGGGAGTTAAACACTGAAATGCACGCCATCATGTTTGATTATGGATTTCCAGAAGAATTTCCATCGCATGTAGAAAAGTTTACTCAAAAACTTAATACTTCAATAGAGGAAAATGAAATTGCAAGAAGAAGAGATTTTAGAAATAAAACAACGTTTACTATTGACCCAGTCACGGCTAAAGATTTTGATGATGCGATTTCCTTTTTCCCTTTACCAGATAATAAAACAGAGATAGGGATTCATATTGCAGACGTTTCCCATTATGTCCAACCGAACAGTGTTTTAGATGAGGAGGCCTATGATCGTGCAACTTCTGTTTATTTGGTTGATAGAGTTGTTCCCATGCTTCCTGAAATGCTTTCCAATGGAGTTTGTTCCCTAAGACCCCGTGAAGAAAAATATACTTTTTCAGCAGTATTTGTAGTTGATGAAAATATGCAAATTGAAAAAGAGTGGTTTGGAAAAACAGTGATTTTTTCTGATCACCGTTTTTCTTACGACGAGGTACAATTTATTCTAGATACAGAGGATAATAAAGTTAACGCCGAGGTATCCTTAACTGATAAATCATATACTGTTTCGGAAGAAATATTTAGTGCGCTAATTAAACTGGATGTTTTTGCGAAAAAACTAAGAAAAACGAGGACGTCAAAAGGCGCATTATCGTTTGATAGGGTTGAGGTAAAATTTAATTTAGACAGTCAAGATAATCCAGAAAGCATATATTTCAAATCCTCTAAAGATGCCCACAAACTAGTCGAAGAGTTTATGCTTCTTGCCAACCGAAGAGTGGCAGAGTTTATTGGGAAACAGAAACCAAAAAAACCTTTTGTATATAGGGTTCATGATTTGCCGGATGAGGATAAGTTAATCAACTTAAAAAATATAGCATCAAATTTAGGATATCAGCTCAATCTTGAATCCAAAAATATTAATGGTTCGCTTAATAATCTCTTACAAGAATCACATGGAAAAAGGGAGCAACAATTAATAGATACTCTGACGATTCGCTCCATGAGCAAAGCTGTTTATACAACTGAAAACATAGGACACTATGGCTTAGCTTTTGAACACTATACCCATTTTACTTCGCCTATAAGACGATATCCAGATGTATTGGTTCATCGATTGGTAGCGTCTTATATGAACGAACACAATCAAATTAATCCAAAAGCTCTTGAAGAGGCTTGTATTCATTCTTCAAACCGAGAACAACTCGCCACGAAAGCAGAAAGAGATTCCATTAAATACATGCAAGTAAAATTCATGGAAGACAAAATAGATCAGTCTTTCAATGGTGTTATATCTGGAGTAACGGATAGGGGTATTTATGTTGAAATTATTGAAAATAAATGTGAGGGACTTGTTAAAATTTCAGAGATAAAGGGAGATTATTTTATTTATGATGAGCAGTCGCACAGCTTAGTAGGAGAAAAAACCCAAAAAAACTACCAACTTGGAGATTTGGTTCAAATAACAGTGAAAAAAGCGGACTTACTTAGGCGACAATTAGACTTTATTTTAACTGAACCAACGGAATAATTATTTAATTTTGAGTTGAATAAAAAAATTTATGATGATTCGCTTTAAGCTTTCTCTACTTTTATTTCTCATCACCTTTACGATTGTTGCCCAAGAAGCAGATGAAAAAGAAGTTGACAATCAAGAGCGAATTGTTTTTATTGATGACTTTATCAATATCAAGATTTATTCAGGAATCGAAGTAAAACTTATCCCTTCTGATGAAAATAAACTTGTTATTAGCGGGGAGGATAAAATGGACGTTGTTCCAAAAATCAAGCGCAATACGCTAAAAATTAGACACTCCCTTGAACATATACTCAACCCTACTTTTACCTATGTCGAGTTGCATCACAGTTCGGTTTTGGATGAAATATCACTCTATCAAGGAAGCAATCTAACTTCGGACGACACTTATGCCCAAACCAGTATTTCTTTAAGAGTTAATGAAGGGTCAACGATGAACCTTTCTTTTGAGGGCGAAAAAATCACGTCAGTTGTGAGTACCGGAAGTCAACTTTTTTTAAGCGGAAAAGTCACCAATCACCAATCAGTTGTGAATAGCGGTGGTGCTTGTGAAGCAGAGACACTTATTTCAGAACAAACTAAAGTTAGTGTAACAGCGGGCGGCATGTCTTATGTCAACGCAAAGGAATTGATAGAGGCGAAGGTTACGGCTGGTGGGATAATAAGGGTTTATGGAAACCCAAAGAAAATGACCACTAAGAAAATTATTGGCGGGCAAATTTTCGAAATGAAATAAAAAATTCCGTTCTCACAACGGAATTTTGAGGCATCGAGCGGATTCGAACCGCTGTACAAGCTTTTGCAGAGCTCTGCCTAGCCACTCGGCCACGATGCCATGCTGCAAAAGTAATAAAATTTTGAGCTTTATTTTTAAACTATCGCCTTCCTTTTCTGACAATGGTTACTGCAGCGATATTTCCGTTTATAGGAGGATTTTGTTTAGCAACCTTTACCACAACCTCACTAACCGTCATCATAGAGTTGAGAATCCTAGTCACTATTCTATCTCCAACATGCTCTAATAGTTTTGACCTAATTGCCATTTCTTCCTCAACAATCCTAAGCAAGTCAACATAGTCCACTGCTTCTTCCAAGTTGTCCGACGCAGCAGGAACATCGAGGTTGGTGTTTACCGTCAGATTAACGATATAATCACTACCGATTTTTTCCTCCTCTTCCATACAACCGTGGTTGGCGTAAACGCGAATATCTTCAAGAATAATTTGATCCACCGAAACTTTTTTGACAAATATATAATACCATATAATTATATTCCCACAATTCTGCTTTTAATATCTTTGGAAAAATTTTTAGTATGTCTGAGCGACCACTAAACTTTATCGAACATATTATTGAGGAGGATATCAAGTCAGGTATGTCTTCTGGAACATTGCGTTTCCGATTTCCCCCAGAGCCAAACGGTCATCTACACATTGGCCATATTAAGGCCATTTGTCTCAATTTTAACCTTGGAGATCGTTATAAAGCCCCTGTAAACCTTAGGTTTGATGATACCAATCCGATAAAAGAAGAGACACAATTTGTAGAGGCCATCAAAAAAGATATTGCATGGCTAGGCTTTAAATGGGATAAAGAGCGTTATGCCTCCGATTACTTTCAACAGCTTTACGAATGGGCTTTGTTGCTGATTAACAAGGGATTAGCTTACGTTGACTCCCAAAACTCCGAGCAAATTGCGGGACAAAAGGGAACGCCTACCGTTGCTGGTGAGAACAGCCCTTTTAGAAATAGAAGCATCGAAGAAAACAGAAGCTTATTTCAAGAAATGAAAGCGGGTAAATTTGAAGCGGGCGCCCACGTTTTGCGGGCTAAAATTGATATGGCAGCGTCCAACATGCTTTTGAGAGACCCAGTAATGTATAGAATATTATACCAATCTCATCACCGCACTGGTAATGAATGGTGCATTTATCCAATGTATGATTGGACCCACGGAGAGTCTGACTACATTGAGAACATTTCACATTCACTTTGTTCTTTGGAATTTAAACCTCACCGCGATCTTTATGATTGGTTTTTAGACGCATTATCTCCACTAAAAACTATTAGACCTAAACAAAGAGAATTTGCAAGACTTAACCTCTCCTACACCGTTACCAGCAAAAGAAAACTTAAAAACCTAATTGACGAAGGTCATGTTGACGGATGGGATGATCCAAGGATGCCAACCATCAGTGGCTTGAGAAAAAGAGGATATACTCCTGAGTCTCTTCAAAATTTTGTGAATACAGCCGGAGTTGCCAAAAGGGAAAACTTAATTGACGCTTCCCTACTGGAATTTTGTGTTAGAGAGCACCTTAATAAAGTTGCTCCTCGTGTTATGGCGGTCATTAAGCCCGTCAAATTAACAATAAAAAATTATCCGAAGGGCAAAACCGAAACCGTACTGGCTGAAAATAATCCTGAAGACGATCATGCTGGACATCGAGAAATCCCCTTTTCTGGTGAACTCTATATCGAACAAGAAGATTTTCGAGAAGAAGCCAATCGCAAGTTTTTTAGACTCACCATTGGGAAAGAAGTAAGGCTTAAAAATGCTTATATCATAAAGGGTGAAGAAGTTATTAAAGACACAAATGGCGACATAAAAGAGATTATATGCAGTTACGATCCTTTAAGTAAAAGCGGATCAGGTACCGAGGAGAGTCAAAGGAAGGTTAAAGGAACGCTTCACTGGGTGACTCAAGCACACGCGCTTCCAATACAAGTAAATTTGTACGACCGCTTGTTTACCGTTGCTGAACCTGACAAAATCAAAGATCAAGACCCAAGCGAGCACATTAATCCAAATTCTTTAGAAGTGAGCAATGGTTTTATCGAGCCATCCGTTCTTGATGCTCAGCCAGGAGCCAGATATCAATTTCAGCGAATGGGATATTTTATTCTCGATAGAAAAAAAGACAAAGACCAACTTATTTTTAACAAAACCGTTGGCCTTAGAGACACTTGGAAGAATGGCTAATTAGCTTTTGCCGCCTTCTTTGTCTATTTTCTTTTGATTTTCTTTTTTCATCGCTTCTCCAATTTGATTACTCGCGGTGAATGAAGCTACCATATTGTTCAGCATGTCACTTCCAGCTTGAGGAGAATTGGGTAAAAGAATCAAGTTGCTGTTGGTTTCTTCTCCGATTGATTGAAGCGTGTCATAGTGTTGGGTAACTACAATTAAGGCAGAAGCCTCTTGTGAGTTAATCCCTACATTATTGAGCACGTCCACTGACTCCTCAAGACCCCTGGCAATTTCCCTTCGTTGATCAGCAATTCCCTGACCCTGTAGTCGCTTGCTCTCCGCTTCTGCTTTTGCTTTCTCAACGATCAAAATTCTAGCCGCATCTCCTTCGTATTGCGCAGCAATTTTTTCTCTTTCTGCAGCATTAATCCTGTTCATTGCTGTTTTTACTTCTCCATCTGGATCAATATCAGTTACCAATGCCTTTATGATATCATAACCGTAGTTGATCATGGCATCATTAAGTTCGCTTTTAACCGCATTAGCGATCTCGTCCTTTTTCTCAAATACATCGTCCAAACGCATCTTTGGAACAACCGCTCTAACCACATCAAAAACATAGGAAGTAATCTGGTCCTGGGGGAAATCTAATTTATAAAAGGCATCATAAACTTTGTCCGCAAGGATCTTGTACTGAACAGATACTTTTAATTTCACAAAAACATCATCCTTGGTTTTAGTTTCAACGATTACGTCCAACTGTAAAATCCGAAGGCTTACCCTTCCCGCTATTTTGTCGATAAGTGGAATTTTGATATGAAGTCCTGGCTTGCGAGTTGCAATAAATTTTCCGAATCGCTCCACCACTGCAGATGTTTGCTGTTTCACAACAAATATTCCAGAGATGACGATCAGCACTGTAATAAAAATAAAAATGTAAGTAGATATTTCCATAAGTCAATTATTTAAATAGGTTATAAGATTATTCAGTCTTTTTAAAGATACCTCTTTTTCAATCAGGTTACAAACCTTAAGAATGTCTGGGCCACTCAAATCCCCTACTATGGCAAGCCTCAAACTTTGCATGATAACCCCAAAAGGAGTTTCCGCCTTTTGATTCCATGTTTGCACCCTCTCTTTCCAAAATTCTGTTGGAACGTCGTTTTCTAATAATTTGACAAAAAAACTAAGGACCTTCTCTGGCTCATGCTTTTCTATTTTTCTGATAACTTTTTGATCGTACTCTTTTGGATCGTTTAAAAAAACGTCAACCTGTTTTTCAAAATCTTCAAGCAAAAATAATCGATCTTTTAGAAGCTCATAGACTGCTAATTTCGTTTTTTCCGACCACTTAGTCATTCCTGACTCAAAAAACTCAGGAAAACGCTTTAAAATGTTTTTACCCTCAGTAAAACTTAAAAATTTATGGTTTATCCATCGCGCTTTCTCAAAATCGAATCTTGCGCCCCCTTTTTGAATTTTGGCAACGTCAAATGAATCGATTAACGCTTCAATTGTAAAAATCTCTTTTTCTGTTCCAGGATTCCACCCTAAAAGAGATAAATAATTTAATAGCGCCTCTGGCAGAAAACCTCTCTCTTTGAATCCTTTGTTTTTTTCCCACGCTAAGGGGTAAACAGGAAATCCTAATTGAGCACCATCACGTTTTGAAAGCTTTCCTTTACCTTGAGGCTTCAATATCAATGGCAAATGCATAAATTTTGGAAGCGGCCAATTAAATGCATCATAAATTAATTTGTGCAATGGTAAGGAGGGCAACCACTCTTCACCGCGTATAACATGTGAAATTTTCATGTAATAGTCATCTACAACATTGGCAAAATGATAAGTAGGCATACCACCTCCTTTCATTAGGATCTTATCATCTAATTCATCACTCTGAACAAGAATGTTGCCCCTAACCTGGTCTTCTACATTAATGGCCATTCCCTTTTCCACCTTAAGTCTAATTACATAATTTCCAGTCTTTATTTTTTCTGCTGTTTCTTCTTCACTGAGCGTAAGAGAATTCAACATGGTGTTTCTGTTAAACATTCCGTATTTAAAGCTCTCCCCTTTTTTCTCGTATGCTTTTCTCGTTTCCTCCAAGGTGTTTGGCAAATCGAAAGCATAATATGCCCTTCCAGCACTAATAAGCTTTAAAACTTCTTTCTCATATATCTCCTTTCTTTCACTCTGCCTGTATGGGCCAAAACTACCCGCACTATTTGGGCCTTCGTCTGGTTCGATATTCATCCATTTAAGAGCCGCTATGATATAATCTTCTGCGCCCTCGACCATCCTTCTTTGATCCGTGTCCTCAATCCTTAGAATGAAACTTCCTTTTTGTTTTTTTGCATATAGATAGTTGAAAAGAGCGGTTCTTACCCCTCCAATATGAAGAGCACCTGTGGGACTTGGTGCAAATCTGACGCGTACGCTCATGTTCTAATTTTTTTCAAAGATAATACCATGCGCCACCTTTAAGAAATTATTTGTTTCCTCTTTGTTTTATATTTGTAAAAAAAAAGGTGATAAGGTTCTTTCACGAAAACTTTCTGACGCTTGATGAAACTCATATTTCTGAGTGGTTAATTGAGATCGCAAAACAATACGGTTATTCTATTCAACAGATGGATTATAATTTTGTTGATGCAACAACCTTATTGGAGTTGAATCAAAAGCACCTCAACCACGACACCGATACTGATATTTTAACTTTTGATTATACCGTTGACACCAAAATTACCGCTGAGGCATTTATCTCATGTGAAGCGCTAATTGAAAACGCTAAAAAATACAACCAAAGCGCTGAAAAAGAGACACTTAGGCTTGTCTCACATGCACTTTTACACTGTATGAGGCAAAACGACAAAAGTGAAGATGAAAAATTAACCATGCAGCGCAAAGAAGATGCTTGTTTGGCAATGTTCCACGTGAAACAATAAACTATGTTTGAAGGCGTATATGATGTGATTGTTGTAGGAGGAGGACATGCTGGAGCTGAGGCAGCAGCTGCTGCGGCAAACCTTGGATCAAAAACACTGCTTGTGACAATGAACCTACAGACAATAGGGCAAATGTCATGTAATCCCGCTATGGGAGGAATTGCAAAAGGACAAATCGTTAGAGAAATTGATGCACTAGGGGGATATAGTGGTATTGTTTCCGATCGAAGCGCCATACAGTTTAAAATGCTCAATCAATCCAAAGGCCCTGCCATGTGGAGCCCAAGAGTTCAGTCTGATAGAATGCTTTTTGCCAAACAATGGCGCGATATGTTAGAACAGACCCCTAACCTCGATTTCTACCAAGACATGATCAAAGACATTATTGTTGAGGGCAATACCATAAAAGGCGTTATTACCTCATTGGGAATTCCAATATATTCCAAAACAGTAGTGCTCACCAATGGCACCTTTCTTAACGGGCTTATTCATATTGGCGAAAAAAATTACGGTGGAGGCAGAGCAGGAGAAAAGGCAGCCACCGGTCTTACCGCTAGTTTAGAAAGTTTGGGCTTTGAGTCTGGAAGAATGAAAACAGGAACCCCACCTAGAGTGGATGGTCGATCACTCGATTATACACTCATGGAGGAACAGCCTGGAGACGAACTACCATCAAAGTTTAGCTTTACTGACACCCAACCCCTGTCCCAACAACGCAGTTGTCACATTACACATACCAGCCCTGAAGTGCATGATTTATTACGCTCCGGTTTTGATCGCTCGCCAATGTTTAATGGGAATATTCAAAGTACAGGTCCTAGATATTGCCCATCTATCGAAGACAAAATCAACCGATTTGTAGATAAATCAAGACATCAAATTTTTGTAGAACCTGAGGGGTGGGATACAGTGGAAGTTTATGTAAATGGTTTCTCTACTTCATTGCCCGAGGACATTCAATACAATGCGTTACGATCCGTTAAGGGTTTTGAAAAAGTTAAATTTTTCCGACCCGGTTATGCGATTGAATATGATTACTTCCCTCCGACACAGTTAAAAAATAGTTTAGAGACCAAACTAGTTCACGGCCTTTTCTTTGCGGGTCAAATTAATGGAACAACCGGCTATGAGGAGGCAGCATCACAAGGGTTAATGGCAGGAATAAATGCCCATCTTAAACTAAACGAAAATCCTCCTTTTGTGTTGAAGCGCAATGAAGCCTATATTGGGGTATTGATCGATGACCTCATCACAAAAGGGACTGAAGAACCCTATAGAATGTTTACCTCAAGGGCAGAATACCGCACTTTATTACGGCAGGATAATGCTGATCTAAGGTTGACGCCCATCGCATACGAGCTTGGTCTAGCTTCCCAGCAACGAATGATGGCAGTTGACCAAAAGGCGGCTCAAACTAGTGAACTCGTTAATTTTTTTAAGACCCAAAGTTTTGACGTCGATGAGATTAACTTGCTGCTTACAAAGAGGGATTCAGCTGCTGTAAAACAGTCTGATAAATTGAGCAAAATTTTTTCTCGCCCTAATATATCCCGACATGACATGACTTCTTTGAAAGCAGTTTCTAACTATCTGTCAGTTAACCATATCAGTAGTGACATTCTTGAGCAAGCAGAAATACAAATTAAGTATGCTGGGTATATTGAAAAAGAGATGCAAAACGCCGAGAAGCTTAATAGACTAGACCACATCAAGATACCAGATGATTTTGATTATGATGAATTAGCCTCCTTATCTCATGAGGCCAAAGAAAAACTTAATAACATTAAACCTGCTAACTTATCTCAAGCCTCAAGAATTAGCGGGATCAATCCAAGTGATATTAGTGTCCTTTTGGTTAAACTAGGAAGGTAATGTTCCACGTGGAACCTCGTCATGAAAAATAAAAAGCAGCACTTTCTCTACCCCGTTAAAGACCACTTGGTTTCAGGAGAAGCTTTTAATATCTATTGGGATAAACAAAACAAAAGAGCCTGGACGGATTTGGGAAATGTAAAAGACGTAAGCCTCTATTACCAATCCGATCAATACATTTCTCACCAGAATGAAAGCAAATCACTTACCCAAAGACTTTACAGCCTAGGTAGAATATTTATGCTGAGATATAAATACAGACTCCTTAAGCCCTATGTCAAGTCACCTTCAAAGCTACTTGATATAGGTTGTGGGGCAGGTGTCTTTTTGTCTTTTATGAACAATAAAAACTTTGATGTTTTTGGCGTTGAGAACAATGAAAGAGCAAACGAAATATGCGCCAAAAAAAAGCTAAAAGTTTACGAATCAATAAATCAGTTAGCCACCAAGGATTTTGACCTGGTCACATTATGGCACGTACTAGAACATTTACCAAGTCCCGAAGAAGCCATAACAAAGATTCATTCTTTATTGTCCGATGAGGGAATCTTAGTTGTTGCTGTCCCCAATTTTGATAGTCACGATAGAAAGCATTATCAAAATGATTGGGCTGCATTTGATGTTCCCAGACATCTTTGGCATTTTACACCTCAAGGTCTTGAAGAAATGTTAAGCGATAAAGGGTTTAAACTACTCAAAAAAACACCCCTTTGGCTTGATGTTTTTTACATTTCTTTCCTTTCCGAAAAACAAAAAGGCAAACCTTTAGCCTTTTTCTCTGGGATAATAAAAGGATTTTATTTTACAATTTTGTCACTTTGTTCTAACAAACACTCTACTATTTCTTTTGTATTTAAGAAGTCGGTTGTTTGACATTTAGCCATCGCGTCATTTCGAGTGAAAAATTGCTAAAAAGAATCTTAGGATTGGCGTTGTGTTCTAGATGATAAGAAGTGTTCTCGAGTAATCTCACCATTTCTAGCACATTACCACTGTGGACAAATGGAGCAAACTTGTGCATATCAAAATCAGTATTTAGATGCATATCGAAAAGATCCTCCGATTGATAGGAGAGCAGCATTGCTTGACGAACAAACTCGAGTGCATAGTCTATAAACGATTTTTGTTCTTCTCGATTTAATTCGTTCATACGGTCCGACCAACCCATCAAGTCCAATACAATCGCTTTATTCGATTTTGCTCGATAAGCAGCCCTTAAGAGGGAAATCCAAAGCTCTTCAAAAACAACTGTTTGTTCAGGCATGGAAATTAAGGACAAGACTCTCCTCCAACTTCCCCTTCCTGATCGAACAAGAGCTTTCGCCCGATCTGCTTCATCTGTTTCTATCAATTTGTTTTCAATGACTGATGTTAAGATAGGGTTTAGTTTGATTAGTTGGCATCGCGAAACCAAAGTAGGTAAAAGCGACTCTAATTGTTCTCCAATCAAAATGAAATAGCTTTTGCTCGGCGGTTCCTCTAGAAGTTTTAGGAGCTTATTTGAAGCTTTTTCTGAAAGCTTTTCAACTCCGAAAACCAACATGACTTTATTGCCGCCACCATGCGATTTGAGGTGCATTTTATGATGCATTTTTGAAACTTCACTAACACCAATCATTCCTTGCTTGTTCCCAGCTTCCAGTTGATTTATCCAATCCCTTGTTCCACCGTAAGGACTTTGCTCTAGAAACTCAGTCCAATCTTCAATAAAATCATCTGATGTTGCTTTAGCGCTTCCTGAGGATTTGTTGATTATTGGATAAACAAAATGCAAGTCGGGATGTTGCAGTAATTCCCTGGAATTAACGCCCTTTTCTTCTTCCTTTTTCAAGAAGTCAAAACCATATATTAAACCCAATGCACTAGACAAGGCCAAGGGAAGTCCTCCATAACCTTTTGAATCTATAAATAACTGACAATGAGGATATTGGCTGCTAGAAACTACCTCTTTAAGCTGTGATTTTAACTTTTTTTGGCCAACAATTTCACTTTGGTACATAGACGAGAGAAATATTTCTAGGCTTTAAAATTAATCAATCCTTTTGGATTAAACTTTAAGGTCCAAAATAATGTCTTTTAAGGCAAAAAAAATAACTGCCTAAACCTCAAAAAAAACTATTTTTGAAAAAATAAATTTAACAATGCACACACTTAGCAACAATGATTTTTCAAATCGTAAAGCTGTGATTAGAGTTGATTTTAATGTTCCATTAAATGACAGCTTTCAAGTTACAGACAGCACCAGAATTCTAGCAGCCAAAGAATCCATTGATTACATCTTGAATCAAGGAGGGAGTTGTGTGTTGATTTCTCATTTAGGAAGACCCAAGGGAAAAGACTCAAACCTTTCCCTTTCACACATAATTTATAAAGTAGAAGAAATTCTTGGTAGGCCTGTTGCATTCTGCGATGATTGCGTTGGACCGAAGGCCGAGGCAGCTGCAGAAGCCTTAAACCCTGGTGAAGTTTTACTAATGGAAAACCTCCGATACTATCCTGAGGAAACTGCAGGAGATGTTGATTTCGCTTATGGACTTTCAAAGCTGGGAGATTTTTATGTCAATGATGCCTTTGGAACTGCCCATCGCGCTCACGCTTCAACAACAATTATTGCTCAATTTTTTGACGAGGATAAATATTTCGGTAAGCTTTTAGAGAACGAAGTAATAGCGGTTCAGAAAGTTTTAGAGACAGGAGAAAAGCCTGTTTTGGCGATATTAGGAGGGGCTAAAGTTTCTTCAAAAATTACCATTATCGAAAACATGCTTGATAAAATTGATCACCTGATCATAGGAGGAGGTATGGTTTACACCTTTGCTAAGGCAATGGGCGGAAAAGTAGGAAAGTCAATTTGTGAGGACGATTACATAGACTTTGCTTTGCAGCTAATGGAAAAGGCGAAGGCTAAAGGCGTAAAGATTCACTTACCCATCGATGTTATAATTGCTGCTGATTTTTCCAATGATGCCAATAAAAAAATCTGTTCAGTATCAGAAATTCCTGACGATTGGCAGGGGCTTGACGCTGGTCCAGAAACTTTGAAGGCTTTTGAAACGGTTGTAATGAATGCCAAAACCATTTTATGGAATGGCCCACTTGGAGTTTTTGAATTTGAAAACTTTGCTGCCGGAACGATTGCTTTGGGAGAACAAATAGCCAAGAGCACAGCGGCGGGTACTTTTTCACTTGTGGGTGGAGGAGACTCTGTAGCTGCAGTCAAACAATTTGGTTTTGAGGCAAAAATGAGCTACATTTCTACTGGCGGTGGTGCCATGTTGGAAAGCCTTGAGGGCAAAACGCTTCCTGGTATTGCAGCGCTTTTAGCTTAAGCCTCAATTATGAAAAATATTGTGTTATTTGGTTTTTTGTTGTTGTTTTATGCTTGCAAGGAAAATCAACCCAAAACCCGCTATCTTCCTGAATCAAGTGGTAATATTAACGATATAACCGTTGTTATGTCTGAAAAAAGCTGGAATGGTTTTTTGGGCCACAAAACACGTATTTTATTGAGCGAACCCTATCAAGGCCTGCCTTTTGATGAGCCTGAGTTTTCAATAAAGTTTATTCCTGAAAAAGTTTTTACTGGTTTTACGCGAAATAGCAGAAATATCATTTGGTTTTCAAAAGACAGCATTGGCAATTTTATGCTTTCAGAAAATTTGATGGCTAAACCCCAATTGGTCGCTAAGATTGGCGGGGAAGATGAGGAAGTTCAGGCATTCTATCTTGAGGAAAACATCGCCTTATTAAAAGCGACAATCACTGAAATTGAGCAAACTGAAAAGCTGAGAAGAATTAAAAAATCTCCCAGTAAAGACAAGGAACTCTTGGATAGGTTTAATATTAAAATAACTTACCCTACTGCTTATAAGACTTTTAAAGACACTGTAAACTTCACTTGGATACAAAAGCCACTCCAGAAGGGACATATGAACCTGATTGCCTACACCCTTCCGTTAAATACCTTTAAGGGAAACATAAAAAAAAGAATACCCGCTGTAAGGGATTCCATCGGGAAAGTACATGTTCCTGGAAGACTACCGGGCTCTTATATGATTACAGAAAGAGCCTATCGACCATATTTTTACAAGACTTCGATAAACGGTAAAATGGCTTATTTAACCAAAGGCACTTGGGAGGTAGCCAATGATTTTATGGCAGGACCCTTTGTAAATTACATGATTAAGGACACATTAAAGAAGCGCTGGATGGTCATCGAGGGGTTTACTTTTGCTCCCTCAGCAAGCAAAAGAGACTATATGTTTGAACTAAACACAATTCTCAGCAGCATAAAGTTCAAATAAGTAGTTTAGAGATTACTTTTTTTCTGATTTATCATCAGTTTCTTCGTCTTCTTTAGTAGCGTTTTTAAATTCTTTTATCCCGCTACCTAATCCCTTCATTAACTCGGGAATCTTTCTTCCGCCAAAAAGCAATAGAACTACCACAACAATAAGAATAATTTGCGGCGCACCAATCATGCCAAGAGAAAATATCATTGAGAACATCGAAATTGTTTTCTCCAAATGTAATTAATATTTGAATGATATCTAAATTTCTTTAAAGGGGCGATAAATAATTTTTAAGGGTTATAACTATCTTTGCTTGTAATGGCTGATAAAAAAAATAAAAAACGCCTTTGGATTCGAAGCCTTTTGAATCGTTACCGCATGGTTGTCATCAACGAAACGACCTTCAAAGAAGAGTACTCATTTTGGCTTTCTAGACTCAATATCATAGTGGTGACAATCTTGATAATTACATTTGTTATGGTTGGGGCATTTTTTTTAGTAGCCTATACACCATTAAAGGAGTTCATTCCGGGTTACACTTCTACAAAACTCAGAAAAGAAGCGATTAGAAACAGCTTTTTACTTGACTCCTTATCAGTGGAATACCAAAAACAACACCAATTTATTATGTCAGTAAAAAGCGCATTGACAGGAGAAATAAACTGGGATGAGCCCTCCATAGAGGAATTGAATAGGAGTAATTTAGCAATCTTAAAGCCTGATAATAATCTTGTTAAAGCCGATTCTCTTTTGCGCCTGGAGGTTATGCAAGAGGACAAATACAATGTGCTGCCCAATCCTGAAGGCAATGTCAAATTTATGCTCTTTTCTCCAGCATCGGGTTTAATTTCTCAACCCTTTAATAGCGAGATCAAACACTATGCGGTAGACATAGCATTGAAAAAAGATTTTCCCATTAAATCAGTTGCAACCGGAACGGTTATTCTTGCCGATTGGACTGCAGATACTGGATATGTTATTGTTATCAAACACGAGTATGGGCTGGTTTCTGTTTATAAACACAATGCTTCCCTACAAAAATCCCAAGGAGACCTAGTAAATGCGGGTGAAGTCATTGCATTTGCTGGAAACACAGGAGAACTCTCTACAGGTTATCACCTTCATTTTGAACTATGGATTGACGGTTATCCTGTAGACCCTACCAATTTTATTGATTTTTCTGAAGGATTATGATGAAGCCAATAGCTGCAAAACTGTTTGCAAAAATAATCCACCATAAAAATCAAAAGTGGATCAATAACCCATTAGATTACCAGAAAAAAACATTCAACTACCTTATAAAACAAGGGGGTAATACTGATTTTGGAAAAGACCACAACTTCCATAAAATTAAAGACTACAGTGATTTTCAAGCAGCAGTACCTGTGCGAGATTATGAAGGCTTACGTCCTTATGTTAAAAAAATGCTAGCGGGTAAGACTTCTGTCTTGTGGCCGGGAAAGCCACTTTATTATGCAAAAACGAGTGGAACCACCTCAGGAGTCAAATACATTCCTATAAGTAAAGACTCTATGCCAACTCATATCACAGCAGCTCGAGATGCGCTTTTAAATTATATATACAATACTGGGGATGCCGATTTTGTCAACGGCAAACAAATCTTTCTTCAAGGAAGTCCCATTTTAGAAAAAACCAGAGGGATTACCTATGGTCGTTTATCCGGAATAGTCGCCCATTATGTTCCCAAATACCTTCAAAAAAGTCGAATGCCCTCCTGGGAAACCAATTGCATCGAAGATTGGGAAACCAAAGTAGATGCTATTGTGGAGGAAACTTTTTCGGAGAATATGACCCTAATTGCAGGGATTCCCTCTTGGGTTCAAATGTATTTTGAAAAGCTAATTGAAAAATCCAACCTTAAGGTAGGAGAGAAGTTTAAAAATTTCTCCTTATTCGTATATGGGGGAGTAAACTATGAACCTTACCGACCGATGTTTGAAAAACTAATTGGTAGAAAAGTAAATTCAGTTGAGCTTTTTCCTGCTTCCGAAGGGTTCTTTGCCTATCAAGACCAACCTGAGAAAAGAGGGCTATTACTTTTGGTGGACAATGGAATTTTTTATGAATTTATCAAAGCCGATGAATTTGGGGAGAACAATGCCAAACGACACACCTTGGATCAAGTCCAGTTAGGGGTCAATTATGTATTGATTTTGTCAACCACGGCCGGGTTGTGGGGGTACAATATTGGAGATACTGTAAAGTTTGTTTCCTTGTCGCCCTATCGTCTGGTTGTTACAGGAAGAATTAAGCACTACATTTCTGCTTTTGGCGAACACGTCATTGGGAAAGAGGTGGAAACGGCAATGGAAGAGGCCTGTAAAGGCACTGCTGTTCAGGTAAAGGAGTTTACCGTTGCCCCACAAATTAACCCTAAAGACGGGCTACCCTACCATGAGTGGCTTGTTGAGTTTGAAAATTTACCAATTAAAATGGACGAATTTGAAGCCTTATTGGATCAAAAAATGCAAGCTCAAAATGTCTATTATGAAGATCTAATTAACGGAAAAGTATTGCGCACTTTAGTCATTACTCAAGTTGCGCCCTCAGCTTTTCAAACCTACATGAAAAGTATTGGAAAACTCGGTGGACAAAACAAAGTTCCCCGATTATCCAATGACAGAAAAATAGCAGATCAACTTCCGCTTAAGTAAATTATGTACGAAAACAATTCTCACGATAAACGCTATCGAAAAACAATGAGCTTCTTGAAGCACTTCATACCTCAGGGTTCAAGCATCTTGGATTTGGGCGTCATCAACCCGTTGTCACAGCTTATGCAGCAACAAGGTTATAAGGTTAAAAATACGGAAGGAGAAGACTTAGACGAAGACCAATCCGCATTAATTAATTCCAAGGCAGAAGTTGTAACAGCCTTTGAAATACTAGAGCACTTGCTTTCTCCCTATCAAGTTTTAAAAAGCATCAACGCGGACAAGCTGGTCGTAAGCGTTCCTTTACGATTATGGTTTTCTCCCGCTTATCGAAGTAAAAAAGACATTTGGGACAGACATTATCACGAATTTGAAGATTGGCAACTCGATTGGCTTTTAGAAAAGACAGGATGGAAAATAATAGCACGTGACCAATGGACAAATCCCAACCGAGGTATTGGAATTAGAACGATTTTGAGATACTTTACACCTCGATACTATATTGTATTCGCTGAAAAAAATAAGCCCGAAAATTGAACTTTTATATTGTCATACCAGCACACAACGAGGAAGAGAATATCGCTCAAACATTACACTCCATTGTTAACCAAAAGCTAAAACCTAAAAAACTTGTAGTCGTAAATGATAACTCCACCGACAATACTGGAGAAATAATTAACGATTTTACCAAACGATTTGACTGGATTCAAAAGGTAGAAAACAAATCATCAAATGCTCATGTCCCTGGAGCCAAAATCATTAATGCCTTTTATGCCGGTTATGAAGTGTTAGACGACCATTACGATGTATTGTGCAAATTTGATGCTGACTTGATTTTTGAGCCAGATTACTTATTAAGCTTAAAAGTGAATTTTGAAAAAAATTCCCATTTGGGGATGGTGGCAGGGGTATGTTATGTCAAAAAAGAGAATGATTGGGTGCTGGAAAACCTAAACCGAAACGATCACATTAGAGGCGGATTGAAAGCCTACAGAAAGGATTGTTTTCTTCAGATAGGGAAATTGAGAAGAGCGATTGGTTGGGACACCTTGGACGAGCTACTAGCGCAATATTATCAATGGGAAATTTTAGTGGACGACACCTTAAAAGTTAAACACCTCAAGCCTACAGGGCTCAACTATAGTCCGGGCGCAGCCATATTACAAGGCGAGGCCACTTATCGCATGAGGTTGGGTTGGGTATTAACCCTGATCATAGGGCTAAAACGAGGGCTGGTTACGCAAAGTTTTAGGATATTTTGGAGCTACATCAAAGGCTATTCAATTGCCAAAAAAAACAAGATACCTTTTACCGTTGACAAACCGCAAGGAAAATACTTGAGAGCTTACCGCTGGAGTGGGATTTTAAGACGGATAAAATTTAAATAACCAACACTTATTTTATCTTTACATTCGATGGAGAAGATCAATATACTTGTTTTAGGCAGCGGAGGCAGAGAGCACACCTTTTGTTGGAAATTGGAGCAAAGTCAATTGACCAATCAGCTGTTTATTGCGCCAGGAAATGGTGGAACTGCAGATTTGGCGACAAACCTTGATATAGGTGTTAATGATTTTGAAAAAATCAAAAAAGCAGTCTTACAAAATCAAATAAAACTAGTAATTGTTGGTCCAGAAGACCCTCTTGTAAACGGCGTTCACGACTTTTTTCTATCCGATCAAGCATTAAAGGATATTCCGGTCATTGGTCCACAAAAACTCGGGGCAACATTGGAGGGAAGCAAGGAGTTTGCTAAGGCTTTTATGCTAAGACATAATATCCCAACTGCTCAATATGGTAGCTTTACCGCCGAGAATATTGATCAAGGTTATGATTTTTTGGAACAAATGAAATCCCCTTACGTGCTTAAGGCTGACGGACTGGCTGCCGGTAAAGGCGTGCTGATAATTGAAGATTTAAATGAGGCGAAGATTGAGCTTGCTAATATGCTACTCGATAAAAAATTTGGAGCGGCCTCTTCAAAAGTTGTTATTGAAGAGTTTTTGACGGGAATTGAACTCTCTTGCTTTGTTTTAACCGATGGGAAAGATCATTTAACCTTCCCAATGGCAAAAGACTACAAGCGCATCGGTGAAGGCGATAAAGGGCTGAATACTGGGGGGATGGGAGCGGTATCCCCAGTTCCATTTACAGACGATCAATTCTACCAAAAAATTCACCAAAGAATCGTTAAGCCGACCATTGAAGGACTGCACAAAGACAATATTCCCTACGTTGGGTTTGTCTTTATTGGCTTGATCAAGGTAGGCGAGGACCCTTATGTTATTGAATATAATGTTAGAATGGGAGATCCCGAAACACAAGTTGTTTTGCCAAGGATAAAAAACGATTTAGGAGAACTTTTATTAGCTGCTGCAGAAAGGCGTTTGTCACAGATTGAAATCGAAATCGATGACCGTTCTGCGACAACAGTCGTTGCGGTTTCAGGAGGTTATCCTGAGAAATATGAGAAAGGCAAAGAAATCACTGGACTGGAAAATGTTAAGGGGAGTACTGTCTTTCATGCGGGAACCACCATTAAGGAAGGAAAAACAGTCACCAACGGCGGAAGGGTCTTAGCGGTTACTTCCTATGGAGAAGACCACAGCTTTGCATTAAAACAATCCTACAATCAAGTTGAAAAAATCAACTTTGAAGGAATATACTTCAGAGGGGATATTGGGTTTGATCTATAGAAATGAGTGGGCAGAGGAATCTTTTTTTTCTTCACCACTTTTGTCAAACTTTCGCAATTGATTGATCCAGTATATACCTGCAACAAATCCAACCAATAAAAAAATAAAAGAAACCCCATTGGCTACCCACCAGCTAAACAACTCCAACTGAGTCAGAAGCTGGAAAGGAGAAAAAAGTAACTCTTCAAATAAACTGGCGATTGCTTCAAAAAAATTCTTCATTAATAGCTCTTTACTTATATTGCAAAAGTAATAAAAACCGTCCATGATAATAAAAATTTTTGAGACAATTGGACTTCGGGCTTATATAGCCTCGTTTGGCTTTTCTTTTGCCGTTATTATATTAATTGATTTTTGCAAAAACTACCCTCAATGGGGGATTGAAAACATCCCAGATATTGTAATATTTTGGTTGGCCTTTGTTCTTTTCACACTTTATGTGAGTTATTTACAGACTCAAAAATTCAGCTCCAAACTTAGCGGCATCAACTTGCTAACCTTTCCACTAGTTTTCTTGTTTTTCCCTATTGGATCCGGTTTAGTTTTCCATAAAATATTGATAGGGATTCTTTTGGTTTTTTCAAAATATCTTTTCGTCAATGCACGCCATTCCAAATTTCAAAACAAAAACTTATTTGATTTGTCCCTGGCGATTTCTGTAATTGTCCTATTTAACACTGCCCTTGCTGTATTTTATGTCTTGCCCTTATGGCTTTTTTTAAATCAAAAATTATTGCAAGTCAAAAGCCTCATTGCCTTAATTTTTCCAGCAGTTTTGATACCGTTCACTTTTCACGGCATAGCGATCTTGTTTTCAGCGGAACAATTGATGTTATTTGATCATGCTTTAAAAATTGACCTTTGGAATTATTCCGAACAAACAAATGCAGAGTGGATTTGGTTTGGGATACTGTCAATAGCAATTTATATTACCTTATTTAAGCGCCCAAGAGGCCCTGAGCAATTCTCCGAATTTCTTTTTATGGCAACTTGGCTTTACTTAAGTTTGATTATTGGTTTTTTAGGGTTGCAAATTGGACAGGGTAGATGGCTCCTAAGTTTTATTCCTGCCGCATTTTTTGTTGGGATTTTCATTGAAAGAACTAAGTCTGACGCATCAAGAAACACACTAATCTTTTTTGGTATTGTTTTTATGGTCTTATTTAAACTTTTTGACTTTGGAGTTCTTACAATCTAATTGTCCATTTCACACTTATTTAATTTAACATCAAATCGTATCTTCGCAGCAGAAAACAAGTAAATCTAAATCATGGGTCAACATTCAATTAGCAGTAAGGCGGTTAAAATTTTTAAACAAAGCATTGATAAATATCACCTGCTTGATGAGGTAGATCAACCCTTTGAAAACCCATATCCGTCTGATTCAATTGAGCACCTCTTGTACAGAAAAAATTGGATTGACACCGTTCAATGGCATTATGAAGATTTAATCAGAGACCCTGATATTGACCCAGTTGATGGAATGGATCTGAAAAGAAAAATTGATGCGTCCAATCAAGACAGGACGGATACCGTTGAATATATCGACAGTTATTTTTTAGACCTATTCAAAGAAGTTACTCATTTAGATGGAGCTACTGTCAATTCTGAAAGCCCCGCTTGGGCGATAGACCGCTTGTCCATTCTGGAGTTAAAAATCTATCATATGGAGGAGGAAGCCAACCGATCTGAGGCCAGTGAAGCTCACCGCGATAGTTGCAACAAAAAACTTCAGGTACTTCTCTCACAAAGAGTTGACCTAAGCACAGCCATTGACCAATTACTGGAAGACTTTGCCGCAGGGGAAAAATACATGAAAGTTTACAAGCAGATGAAAATGTATAATGACGAGGAAACCAACCCTGTTCTATACAAGGATAAATCTTAACTATTCATGAAAAACCCACACCTGTTGTTGTTACGTTTCTCCGCACTGGGAGATGTTGCGATGACGGTGCCGGTCATTCGATGTCTTTATAAGACCTACCCTGATTTAACCATTACTTTTGTAAGCAGGCCCTATTTGGCACCACTTTTTGAGGAATTTGAGAACTTCAACTTTTACCCTGTTGACTTTAATGGGCGTCACAATGGCATAAAGGGTTTGTGGCAGCTTTTTTTAGAACTTAAGAAAACCCCTTATTCTGGGGTTGCTGATTTACACGCCGTAATCAGAACGCATTTCTTGTCATTTTTTTTTAGCCTCTGTTTTTTTAAGGTTAGAAAAGTAAATAAAGGCAGGAAAGAAAAGCACTTATTAACTCGGAAAAAAAACAAAAAATTTCAACCCCTGACACCAACAGTTTTTCGTTATGTCGATGTTTTTAGAAAGCTTGATTTTCCGATCACCATGGAAGACCATGAGTTTCCAGACAAAAATCCCGTCCCTCAACCCCTTTTGCCGCTATACAATCAGAGTGAAAGAAAATGGATCGGCATAGCCCCCTTTGCCTCTTATTCTGGAAAGACCTATCCGCCAGATTTAATGCAACAAGTCATTGCCTTTTTACAGAAAGACTACCAAATATTTCTCTTCGGAGCAGGGAATGATGAGATCAAAATTCTTTCAGTGTGGGAAAAGGCTTACAATAATGTTGTCAATACCGCAGGTAAAATTTCGCTTCGGAACCAGCTTGATTTGATGCCCTATTTAGACCTCATGATTTCGATGGATTCGGCAAATGGTCACCTTGCGGCAAATGCTGGTATTCCAGTACTTTCACTCTGGGGTTTGACCCACCCTTTTTGTGGCTTTACTCCCTTTAACCAACCCTTGGATCATTCCATTACCTTGGACAGAAAAAAATACCCTCTGATACCTACATCTGTTTACGGTAATATTACCCCGGCAGGATATGAAAATGCATTCCGATCTGTTCAACCAAAGGAAATCGTTGAAAAGATCTTGGAACTGCTCACTAAAAAACGTTAGACATCGTCGTAATCTACCACCACCTCACTGCTCGTTGCATGGGCTTGACAGGTTAAAATCAATCCTTCTTCTACTTCGTCGTCTGTTAAAATTTGATTCGATTCCATCTCAGCCTTACCCGATTTGATGCGCGCGATACAACTTGAGCAAACACCTCCTTGACAGGAATAGGGTACATCGAGCTTATTGTCTAAGGCAATATCCAAAATACTTTTACCCTCTTGAGCATCTATTTTATAAGTCACATCATCATAGACAATTTCCAAAGCTGCCGAGCTTGCAGTTGTGATTTCCTTTGGCGCTTCGGAGGAGGAGGTAAACAACTCAAAAAGAATTTTGGCGGAATCAACTCCTTTTTCTACTAGGGTATCCGATACCGACTGGATCATTCCCTCGGGTCCACATAGGTAAAACTTATCTATATTTTGTTCCAATTGAGTCAATGTATTTTTGACGATTGGCGCTTCAATTCTTCCAAAAAAACTATCAGTGATGTTCGACCGGCTAAAAACCCATTTTATTATGAGCCTATCTCCATATTTGCCCTGAAGCTCTTTTAATGCTTCGTAAAACAAAGTGTCTTCGGGTGTTTTATTTCCATAGACCAAATAAACACTGGAATCTTTATGATCACTAAGCGCTGTTTTGATAATTGACATGATCGGTGTGATCCCACTTCCCGCAGCAAAAGCAACCAATCGCTGGCCTTTCCCAGAGTTTTCATATTTAAACCTTCCCTCTGGTGGGGCAACCATAATAGTCTCCCCAGCCTTCAGCAATCGGTTAGCATAGGTAGAAAAAACACCTTCTGGCACTTCTTTAATCCCCACCTGCAACCCATCAATAGGTGCGCTACATATTGAGTAGGAGCGCCGCACAGTATTTTCGTCGATCTTTGCTTCTAAAGTCAGGTACTGTCCAGCTTCAAACTGAAACTTCTCTTTCATTTTTTTAGGAACTTCAAAAGAAATCAAAACAGCATTTGGCGTATCTCTTTCAACATTTGAAATTACTAGTGGATATATTTTTGACATCGTATTTTTTAAAACACAAAGTTATTTTAAAAAACCTTAAAAAAGTAATATCTTATTTAGTCATAATCTTTAATTAACAACGTTTTTTATAATAATTTCAAGGAATTTCAGTTATTAGTATTAAACTTTCAAAGTTGAAGAAGGGTATTCATTTTTCTATTCTGATCATTACCGGATTGTTTTTTGTCTTTGGGTGCTCAACCCAAAAGAATAAAATGCTCAATCGCGGTTATCATACCTTAAACACCAAGTACAACGTGTTGTTTAATGGAAACGAAGCCTTCGAAGTCGGAAAAGCTATTTTGGAGCAAGCCCATGACGACAATTTTTTTCAATTATTGGAGGTAGAACCCATTACCATCAACGGAGAAAGCTTCGAGCAGAGCACCATAGTCCCCGGTTTTACAAGAGCAGAAGAAAAGGCTGTTAAGGCGATACAAAAACACTCCATGAACATCAAGGGGATCCAGCGCAATACAAAAATTGACGAGGCCTACCTGCTACTGGGAAAAGCACGTTACTTCGACAGAAGGTTTTTTCCAGCAATGGAAGCTTTTAACTATTTGCTCGAAAACTACGCAGATCGGAATACTTATGTCGAAGGAAGAATTTGGCGTGAAAAAACCAACATTAGGCTTAAAAACGATGAGCTTGCCATAAAAAACCTTAGGACACTAGCGCTAACCATTACGCCCAAGAGCAAATTTCACAGCATGGCAAACGCTACTTTAGCACAGGCTTTTATTAACACCCAACAGTTAGACTCAGCCAACTATTTTATTCGGCGGGCCTCAATATCAGCCAAAAAAAATAAAGACAAAGGGCGCTATTATTTCCTTACCGGTCAATTATTTGAGAACCTTCAGAAACCCGACTCAGCCTTATGGGCCTATGAACAAGTGGTGGGTTTTAACCGAAAAATCCCCAGAAAATATTGGATTAATGCTAAGATAAAACAACTACATATCAGAAGTATTCGTGACAGCATTGACCCTGTGGAATCTCTTGAAAAACTCAATAAGAATTACGAAAATGAAATTTTTGATCATTGGATAAACCGCGCTTTAGGCCTGCATTTTTTTGGCGCTAAAAATGACAGCTTAGGCGCTTATTATCTTTCCAAATCCTTAAAGTCTATAAATATTGACCTACCGACAAAAGCCGCGAACTACAGAGATATGGCCGACTTTAACTTTGCCAATGGCAAATACGTATTAACTGGCGCTTACTTGGACAGCTTACTACCTTTGATCCCAGAGGCAACGCTAGCCAAAAGGACTACCCAAAGAGAGCGTGATAACCTAGATGGAGTAATTAAGTATGAGACTGTCGTCCGAAAAACAGATAGTATTTTACAACTATTGTCAATGGATAAAGTCGATCAGGTAAAATATTTCGAATATTTTATCAAAGAAAAAGAAGCCAAAGCGTTAGCACAAGTGACCCAACAGGAAAAGGGGGTTTTCTCTTTCCTTTCCAAAGGGGGGAAAACCAACCAATTTTATTTTTATAACCCCAAGCTTGTCGTTCGGGGACAACAGGAATTTCTTTCATCCTGGGGGAACCGACCCAATACGGACAATTGGGCAATAGCTGCTGCCATTAATCCGGTTATTCAAAACAACCAATCCACTTTAACACAAGAGAAAAACATTGAACAAGAAAACTTTTTTGTCGAAAAACCCGAAAGCTATATCAATGCTTTACCTAAAACTACTGAAGCCATTGACAGCATAAAAAAGGCCAATCAAAATGCCTACCTACAGTTGGGAATGATTTATAAAGAAAACTTTAAGAACAACAAGCTAGCCGAAGATCGACTCACCCACTTAATTGACCTCGAACCTCCTGCCAATATTGCAGCACCCGCACTTTACCACCTCTTCAAGATCAACGAGAAAACACTCCCTCAAAAAGCAAAACAATACTTTGATAGGATTGTATCAGCATACCCTGAAACTGCCTATGGCAAGGTGCTCATCAACCCAGAAGATTTTGACCGATCGACCCTTAATACTCCTGAAGCTATGTACAATGTTCTATTAAAGCTCTATCAATCTGGAGATTTTGATACTTTACGAGAAAGGGCTTCTGAATTATCTGTTTTTTTAAGCGGAACCCAATACCAACCTAAATTTGAATTGCTTTTGGCTAATACTAAGGGAAGGCTTCAAGGGATAAACCAATGGGAAAAGGAATTGGCAATCATTCAAACCAAATACGCTGAAACCTCAGTGGGAGATTTGGCTGAAGAAATAATTGCTCAAATTAAAATGACCGATACCATTGAAAAACAAAATAAAACCTACATCAATTACAAGTGGATTTTTACCTATCAAATTCAGGACTCTACCCAATTGAAAAGCACCAAAGTCCAGTTGCAGAAAGCGCTTAATCAGGCTGAAATAAGCCGTTGGTTTTTAACTGAAGATCGCTTTGATGAAACACGTGTTTTTCTTGTACTTCACGGCATTAGAAGTATCAGAAAGCTCAATGAATGGAAAAAGAATATAGATCAGCTAAAGCTAAAGGCTGATAAAAAAAATAATTTTGTAGTTTTATCCTCCGATTATAAGAGAATGATTCGGGACAAAAAAGTACAATTCGATGAAAAATAATGATGTAAACGGACAATATAGCCGTATTGAAAACTCTACCCTCATCAAGGGAGACATAGTCTCTGAAGGTGATTTAAGAATTGATGGCACCCTAGAGGGGAGCATCAAGACCAAGGGTAAAATTGTCGTTGGAAAAGAAGGTATTATAAAAGGCGATGTAAGCTGTACTAATGCTGATGTAGAAGGAAAAATTGATGGAAACCTTTTTGTTTCTGAAAACCTCAACCTAAGAGCAACAAGCACCATTGAGGGAGATGTCTCAATCGGAAAACTAATTGTAGAGTATGGCGCAACCTTCAACGCCAGCTGTTCCATGAATAAAGACGGGAACAAAGCAGATATACAACTCGTTTCAAAGCACCAGCAAACTCGTGAAAAAACAGCCTAAAAATTGGCTGATTTATACTGGACTTGCCTTTCAAATTGGCATTGTAATGTATTTAATGATTCAATTTGGTCATTGGATAGCCCTAAAGTGGGGGATCAATCCTAAAATCGCTGTTTTGACTTCTTGTCTTGTTGGATTAGCCCTTGTGTTGGTCCTGATTCAGAAGCAAAGTAAAAATCTTTAGTTGAGTGATTGCTATCCTTTTAAAATTTTACTGGCGCTTGATAATGTCCGTTACCCTGTTATTTGGGCTCCACATCTCCGTTCTTTGGTATCAAGGACTAACCTTATTTGACCACTTCATCATACCCTCTTATCTGTTCAATACCTTCATAACGCTTGTTTTTTTTACAGCGCTCCTATTCAGTAGCAGAGAAAAAAACTTGTTTTTGGGTTGGGTTTTTTTTGTTACAACTGGATTAAAATTTTTGGTATTCTTTTTCTTAATCTATCCATTGTTTTTGTCAGATGGGGCATTGCAAAAAATAGAGTTCTTCACCTTTTTTACCCCCTATAGTTTATGCCTAATAATTGAAATTCATCAGCTTTCAAAGATTTTAAACACCAACACTTAAAGTCATTTCTATTATTTCATAAAAAAGGTCTTAAACTTCTTTTATTTTATTTTCTGAAAGGCTTACATTTGCAACCAAACAAAACTTTTAAGTTTGTTGAATATCATGCCAACAAAACTATTTCTTAAGTTTACTATTTTACTATTAGCCGGAACGACTTTCCTCAGTGCCAAGGACACTGAAAAAAAGGGAGAAGGGGAAAAAGATCTCAAATCAGAAATTAAAGAATATATACGTCACCACTTAGAGGACACCCACGACTTTGGATTGTATTCTTTTACCGACGACAAAAAAGGCAAAAAAGTTTACCGAGGATTACCGCTTCCAGTTATCCTCTGGGACGAGGGGCTAAAAGTTTTTTCTTCAACTCAACTTAATCATGGTAAAAGCGTCGCCCAGGCAGGGGACAACTATTATAAGCTATACCATGGTAAAATCTATAAAACGGATGAAAAAGGGACCATCAGCTATGACGACCACCATCACCCTACCAATGCAAAGCCACTAGATTTTTCGATCACCAAAAGCGTTGCTACCATAATTTTTACCGCCCTATTGATGTTTCTACTCTTCAGAGGCTTGGCACGTTCATACCGAGAAAACGGATTAATCGCAAAAGGCGTAGGGCGATTTTTTGAACCCATTGTTCTGTATATAAGAGACGATATTGCTAGGCCTAACATCGGTGAAAAGCATTATAAAAAATACATGAGCTTTTTGCTTACCATTTTCTTTTTTATTTGGTTTTTAAACCTATTGGGATTAACCCCCCTAGGGATTAATGTAACTGGAAATATAGCAGTGACCCTATGCTTGGCATTACTAACCTTTTTGATTACCACTTTTACAGGTAAAAAAGATTATTGGAAACACATTTTTGATCCACTTGGATCAAGTATGAAGTGGTACGCTAAGTTACCCTTGTACATCATTCTTATCCCCATTGAAATACTCGGCCTAATCATTAAACCTTTTTCGCTACTAATTCGATTGTACGCCAATATTCAGGCTGGACATATCGTATTGATGAGTTTAATTGGATTGATGTTTATTTTTAAAAGTTGGATAGGAAGCCCATTGTCTTTCGGATTGGCATTTGCCATTTCCCTAATTGAGATATTGGTCGCTTTGTTGCAGGCTTACATTTTCACGATGTTGTCTGCCTTGTATTTTGGATTTGCCTCAGAAGAACATGAAGATCATTAAATAAATGTATAATTTTTAAATAAATAATTATGGAAATCCCAACTATTGTAGGAGCAGGTTTAGTTGTAATCGGTGTCGGTTTAGGCATCGGAAACATTGGTAAAGGCGCGATGGATGCCATCGGTCGTCAACCCGACGCTTACGGAAAAATTCAAACCGCAATGCTAATTGCTGCCGCCTTGATTGAAGGAATTGGATTTGCAGCACTATTTGCGGCCTAATCACTTCTATGTCTGAATTATTTTGGGCATCGGGGTATTAAAAATTCGATAAGATGGAAAAACTGATAAGTGAATTTTCATTCGGCTTGTTTTTTTGGCAGTCCTTGATTTTTATATTCTTGGTATTGTTGTTGAAAAAGTTTGCATGGAAACCCATTTTAGATGCTGTCAATCAGCGAGAGACCTCTATAAAAGACGCCATGAGCGAGGCTGAAAAGGCTCGTGATGAAATGGCCTCCATTGAGGAAAACAACCAAAAGGTGTTAAAAGAAGCGAGAGCAGAACGAGAAACTTTATTAAAGGAAGCTAGAGCCACTGGTGCTGAAATGGTTGCCCAAGCAAAGGCGGATGCCCAAGCTGAGGCAGACAAAATCATTGCTCAAGCTCAGGAAGCCATTCAAAACGAAAAGCGCGCTGCCGTCAATGAACTTAAAAATCAAGTTGCTCAAATTTCCCTTGAAATTGCTGAAAAAGTGATCGATACCGAATTGGACAATAAAGACAAACAGGCAAAGTTGGTCGGGAAGCTACTTAAGGACGCATCTCTATGAAATCAGGAAGAGCCGCACTGAGATATGCCAAAGCCCTTTTGGATTATTCGCTAGAAAGCCAAAAGGAAAATAATGTATTTGAAGAAATGCAAGAGATTCAGTCAGTTATGGAAAATAACCCTGCCCTTGCACAGGCATTGAACAACCCCGTTTTGCCAAGTAAACAGAAACGGCAGCTCATGGATGAGATTTTTAAAGAGCGTTCTAAAATCACCATTAGCCTTTTTGACCTGCTCTCTCAAAACAATCGAGAGGGAATCTTAGAAGCGGTAGCATACCAATACATTGTTTTGTTCAACAAGCATCAAGGTAAAGTGTCAGCAATTGTCACCACTGCCGTACCGTTGGACAAAGTATTAGAAGAGCAAGTCCTCCAAAAAGCGGCCGAACTGTCCCCACTAAAAATTGAATTAAAAAATATTGTAGACCCTACAATTAAAGGAGGATTTATTCTCAGGGTGGGAGACTTGCAATACAACGCTAGCGTTGCAGAACGTATGAAAACATTAAAAAGAGAATTGATTACATCCTAAAAAAACAGCAAATAAAAATATAATGGCAGAAGTTAAACCCGCTGAAGTTTCAGCAATACTCAAAAACCAATTGGCAGGATTCGAAGCCACTGCCACCCTAGACGAGGTAGGAACCGTTCTCGAAGTTGGAGACGGGATCGCAAGAGTCTATGGTCTTACCCATGCAGAATACGGCGAATTGGTAACCTTTGAAAACGGCATGAACGGGATGGTACTTAACCTTGAAGAAGACAACGTCGGGGTAGTATTATTAGGTCCATCCAAAGAAATTAAAGAAGGAAATACCGTTAAGAGAACAAAAAAAATTGCTTCTATCAATGTTGGGGAAGGAATCGTAGGTCGTGTAGTTGATACTTTGGGAAATCCAATTGATGGTAAAGGGCCTATTGAAGGAGAGTCCTTTCAAATGCCATTGGAAAGAAAAGCTCCTGGGGTAATTTTCAGACAACCTGTTAATGAACCACTGCAAACCGGGATTAAATCTATTGATGCAATGATTCCTGTCGGTCGAGGTCAGCGGGAATTGGTTATCGGTGACCGCCAGACTGGTAAAACAACCGTTTGTATAGACACCATTCTCAATCAAAAGGAGTTCTTCGATGCAGGAGAGCCCGTTTACTGTATCTATGTCGCTATAGGTCAAAAGGCCTCAACTGTTGCTGGAATTGCAAAAGTACTAGAAGACAAAGGCGCCTTAGCCTATACAACCATTGTAGCTGCAAATGCTTCTGACCCGGCTCCCATGCAGGTTTATGCACCATTTGCTGGTGCTGCTATTGGTGAATACTTTAGAGACACTGGCCGTCCAGCCTTGATCATCTATGATGACCTTTCTAAACAAGCCGTTGCTTATCGTGAGGTATCTCTATTACTTCGTCGCCCACCCGGTCGCGAAGCTTATCCCGGAGACGTATTTTATCTTCACTCCAGATTATTGGAACGTGCCGCAAAAGTGATTGCAGATGATGACATTGCTAAAGGAATGAACGACCTGCCTGAATCCCTAAAAGAAAAAGTAAAAGGAGGAGGATCTCTTACCGCATTACCTATAATTGAAACCCAGGCGGGAGATGTATCCGCATATATCCCGACCAACGTAATTTCCATTACAGATGGTCAGATATTCTTGGAGTCCGACTTATTTAACTCCGGTGTCCGTCCAGCGATCAACGTGGGAATATCTGTATCCCGTGTAGGAGGATCTGCACAGATCAAGTCCATGAAAAAGGTTGCGGGAACCCTTAAATTAGACCAAGCGCAATTCCGTGAATTGGAAGCCTTTGCAAAATTTGGTTCTGACCTCGATGCCGCTACTTTAAACGTTATCGAAAAAGGGCGTAGAAACGTAGAAATTTTAAAACAAGCACAAAACGATCCCTTTACCGTTGAGGATCAGGTTGCCATCATTTATGCAGGATCAAAAAACTTGCTTAGAAACGTAGCTGTTGAAAAGGTAAAAGAATTTGAAACTGCTTTTCTTTCTAATTTAAAGAAAAACAACAAGAAAGTGCTAACAGAATTAAAAGCAGGTAAGCTAACAGATCAGGTTATCGAAACCTTAAATAAAGTGGCTGAAGAAACATCCAAAGCATTTGAGTAAACAATGGCTAACCTAAAAGAAATACGGAATCGTATAGCCTCGGTCTCCTCGACCATGCAGATCACCAGCGCAATGAAAATGGTGTCCGCTGCAAAGTTGAAAAAGGCTCAGGATGCTATTACAGCCATGCGGCCATATGCAAGTAAATTGACTGAATTAATTCAAAATCTTAGTGGCAGCTTGGATGGTCAGGGGCAAAACCCCTATACCACAGTCAGGCCCGAAGAAAAGATTTTGATCGTCGCAATCACATCAAATAGAGGGTTGTGTGGTGCTTTTAATGCGAATATTATCAAGGAAACCTTAAGACTTGGTAAAGAAAATTTTAGCGGCAAACAAGTTGAAGTTTTAGGCATTGGAAAAAAAGGAGGAGATATTCTCTCCAAAACCCAAGCCTTAAGAAGCCGCCACGATGGGCTTTTTGATGATTTAACTTTTGAGGCGACCGCAGTCGTAGCCTCCGAAATTATGGACGCCTTTGAACAGTCAGCTTACGACAAAGTACTCTTGGTATATAACCGATTCAAAAATGCGGCGACCCAGTTGGTTACTGTTGAACAATTCCTGCCCATTGTCGCCGAAGAGCAAAGCCCCGGAGAACAATTAAGCGGAGATTATATTTACGAGCCCTCACAAGCAGCTATTGTTAATGAGCTATTACCTAAGTCGCTAAAAATGCAATTGTTCAAGGCTTTGCGGGACTCTCTTGCAAGTGAACACGGCGCCAGAATGACTGCTATGCACAAGGCAACAGACAATGCTACTGATTTGAGAGATCAGTTGAAGCTGACCTACAACAAAGCGCGTCAGGCTGCAATTACCAACGAGATTTTAGAAATTGTCGGTGGAGCTGAGGCATTAAATAGTTAGATATAGCCATCCCTTTTTATTTTACCCCCTAATTTCACTGCGCTTTTTGTATTTTTGATCAAATAGATAAAATGATCAAAATTCCTGTTGTTTATTCTGGTAAAGGCGAACTACCCCATTATGCTACGTCTTTGTCCGCTGGAATGGATTTACGCGCCAATATACCTTCCCCGATTACCCTAAAGCCATTGGAGAGAACAATTATCCCTACTGGGCTTTCCATCGCCCTACCCGAAGGTTATGAAGCACAAGTTCGTCCTAGAAGTGGACTCGCGGCCAAAAACGGTATTACGGTACTAAATGCGCCTGGAACAATTGATGCAGACTACAGAGGCGATGTAGGTGTAATATTGATCAACTTATCCCAAGAACCTTTTACTGTTGCGCCTGATGATCGAATCGCCCAACTCGTTGTCGCCCAATACAGTCAAGTCCAATGGACACCCGTACAATCCCTCTCTGATTCAGAAAGAGGCAGTGGAGGTTTTGGAAGTACGGGTAAAAAATAAGATTAAAGCTATTGTTTAAACTAAACACTATATCAAATTGAAAATTATTGTTCCCATGGCTGGACGAGGCTCTAGACTTAGACCGCATAGCCTTACCGTTCCAAAACCAATGCTACCCGTAGCAGGATCACCAATTGTTGCCCAATTGGTAAATGAAATTGCTAAGGTCGTAGCTCAACCCATTGAGGAAGTAGCTTATATTTTGGGAGATCCAGCTTTTTTTGGCAAAGCAATTGAAGAAGAGTTGACCCAAGTTGCTCAGGATCTTGGCGCCAAGGCTACTATTTACAGACAACTGGAACCATTGGGAACTGGACATGCTGTGATGTGTGCTGCTGATTCGCTGTCTGGACCCATTATTGTCGCTTATGCCGATACGCTAATCCGAACAGAACTTTCCCTCGACCCTGAGGTAGATGGAATGATTTGGGTAAAAAAAGTGGAAAACCCCAGAGCTTATGGCGTCGTACAACTCAATCGGAATGATCATATTACCGCATTGGTTGAAAAGCCGCAAGAATTTGTTTCCGATTTGGCGGTAATTGGTATTTATTATTTTAAAGATGCTGCCATAATTAAAGCGGAACTCGAAGAGGCCATGAAAAAATCTCGTGTTGAAGGAGAAGAGATTTTACTGAATGAGGGAATCCTTTCCATGATGGAAAAAGGTGCAACCTTCACACCAGGAGCAGTTAAAGAATGGATGGATTGTGGGAATCCAAAAATTACCCTTCAGACCAACAAAAAAATGTTAGACATTTTAACGGAAGAAGGCAATAAATTGGTTGCTGATGATGTTATATTGGAGAATAGTGAGATCATTCCACCTTGCTTTGTTGGCAAGGGTGCGGTGCTCAAAAACACTACTTTAGGGCCTCATGTAGCTATTGGAGCTGGTTCAACAGTTGAAAGTTCTACCATTTCCAACAGCTTAATTCAAAAAAACACGCAAATAAAAAATGCCAAACTCCAGGGCGCTATGATAGGAAATGCTGTAAAATTTGATGGCAATTATTCCTTTATAAGCATTGGAGACTATTCTGAATTGACTTAAAAATGTTGTTTAAAGGAATGACTTCTCGGTTAAAGAATCTAGGATTAATTCTATTGATTACTTTTTTTGCAGACTGCAAATCTCCTGCGGTGCTGCCAAGTAAAAAACCGATCAAAGATCTTCCCATTAAAGAATTGACCAAAGCCATTGCTAAAAACGGCATTCAGTTTAAAAAATTCAGATCCAGAGTAAAAACCACTTACGATGATGGCAAAAGAAGCCAACAGCTAATTATCAACCTGAGAATGGAAAAAGACAAATCCATTTGGTTGAGCGCCAGCATGTTAGTTCCCATTGCCAAAATATTGATTACGCAAAAAAAGGTGGCCTTTTACGAAAAATTTCAAAAAACTTTCTTTGAGGGCGATGTAAGCTTTATCAACAATCAATTCAATACTGACTTTGACTTTACCGATTTACAAAACCTATTGTTAGGCCTTCCAATTTCTGATCTAAACAAGGGCCGATGGGAAACCATTTCTCATCCCAAATATTATATCCTCACTCCTAAAACAGGTAAAATGCAGTTGCGCCCCACTTTTTTCTTTGATCCTAACAATTTTCATTTAAAAGAGCAACGATTTTTGGTGCCTGGGACTTCCCAATCGCTAACAATTCGATACGCTGACTATCAACGATTGGAGGGAGAATTTCTTCCCAGAGAAATTCAAATTTCTCTTTATGACGGGACTAACCTACAAAGAGTTACCCTTGAATATACCCGCGTCGATTTTCCAGATCGGATCAGCCTTCCTTTTGAAATACCACAAGGCTATAAACCAATAGAACTCTGATGTTTCGCACAAAGTGGCTTTGGACGACTGGTTGTTTTTTGATCCTAACGATTGGAATGGCTCAGACCAACAATGCTCGTCAGAAAGCGCTTGAAACTCAAAAAAAACGCCTTCAACAAGAGATTAAACAAATCAACACCTTGCTGTTTAATAACAATCGCAAGGAAAAGACAGTGGTCTCCCAAGTCGAGGATTTAGACTTAAAAATTTCGGTGAGAAACCAATTGGTTAAGGTCAACAATCAGCAGGCCAATTTACTAACACGGCAAATTAATGTCAATCAAAGAGACATCAGTCAGCTCAGAGCAGAATTGGAAAGTTTAAAACAAGATTATGCGGATATGGTTCGCAAGTCATATAAAAGCAAATCATCCCAAAACCGATTGATGTTTTTATTTTCCTCAGCGGATTTTTTGCAAGCCTATAAGCGGATTCAGTATATGAAACAATACGCTAATTTTCGGAAAAAACAAGGTGAGGAAATTGCTCAAAAGACCCAAACCATTCAGGAACTCAACAAAACGCTACTCGATCAAAAACGCCAAAAAGAAGCTTTGGCAGCAGAAAACAGAAAGATTCAGGAGACCCTTGTAGGAGAGCGGAAGGCACAGCAACGACTTATCCGAAGTCTAAAAAACAAGTCTCGATCCCTCTCTTCTGAGATTAGGCAAAAACAGCGAAAAGCAGCAGCAATTGATCGTGAGATCGAACGCTTAATAAAAGAGGCGATTGCCGCATCGAACAAGGCTGCAGGGAAAACTTCCAAAAATGTTTTTGCACTCACACCTGAAGCGAAGCTATTGGCTAAAAACTTTATCGCTAACAAGGGAAAGCTCCCTTGGCCGGTAGAAAAAGGCATTGTCATTCAGCGATTTGGCACCCAGCCCCACCCCGTGGTAAAGACCACCACGATCAAAAGCAATGGTGTTACCATAGCCACCAGCCCAAAAAGCATTGCTCGAGCTGTTTTTGAAGGGGAGGTAATGACGGTTTTAAGTTTTAAGGGCAGTAATCCCACTGTGTTGATCAAACACGGAAATTATATTACGACCTATAAAAACATCGCTAAAGTATATGTTAAAAAAGGGGATAAAGTAAAAGCCAAGCAGCCTATAGGTGAAATATTTACCAACCCACAAACGGGTAAAACTACCCTACAATTCAGTGTGTTTAATGGATTGAGCCCTCAAAACCCAAAACAATGGGTTTACAGGATGTAATCTTACTTTTCTACCAAGAACCAAGCGTCCTCTTTCAGGCTATAAAGAATGTAATTGTGCAGATTTAACGCTTCTCTTTTTGAGGTAAACCGACCATAGGCGACACGATGAAGCCCTTCAGGATTAACGTCTGTAAAGGCAGCGTCAAAACCAAATTCTTTAAGTTCGTTAAGCTTCCGTTCAGCATTTGCCATTGATCTAAAAGAACCAGCGATAACACTAAAGTAAGCTCTTTCAAGCGGGGCATTTTTGATTACCTCAGGATTGGCATCTAGCGATAATTCTACTTTTGCCAAGGAACCTACATCAAAAGTAGCTTTTTGTACGTTGCTTTTGATTTTCTTTTGCGCCATTTCCATTGACTTGGCCTTTTCGTTGGCAACATATTGGTCTCCAAAGTAATACAAAACGCCTGCTAAGGCAATTCCAATGATTCCAATCGCGGCATATTTTAGGAAAGGCGAGCGTTTTTCTTCTTTCTTTCCGGGTGTGAACATTAAGTTTTCTTTGTTGTTTTCTTTTTCCATGTTATTTAGGGGTTTAGATGCTATCACAGCTGCATCAGTTTTTCTCAAAGCCTTTCGATTAAATCGAGGCAGGCCAAATGCACTGGGGTCAAAATTAATTTTACCATAGGGGTAAAAGGTAATTTTCTTCTGCGGGTTTAGTCGCATTTCCCCGATGCCGGGGAAAGAAATTTGTTGCGTATTCAGTCTTTGTTTCCAGACGATGACTTCTTTTTCTATTCTTCTGAGCGCCTGTTCAAAGGAAATATTTTCTTTCTGCGCCATGTGGTGCGCCAATATACCATCGTTACTTTTTAAGAGGCTGTTAAAACTCACATCTTTCCTAGGAGGATGAAAAGCACCCGTTTCGGGCTGGATCAATACATTAACCCTACGTGTGAGAAAGGCACCAAAATTGGGTACAGTAACACATTCGTGTAAATATAACAACTCCTTTATGTACTGTTGAATCAACATATTTCAAAGATAACAAAAATCTTACCTTAATGATAACGACAAAACTTTATGTTAGTATATTTAAACGCACCAAATTATATTACCAATTGAAAATAAACCGTTTACAAGCCTGTTTATACCTGCGTTGGCTTCCCTCATTCGGAAATATCTTAGCCCGAAAGCTATTAACGCACTGTAAAACTCCTGAAGCCATTTTTGAATCCGATCCCCAAGATTTCCTAGCAATTGACCGCATTGGCACGTTTCATCTCCAACATTTTAAAAAATGGCGCTCACTGGAAACGGTGGTTTTAAGGGAAGAAGAAACCATTCTTAAAAACAACATTAAAACCCTTTTTTTGGGTGATCCGAATTATCCCAAAACTCTTTCCTTCTGTCCTGATGCTCCTTTAGTGCTATTTTATAAAGGTGATATTGCGTTTAAAGATCAAAAAATTATCAGCATAGTTGGAACGCGAGCTAACAATGCTTATGGCAGAAAAATTTGTCAGCAACTGATCGAGGAATTGCAACCAATCCATCCCATTATTGTTTCTGGTTTTGCATATGGCATTGATATCATTGCCCACAAACAGGCATTAAAATTGGGATTAAGCACAATCGCATGCATGGGTCATGGGCTCAATCAACTTTACCCTTCGGAGCATCAGAAATACGCCAAAAAAGTCCTTGAAAATGGCGGCTTTGTTTCCGATTTTACTACCGCTGATACCTTTGATCGAAAAAACTTTTTAATCCGCAATCGGCTTATAGCAGGACTGGCACATGCTACGGTGATCATCCAGTCAGATTATAAAGGAGGTAGCATGAATACCGCCAATTATGCCCATCAGTACAACCGGGAATTATTTGCTTTTCCGGGTCCTGTAGATCAGCCCCTTCATCGCGGTTGCCACCAGTTAATCAAGACCCAGCAAGCCCAACTGATTTCAAATGGAACTGACCTGATCAAATCCATGGGATGGTGGCAAAACGATAACCAAGAAAAAGCAGTTCAAAAACAACTTTTTGTAGAACTGACTGATGCCGAAAAAGTCATTTTTGCATACCTAAAAGATCGTACCAGCGATAGTTTAGATAATATTGCGATTGCAACAAAAAACACAGTGAGTGATACAGCTTCAACCCTATTACAATTGGAAATGAAAGGGTGTATTAGACCTTTGGCGGGGAAGCGGTTTGAATGGATTTATTGAGTTTTTTCTAAAGTGATAATGATTTCATTGTTATGATTTTCCTCACCGTTATTTTTTGGGGCAAATAAATTTCCCTCATCGCCCTGCATCGAATAGTAAACCTTTATCGAATCCCTAAAGACCACCAATTGACTGTGCTGGATTTCATGTTTTTTATCTTCTTTTATGGTAATAAGGTTATTAGAAGTGAAGTCGTGCATTTCGGTCTCCGCTCTTTTTTTCGTTGACTTGATGGAAATAACACTATCGTTTTTTTGTTCAGCTTTATAGCTAAACCAAGTTTTTTCAATGCTACACGAACCCCTATAAGCTTCTTTATCAGAGGATATTTCTGAAATAATTTCGTCCTTCGTGAAGGTAACCAAATAGCCTTTGTGTTTTTTATGGGCTTTAATTGAGCAGATATAACCCCAAGTAAATGTCAGGGAGGTTTTTTGGTTATTATGGCTGAAATAATCTGCTCTTTTAAACTCCCATTCTCCCAATAAATCCGAATGGGCAGCCCTTTCGATTATGCCAGGTTCATTTTTTGAGCAATTCATATATAGAGTGAATAAAAAAATAAGTAGGAATCTTCTCACAACAACACAGTATTTACATCTTCTGTAAGACCGTTATCAAAACTTTAATATTGAAAACGTTATGGCTATTAACAGCTTACAGGTAGATCGGTATTTTTGAACCATCTGGGGCTCAAATGATTCTTACCCTTAAGTTAAATGATTTTTGGAGAAATATAAAATGAGATTTTAAAATAAGTCGTAAGCCGCTGAGCTAATGATTTTGATTAAAGATGGGTAGCCTTTACCGCTAGAGTATAAGGATGTAGATTTAAAACCCTAATTTTCTTCGTACCCGAAGCAGCACCTCATCTGCAATTTTACTTGCTTGCGCCGCTCCCTTGGCAAGGGCTACTTCTACCTCTTGCGGGCTTTCGGTATAATAATTGAATTTTGCCCTTTCCACTTCAAACTTCTTTAAAATCAACTCAAACAAAGCCTGTTTAGCGTGACCATAGCCCATTCCTCCCCTCAAGTATTCTTGTCGAAGTTGGGCAACTTGGTCTTCACTGCCCATCAGCGCATAGAGCTTAAATACATTGCATTGTTCCGGATCTTTGGGTTCCTCAACCGACTTGCTGTCTGTTTTGATTCCCATAACCTGTTTACGGAGCTTTTTCTCAGGAAGAAAAATATTGATGGTATTGTTTTTTGACTTACTCATCTTGTTGCCATCTGTGCCGATCACATATTGGGTATTTTCTTGAATCTTAGCCTTAGGTAAAACAAAAGTTTCTCCCAATTGGTGATTAAAGCGTGAGGCGACGTCGCGGGTCATCTCTAAATGTTGTAATTGATCCTTTCCTACTGGCACCACCTCAGCATCATAAATCAAAATATCAGCAGCCATGAGCATGGGATAGCTAAACAAACCCGCATTGACATCCGCCAGCTGGTCTGCCTTATCCTTAAACGAGTGAGCGAGTGTAAGCCGTTGATAGGGATAAAAACAACTCAAGAACCAAGCCAATTCAGTGACTTGACTTACGGCACTTTGACGATAAAAAACTGTTTTTTCTGGATTGAGGCCACACGCCAGCCAGGTCGCTGCCGTAGCAAAAGTATTTTCAGATAGCGTTGTGCCGTCTTTGATTTGAGTGATGGAGTGCAAGTCTGCGATAAACAAATACGACTCACTCGTTTCGTCCTCAGCCATTTTGATCGCTGGAAGCACGGCACCCAATAAATTCCCTAAATGAGGAACACCGGTCGATTGTACACCTGTCAATATTCTGGCCATGGGAGGAAAACGATTTGCTGCAAAGATATTTTTTTTAACCGTTCATACAAAGTTTGTACAATTTGGATTCTCCATGCATTAACAGAAAATGTATTTTTATAGTGTGATAAGAATTTTGATCGTGCTGTGGCGCGTTTGGTTTTATATTTTGGCAGCACTTCCCGTAATGCTGTTATTTCCGCTTTTAGCCACATTCTTGCTTTTCCCCATCGGTTACCGTCCTTTTTTTTGGATTGCCAAAAATATCTGGTCCCCTTTTGTTATGTTGGGAACAGGTTTTTGGGTAAAGGTCAACAATATGGCTACCCTCGATCGCAAGCGGAATTACCTATTTGTCGCCAATCATTCCAGCTATATCGATATTATGCTGATGTTTTTTGTCGCCAAGCAACCCTTTGTGTTTGTGGGAAAAAAAGAATTGGTCAAAATCCCGTTTTTTGGCTACCTCTACAAGCGTGCCGCCATTATGGTAGACCGCAGCAGCTCCAAAAGTCGTTTTGGGGTCTACGAACGCGCCAGAAAAGTTTTTGAGAAGGGCTATAGCGTTTGTATTTTTCCTGAAAAGGAATACACGGACGAAACCATATTGCTCAATCCCTTTAAGCAAGGCGCCTTTAAACTCGCTATTGAGCATCAGCTAGACGTTTGTCCTATGGTTTTTTTGGACTGTAAACGAAAATTCCCTTGGTACACTACCCACGGTTATCCTGGGATTTTAAGAGTAGCTATTCACCCGCCCATTTCGGCACAAGGGCTGACCGATAAATACATTCCCGATCTACAACAAAAAACGTTTGAACTGATTCACAATTCACTAAAAAAAGACCCTCAACAAAGCGCAGCCCAGGCAGTAGCCGTCTGGAAAAAAATCAAAAAAATCAATTAATGGACAATTCCCGCTATCGGGATTATCGCTTGGTCCATATCGCGCATGGCATTGATCAGTTTTAGGCCTTCAAAGCTTTTGAGATCCTCAACGCCCAACACAGCCGTTTTGATTTGTCCATTTGCCAATAACCTAGCCCTACAGGTACCTTCTAATAAAGGATATTTTGGGGTTATCCATTGTTCGCCATCAAAGAACACAGCATTGGCATAAGAACTGTCGGTGATTTTTCCATTTCTGACAATAAGCACGTCATCGCAATCCCCACGCTGCCCAAAAAGGGCATTTAATTTTTCTCGCTTGCTATATTTATAGGTGTAGTCCAAAGCTGTCGTATGTACCAGTTGAATGGTATTGATCTGCTGAGTTTTATAGTGGTTAAAATGTATTTCGCGCTCTTTTTCTCCATATTGTATCTTAAGCTTTACTTTACCTGTCATAAATTGCTGTGGCACAGTTATTTTGTCTAATAAATTATAACCAGCTTTTTCTCCAAAAAACTTATGGTATGCATTTTCAAAACGCGCTTGGTGCCATTGGGGATTTAAGATGCAGCCATCTTGTACACAAAGGGATTCAAACAACGGGTACATAGATTTTTTCGATGAGTTCATTATACTCTGATTCTAAATCACTGAGGAAGGTGATGCCCCCACCGCTGCGGTAGCGCAGTTGCCCCTCCTTTTTTTCCAGGTAGCGGATATTGACGGCACTGTCGAGGTTTTCTCCATCAAAGTAACCAAAGATCCCGGTGTAATAACCGCGTTCTTCTTGTTCTACTTCCTGAATGATGGCGACGGTCTTTTCTTTGGGAGCGCCACATATCGACCCGGCAGGCAGCATGCTCAACAGCAGCTCCGGCAGTTGTTTTCTCCAGTCTGTGGGGAGTTTACCTCTAATTTCTGAGCTGGTATGATAAATTTCGTTTTTTTGGGTTTTGATTTTATCGATATACCGAAATCGGGTGACTTGTACTTCTTTCGCTACTTTGGACAAATCGTTTCGGATTAAATCGACAATGGTATTGTGTTCGTTGATTTCTTTGGGATTGGTCGCAAGTATTTTTTGGGCTTCGGGCAAGCTCGCGTCTATGGTTCCTTTCATAGGATAGGAATAGATGTGACCATCTTTGATTTTTATAAAGCATTCTGGTGAATAGACCACAAAATCGTCTTTTCGGTAGAGTTTATAGGGGGCCTTTGCACAATGAAAGACTTCTTCTAAATCCAAAGTGGTTTTAATAGCAGAAGGAAAGGTGAGGTTGAGCAAAAAGGTATTGCCTTGATAGATTTCTTCCACCACCTTGTGATAGGCTCTGGAATAGATCGTTTTGGGAACTGGGACTATGGAAAGCGGGAGGGGTGTTTGCTGTAGTGACTTCGCGTTAAAATTCCCATAACCTTTGACTTCAAACTGAAAGCCTGAGCTTTCGGCTTCCGCGACTGGGCAAACGATAGGGTTTTTTTGCTCAAAGTCGATCAGAAAAAAAAAGGCTTGTTGCGCCTCTGCTAAGGCTGACATTTCCTCCTTAAAACGAGTGATTTCCAATGCCTTGTCTTAAAGGTATAAAATTATTCTACTGCTTTGACCGTATCCATGATTTTGGTTTCCAGCTCGTCCATCAATTCGGGATTGTCTTCAAAAAGGCTTTTGACTGCGTCGCGACCTTGTCCGAGTTTGGTGTCGCCATAGCTAAACCAGGAACCGCTTTTTTTGATGATCTCATAGTTGACCCCAAGATCGATGATCTCGCCTACTTTGGAAATTCCTTCTCCATACATGATGTCAAATTCGGTGGTGCGGAATGGCGGCGCCACTTTGTTTTTTACCACTTTGACTCGGGTTTTATTTCCCAATACTTCGGCATCACCGCTTTTGATTTGGGTAGATCTGCGGATGTCCAAACGAACAGAGGCATAAAATTTTAAAGCATTTCCACCGGTAGTCGTTTCGGGATTTCCGAACATCACTCCGATTTTTTCCCGAAGTTGGTTGATAAAAAAGACGGTACAATTGGTTTTGCTTATCGAGGCGGTTAGCTTTCTAAGGGCTTGTGACATCAGTCGGGCGTGGAGTCCCATTTTGGAGTCGCCCATTTCGCCTTCGATTTCACTTTTGGGGGTAAGGGCGGCGACTGAATCTACGACCACAATATCGATGGCACCAGAACGGATCAGGTTGTCAGCAATTTCGAGTGCTTGCTCCCCATGGTCGGGTTGTGAAATGATCAATTCACTTAGGTCAACACCTAGTTTTTCGGCATAAAAACGATCAAAGGCGTGTTCGGCATCAATAAAAGCGGCAATTCCCCCTGCTTTTTGACATTCGGCAATCGCATGGAGTGTCAGGGTGGTTTTACCTGATGACTCTGGTCCGTAGATTTCGACTACCCGACCGCGGGGATAACCCCCAACGCCCAAGGCCAAGTCCAAACCGATGGATCCTGAAGAAATGGCCTCCACTTCTTCGATCGCCTCATCGCTTAATTTCATTACTGCCCCCTTGCCATAGGTTTTATCTAGCTTGTCAAGGGTGAGCTGTAGTGCCTTCTTTTTTGCTTCATTTGCATCTGCCATAATATGCTGTTTTTAGCGAATTTACTATTTCTAATTATTGCCAACAATAGAGACCCCAAAGGATTATTAACAATGTAAGGCAATTTATTGTGATTCGCTTTCACAAGAGGTGAAACGGATTGATTAATTCCTCTAAAACAATAGTTACATCCGAATAAATTATAGATCAGTACAACCTTAAGCGTATAAACATCAACGCCATCATCAACATTTTTTTCAAGCTCTAAAAAATCAAACTTCCTGTTTTTCTCATGAATTATTTCTACAAAGTTTTCCATTTTTTTATATATATTTGATTCAATCCATTTAACCTCAAATCTTCATTATGCATTCTATATTTTTAATATTAACCACCTTCGTAGCTGCCTCACTCTTTGCAATCGTTGGATACTGGACAAAAAAAAATGATATTTTATTGAAAGAGATACTTAAACTGCTTAAGCAGAAAAAGGAACGCCAATAAGCTTGTATTTTTCAGATAATTTTTTCTCAAATTATATTAAAACTACCCAACTCCTTGTCTAGGGCATAAGCCATATTCCTTTTTGTACTGAACCCGATAAAATCCTTTCTTACCGTAACACCATCATAATGTTTCAATCCAAGTTGAAATTAGCTTTCACAAGAGGCAAAGCCGACTGATGAATTCCTCTTAAACAATATTAGAACATGAATAAATTGGAGATTAGTACATTGTGGTCATGTCGATTATTGGGTTCGGGTATCAGTTCTACGGGATCACCGATCTTAAGTGATTTCCAGATTTCGAGGACATCGTAATATTGCAATCCAGCGATAAAACAGTGCAATAAGTAGGTACTTGTTCTTTCCATGGGCATGATATGAGGCTTTTAGTGCAGGAAAACTCCTACATACAATAAGCTGCTTTTTAGGTTCTGGGAATCTTTTTCAATTAACTTTAATTGTCATTGCCCAGTACACCTACGCAAAAGCGCGCTCTTACAGGTAGATGAATTCCAAAAATTATAGTGGTGATCATTAAATTTAATAATAAAACCTATTTAGGCAAACATATTACTATGCCTCAGGACATGAAGTAGGCTCCACCATATAGATCGTCAATGATGTTTTGGATAAACATCAACAAGCAACTAACGGATTAAATGAAATAGACGAAAAGATTAATTTCTTCGAAATAGATACACCCTTATAAAGGGCTCTTTAAATAATCAAGACAATTGAAATACTGCGTTATATCCTTTATAGGGTTTACTTAGTCGTATTATAGTGATCAGCGACATCGTAAACATTACTGTATTTAAACCACTTTTTATCTTTGGCTTTTTGCGCCCATTCTTTGTTGTCGGACAGCATCTTTCTAAACTGTTTTTTAAAATTTAGGCGATTGACTTTAACAAGCTGATTCCCTTTAAGCGCCAAAACGTTTTGCATCTCCCCGCTGTTTAGGCTTAAGCCACCCGTCAGGTCAGTGCTGGTGGAGTTGGCTTTGGGATTTTGGAGTACCGAAAAGTGTTCACCGTAATAAACGGCGATATAAAACCTTCTTTTGCTTTGTGGTTTTTTTAAGTTTTTAGGCAATGAAATGATATTCAGCCCTTCATATCCTACCTGTTTGCAATCATCTGGCCTGTAGGTGAGCACTTCGGCGCCCTTTTTTTCTCTAAATCGAAAAGACTTAACGTCATTTCCCTTAAAAATATAGCCCCTTACTTGGCTATCGATCATCGACCCATCATTGAGCATCACCGTTCCATTGAGCCATTGGCCTGAAACACTGCTCCTCTTTAGGTGTTGGTTGGTAGAGAAAATTTGTGCAAATGAAAACTGCGAAATAAGTAGTAGGGTGAAAAGTAATTGTTTCATGATGTTAGATTTAGGATACTTAAAATTATTAAATTTTTTATCCATTGCTCACTTTCATCGATGAAAAGTCAAAAAACAAGGCTAATTTTTTAAATTTGCACCGCAACATTTAAATGTTTATAGCATGCAACTGTATAACAAACTAAGTGCTGACGAACGACGTATATTGATTGAGGAAGCTGGAACCGAACGGCTTACTCTTTCGTTTTATCAGTACCACCAAATCGAAAATCCACAACTTTTTAGAGATTACCTTTTCCTCCATTGGAACGAAATGGATGTCTTGGGTCGAATCTATGTCGCAAAAGAAGGAATCAATGCGCAATTGTCTGTCCCAGCGCCCCGCTTTGAGACCTTTAAAACCTTTTTGGATGCGATTGACTTTCTGGAGGGTGTCCGCCTAAACATCGCGATAGAACAAGACAACGAGTCTTTTTTAAAGCTGACCATCAAAGTGCGGGACAAGATTGTGGCAGACGGTCTGGAAGACAGCACTTTTGATGTCACTGACAAAGGGGTGCATGTAAATGCCGAAACTTTTAATGAACTGCTCGATGACCCCAACACCCTTTGTGTGGACATGCGAAATCACTATGAAAGTGAAATCGGTCATTTTAAAGGAGCTGTTACGCCCGATGTGGACACCTTTCGCCAATCATTACCATTGATTGAAGAAGATCTGGCAGCGCACAAAACAGACAAAAAACTATTGATGTATTGCACTGGAGGAATCCGATGTGAAAAGGCGAGTGCTTACTTCAAGCATAAAGGATTCAAAAACGTTTTCCAATTAGAGGGCGGAATCATCGAATATGCAAGACAGGTCAATGAAAAGGGGTTAGAAAACCAATTTATAGGAAAAAACTTTGTGTTTGACGAACGCCGAGGAGAGCGAATAAGTGAGCATGTAATCGCTCACTGTCATCAATGTGGCACCCCATGTGATACCCATGTGAATTGTGCCAATGAGGCCTGTCACCTGTTGTTTATTCAATGCGAAAGTTGTAAAGAAAAGACACAAAGCTGTTGTTCCAGTGAATGCCAAGACATTGTCAATTTACCGGAGGAAGAACAAAAACGCCTGCGAAAAGGAACACACAACAGCAATAAAATCTTTAGAAAGGGGCGATCAAAAGTCCTAAGATTTAAACATTAAATTAAGATTTTCTGTTTCAGGTTTAGTTTGAAATAGCCTTATCTTTAGAATTTAAAATCAGCCAATGAGTTGTGCTTCATGCTCAAGTAATGGATCCGGATCACCGCGCGGATGTAAGAATAACGGTACCTGTGGAACAGACAGTTGCAACAAACTGACTGTTTTTGACTGGTTGGGAAACATGCAAATTCCCCAAGGCACAAGTGCTTTCAACATCGTGGAGGTGCGGTTTAAAAACAGCCGCAAAGGTTTCTACGCCTTGCCAGAGGACATAAAAGTGGCGGTGGGCGACCCCGTAATCACTGCAGTAGAAAATGGTTATGACCTCGGTTTGGTCACCCTAACCGGAGAATTGGTGCGTTTTCAGATGAAAAAGAAAAAAGTCGCCGAGGACAGCGACGAAGTCACTAAAATAATACGTAAAGCCACCCAGGCTGAAATCGACAAATGGCACGCCCTTCGTGACAAAGAACCCCAAATCCAAAAACGCGCTCGTGAATTGGCCATCGCCCTGCAGTTAGAAATGAAACTTTCGGACGTAGAGTTTCAAGCCGATGGTAAAAAGGCAACTTTCTATTATACTGCGGAGAATCGAGTAGATTTTAGGCAGTTGATCAAAGACATGGCACAGGCTTTTTCCATAAGAATCGAGATGCGTCAAATCGGACTGCGTCAGGAGGCTTCCCGTTTGGGAGGTATCGGTTCTTGCGGACGAGAACTCTGTTGTTCTACTTGGCTGACCGACTACCGTTCGGTTTCTACTTCCGCCGCAAGATACCAACAGTTGTCCCTCAACCCCCTTAAGCTAGCCGGACAATGTGGAAAACTCAAATGCTGTTTGAATTACGAATTGGACGCTTACCGTTCTGCACTAAGAAACTTCCCAAAATCTGAGGTTAAGCTCAAGACCGAAAAAGGCATTGCTGTTTTTCAAAAAATGGATATTTTTAAAGAACAGTTGTGGTACACTTATAAAGGAGAGTGGATGAACTGGCACCAATTGTCCCTAGATTCGGTATTGGAGATCATCGAAAAGAATAAGAACAACGAAACAGTGCCTAGCCTAGAGGAATACACTGACGACATACCAATCGCGACAGGTGAAAAACCAGCGATGAACTTTGAGAATGTGGTGGGTCAAGACAGTCTCAATCGTTTTGATCAGCCCAAAAAACCAAACAACAAAAGACGAAAAAAACGCAATCGAAACAGGCGTCAAAACAATGCTTAAAAGGCTGATTCCAATATTTTTTTTGCTGGCCTGCACCACTTCTTGTGGTGATGCTAACCTATACATGGACTATCATGTTTTTAACGATCGATGGCCAGCGACGGAAAAAGCAGTTTTTGAAATTGATGGGGTTAATCAACAAGCAGTAAATTTGATGATTTATATCAGAAATGATCACCGTTATCCTTTTGCCAACCTTTTTTTGATCGCGAGTCTAAAAGCTGGGGATACTGTATTGACCAAAGACACCTTGGAATACGCCATGGCAGATGCTCAAGGCGCTTGGTTGGGTGGAGGGTTTTTGGAAGTCAAAGAAAGCAAACTCTGGTGGAAAGAAAACTTTGAGATACCGCAAGGAAAGCCCCTAACCGCTGAGGTTCAACACGCTGTCCGGTTTAACGGAGCTGAGGATGGAATTGAAGGATTAGAAGGAATTGTAGGGGTCGGACTTGCCCTTGAAGCAACAGCAAAGTAAAATGAGTAAATCGAGAAAGAGAAAACCCAAAAAAAGAAATTTCCGAAAGCTGGTTATCGCTTTTTGGGTCATTTTTTCCATGGGTCTTTTATCCACTGTGGGAGTTTTTGTGGCGGCTGCACTTGGGCTGATGGGACCTATGCCTCCTTTGGAACAATTGGAAAACCCCAAAACGAATTTGGCAACACAGATCCTCTCATCTGATGGGGAGGTTTTGGGAAAGTTTTATTTCAACGATAACCGAACGCCCATTACTTTTAAGGAACTCCCCCAGAATATTGTAGATGCGCTTATCGCCACCGAAGACGAACGCTACTATGACCATGCGGGAATCGATTGGCGAGGGACTTTAAGAGCGATTTTCTATCTGGGAAAAAAAGGGGGTGCAAGTACCATTACACAACAATTGGCAAGACAGTTGTTTGTTGGTGTCCGCTCAAGAAATAAGCAGGAAGCCGTCATCCAAAAAATTAAAGAATGGGTATTGTCTGTCCAATTGGAGCAGCGTTATACCAAAAATGAAATTATCGCCATGTACCTCAACATCTATGATTTTGGGTACAACGCCGATGGCGTGCGTTCGGCAGCAAAGATATTTTTTGACACCACACCAGACGCCTTGCGTTTGGAACAGTCTGCAACACTGGTAGGCATGCTTAAAAACTCCTCTTTGTATAACCCCATTCGGCGTCCCGAAATGGTTAAGGAAAGGCGCAATGTAGTCTTTCAGCAAATGCTGCGTAATGAAATGATTTCGCAACAAGAAAAAGACTCGCTAACGGGGATCTCTTTGGAAATTGATTACACACCCGAGTCGCACCGCGAGGGGCTGGCGACTTATTTTAGGGCTTATTTACAAGAGTTTATGAAAAGTTGGATTAAGGAAAATCCAAAACCAGATGGAAGCTCTTACAATATCTATCGCGACGGTTTAAAAATCTATACTACCATAGATTCTCGTCTACAAACCTTAGGGGAGAACGCCGTTTCGGACCACATGAAAAACTTACAGAAGGAGTTTTTTTTACAAAATACTTCAAGGCGAAACCCTACTGCTCCCTTTCTAGATTTGAGAGCGGGTGAAATCGACACACTTTTGGAAAGAACCGCTTACCGTAGTGAGCGATGGAGAAAAGGCAGCAATGCGGGGATGGATAAAGAGGCGTTATTGGAGTCTTTTAATAAACCCACACCCATGCAGGTATTTAGCTGGAAAGGTGAAATCGATACGATCATGTCACCAATGGACTCTATCCGCTATTACAAACACTTCCTAAGGGCAGCGATGATGTCAATGGAACCTCAAACAGGGCATGTTAAGGCGTGGGTTGGGGGTTTTAATTACAAGCATTTTCAATACGATCAGGTGAAGCAAGGACGCAGGCAAATCGGGTCTACTTTTAAACCTTTTCTTTATGCCACCGCAATTGATCAGTTAAAACTTTCTCCCTGTGATCAATTGCCAGATGCTTTGTATTGTATCGACGCAATGAAACACGGAAATATTGATCCATGGTGTCCAAAAAATTCGGGAGATCGCTATGGTCGTATCCGAACATTAAAAAATGCGTTAGCAAATTCCGTAAATACGATCAGCGCCAGAATAATGGATAAGGTAGGTCCACGACCGGTGGTCGATCTTGTCAAAAAAACTGGGATCACCTCTTACATACCTAATGTTCCTTCAATTGCACTGGGAACCCCCGATATCAGCTTGTATGAATTGGTGGGAGCCTATGGCACCTTTGCCAATCAGGGGATTTATATAAAACCGATTGTGATCACTAGGATAGAGGACAAAAATGGGATGGCCTTGTTTGAGGTTGTTCCAGAAACCCGAGATGTGATCAGTCAGGAAGCAGCCTATGTTACCCTGAATTTAATGGAGGGGGTTACTCAGCACGGCTCTGGAGCGCGGTTGCGACATGCAGGACTTGAAAAAACGAGTTATGTTTATGAAAATGTCGTTACGGGTTACCCTTATATTTTTGAAAATCCTATAGCGGGAAAAACAGGAACGACACAAAATCAAAGTGACGGTTGGTTTATGGGAATGGTTCCCAATTTGGTCACGGGAGTTTGGGTAGGTGGTGAAGACCGCTCGATCCACTTTGAGGAAATTGCTTTTGGTCAGGGAGCGGCGATGGCATTGCCAATTTGGGCATTGTACATGAAAGGCGCATATGAAAACGAAGACCTAGGTATTTCTCAAGAAGAGTTTATTGCCCCAGAGGTGGTAAGCATTCCATTGGATTGTGAGGAATATGATGCGGTCAATGACCCTTCCATTTCTGATCAACCCAAAGCGGATTTAGAGGAATTGGGCTTTTGATCAATTGTCTCTAGCATACCACTCTGCGAAAGCTGTTTCGGTTTCTCTCAATTTTAGGGAATAGAGCCGCAAGTGATCGGGTAATTTCTTTTTTATTTTTTCCGCAAAATCCAAAATCATCATTTCACTGGTAGGTTGGTAATCGACTCGCACGATTTTATGACCGCGATTTTCCATTTCGTCTGCAATGGCTTTATGTGGTGAGCTGACGTTTAGCACCGTAGCGTGATCAAAGGGATCAACGATCTCCCGATTGACAATGACTTTAAGATCTCCAAAGTCAATGACCATACCGTTTTTTACGTGTTCAGAATCGTCAATGGGCTGACCAATTACGGTGACATCGAGTTTATAGCTGTGCCCGTGAACATTCTTGCAAAGACCGTCATAACCATAGAGGGCATGACCGGTTTCAAATTTGAACTGTTTGGTAACACGAACAGTTTTTTCCATGATTTATAGGGATTTGATAAATTTTTGTGTGTAATCAGAAAGCGCAAGACGCGCGGTTATCTCCGCATTTTTTGGCAAAAGGGTTTCCCAGTGTTGGGTATCTTTCCAGTGTAATTTTCTCAACTCGCTGCAAGCCTCAGGGGCATAGGATGCGAGCAAGGCTGCCTTTTGATTCAGCGCCTGATCCATACTTTCGATATCAGGGCTCAAATGCGCATAAAGGCCTTTTTGTATTCCCCAGTCAGCAGTTTTCCAATTTGCGCTATCTAGCGATAATTGGGTAAAAGCGGTATTTCCAATTTTCCGACTTACAGCAGGCTCGATGACATAGGGTCCAAGACCGATAGACAGTTCGGATAGTTTAACTGCGGCTTCGGCTGAGGCAAAAGCATAGTCACAAGCAGCGACCAAACCAACCCCACCACCGACAATTTTCCCGTGGACTCTTGCCAAAACAAATTTTGACATTTGGCGAAGGGTATTTAAAACTCGAGCAAAACCCATAAAAAAGGCGGTTCCCTCCTCTAGGCTTGTGATTTTTTTAAGTTCACTTAAAGAAGCTCCGGCACAAAAGGCACTGCTGCCTCCGCTTTCCAAGATCACCACATTTATCTCTGCATCGTTTTCTGCCTGATCTAAGGTATTCGCTAAACTTTGTAACAGCTTAGTAGGCAGGCTATTACCTTTGGGATGGGAAAAGTGAATCCTTCCAATTTTATTTTCTTTTTTCAGGGTGATGCTGCCTTCCATAATAGCTCAAAAATAGCCAATCTATTTTGTTTTTACCCACGTGGATCGAATTCAAATGATTATTGATAGGCTTTTCAAAAAATGATAAGTATTTTTCGCTTACTATATTTATAATGAATAAATTTTATTTCCTGTTTCTGTTCCTATGCCTATTGGTTATGCAATCATTGGCCGCTCAGCGCTATTTAAACCTCTCGGTGGATAATGACCTCTATTTTGGCAAGGATCGGTATTACTCCAGCGGGGTATTCATCAGTTTAGGTGAGTTAAAGGAGGGTATAGGGGGTAACGAAGCAACGAAAAAATACGTTCATTGGACGCTAGGTCAGGAGATTTATACGCCGACAAAAAGATATACGACGGATGTCGATCTTTTTGATTATCCCTATGGGGGTTGGTTATTCTTGGAAAGGACTGAGGAGGTACAAAAAAATGGAAATGCGTCATGGCTTTGGTCGATTAAAGCAGGGATGACAGGCGAGGCTTCGCTGGCCCCCCTTTTTCAAAACTTTTACCACGACAAAATTTTGGACTTACCCCATATGGCTTGGGAGCAAGCTGTTCCGCAGCGTTTTCATGTGAATGTGAATGGGGGATTTAAAAGGCGTATACACCTTTTTAACAAAGGGGCTTTTCTCACTAACTTGTACGGAAATTTAGGCACCCAACGCTCCGCAGTGGGAGTAAATTTCGGATTGCTTTTGGGTTCCTCAAAGGTGATTTCTTATGCGGGGAATCCGCTAGAAATGCAAGAGGATGGTTTTGGTTTTTACATCGGTACCCGACAAGAATACCGTTTTCATGATTTTATGATCTCAGGGAGTTTGTTTGACGATACCGCTCCTTTTGTACTGCCTGCGATTCCCTATAAAAACAGTTTGGAAATTGGGTTGGCTTTTTACGGTAAAAAATGGCGGTTTCAAACCCTTTGGAATAGGGTTTCGAAGGACAATAAAGCGCAAATACCTAATGGGCACTATTATCTTAACATATCTATAGCAAGGTTTTTCTAGAGTTTTTATTAACTTGGGAAGAAACCCAAATCATATGAAAACGATCTTTCCCACCTCATTGTTGATTTTACTCCTGTATTCGTGTTCGGTTTTTAAAACTTATGAAGAACCGCCAGTTGAAGAAATAAAGACTGAAACGATTGCCCAAGCGCCCGATCTACTTATGATCCCCACAGGTCAATCGGTTCCTGTACCCTATGGAATGCAAACGCCGTTGGTTTTTTTTGATAAAGACCAAGTGTCAGAGGCTTCTCATTTCAAATTGGAATCGTTAACATTTTCATCTAAGGATTCGATTACGGTTGCCGAAAATATCTCAAGTTTTATGAGTGACCGTAAAGTTCTCAGCGACAGTATTTGTTCGGTTCCTCATGG
>CAJWGK010000004.1 GCA_913030895.1 uncultured Flavobacteriaceae bacterium | reverse complement strand
CGCGAAAGCTATGATTTTTTTCTTTTTATCTAAAATTTTTTTATCAAATATTTTTGTTTTTTTGCAACATTTCACAAAATAAAAGCAGATTTCCTTGAATCAGTCAACTAAAAAAAAGTTTTTGCCCAATTTTTTATTGCTAAAGAAAAAGTAGCACCCTAAAATAAACATCGGAATACTTAAAAGTTGTCCCATATTTAGAAAAAGCGCGTTTTCAAAATTGACTTGGTTTTCCTTGAACGTTTCCATAAAAAAACGACAGGAAAATGCAATAATGAAGAACAAGCCCAACAAGCTCCCTGGGCGAAGTTTTCTTCGGTATTTATTCCAAATCATAAATAATAAAACACCTATGAAAAGATAATTTAAAGATTCATATAGTTGAGTAGGGTGTCTGTAAATACCCACGGATTTGAATCTAAGCTCAAAACTTTCATCTGTCCTGTGAAATGAGTAATCGATGGAACTGCCATCAGGGTTAATCACGTGGCTATAGGGGCCAGGTTTAATGGGTAAAATATATTTAAACCTTTTTTCTACACTACTGCGTATTCTGTCCTCCATATAAGCCGAGTTATCAAAAATAATTGCTGATTGAAGTACAGGCTTTCCAGATTCATAGTGATTTCCAGTGGAGGTAAATTTCACTTCCTGAACGAATGGCAATTGATTTTTGATTTTTTTTTCAATGGGTTGGGTAAAAACAATGCCATAATTTACCGCTGTAGGTTTACCAATTATTTCTGAATTGATAAAATTACCAACCCGAATAAAAGCACAACCTAAAGCAATTGCAATTACCATCCTATCCATGACTTGATAGTAACTATAACCCCTACGTCGGCGGTCAATTACTTTAATACCAAATCTTGAAAATTGAATTTTATAGGAATAAATTGCCATGCCCAATAAAATTCCCAAAGCAGCACCGTGGCTTGCCAATCCACTTTTCCAGAAATAAAAAAGTTCAAAAAAGCTCCTTTCTAGAATTTTAGGTTCATAAAACAGTACGTGTCCCATTCTAGACCCGATCAATGTTCCCAATACCATGTAGACCATTTGAAGGTCAACCGTTAGATCATAACCGCCCTCCTGTTTGTATGACCTCACAACGATGAATCGACCAATAAAAAAACCTAAGGCAAATAAAAAGCTATACCATCTCAAAGAAAAAAAATCACTTTGATAGAGGTAAATGTCGGGCTGCCACAAAAAAGACCAAAAATAGCTGTAGTGAGAAACGTTCATGTATTAATGGTCTTTTACACTTTAGTTGATATTATCCATTGTACCTATAGGGCGACTGTTTTTATCAAGTTCGAGTTGAAATTCAGCAAGTTTTTCTTTGAGAAAAGCTGCTTTTTCCGGGAAATCTTCTAATCGGTTATCTAATTCTCTTAAATCAGTATTTAAGTCGTATAGTGATTCTTCATGATCAACACTCCATTTTCCTATTCCTCCTTTTCCATCCTCTCCCGGTTTTTGAATGTAATTGAAAGTAGATGGTGCAAGGTATTTCCAATTTCCTTGTCTGATACCATAGAGGGTTTTAGATTTATGGTAATAAAACAAACGCTCTGCTAATTCTGGCTGAGGTTTACCTTGCAAAAGGTCAAGAACATTTTGCCCGTCGATTTTGTTTTCAGGTAAATCAGATCCTGTAGCCGCACATATGGTGGGTAAAAGATCAATCGCAGAGACCAGTTGATCAACTTTAGTGTTGGGGGCAATACCCTCAGGCCAAGAAATCACGCACGGCACTCTGAAACCACCCTCAAAAACATCAAACTTTCCACCTCGAAGTGATCCTGAAGAACCCGCATGATTGCCAAAGGAGAGCCAAGGGCCATTGTCGGAAGTATAGATGATAATAGTATTGTCGTAAAGGTCTTTTTCCTTTAAAAATGAAACTAGCCTACCTACATTATGATCAATTTCCTCAATCACATCACCGTAAACGCTTCCTTTGGAGGTGCCTTTGAATTTCTCCGAGGCAAAAATGGGTATGTGTGGCATGGTATGAGCCAGATAAATAAAAAACGGTTGATCCTCTTGTTTGTTTTTGATAAAATCAATCGCAAAATCTGTATATCGCTCTGTGAGAAGTGACTGATCGGGCTTAATTTCAACAACTTTTTCATCCATTAGAATTGGGAGCTCATCACGATTCATATCATTGGAATAAGGAATTCCAAAGTAGGTGTCAAACCCTTGATATGTCGGCAAAAAAGGTGCTTTACTTCCCAAATGCCATTTCCCTGCCATAGCAGTGGCATAGCCATTTGCTTTAAGTACTTCCGCAGTCGTGACTTCATTTGGATGCAGACCTACCTTTCCACCATTGGCGCCTCCAAAACCATGTCCCTCAGGCCATAATACTCCTACAACTCCTGTTCTAATTGGGTATGCACCGGTCAATAAGGCCGCTCGTGAGGGAGAACAAGTAGAAGATGCCACTAAAAAGTCCGTTAATGTTGCGCCATCTGCCCCCAAAGCGTCTACATTGGGTGTCTTGATATCCATTGACCCAAAAGAACCCAAATCCCCATAGCCCTGATCATCGGTAAAGATGATGATCACATTGGGGGGTTGAGTAGCTTTTTTAGAAGCTGAGTCACAGGAAATAACAATAAATAAAGCAATGAGGTATTTAAAAAACTTCATATTATAATTTTAATTCATAAGGTTTACGATAGCTTTTACCTCGTCTAAAGTTGGCCTCTATATCGTCGATAAACTCTTCTTTTACAGGATCCCAGTTTAATGGTCTTCTAAATTCATATGCCAAGTTGGCAATATGACACATGGTTGCCGAACGGTGTCCAATTTCTACATCACAAATTGGTTTGGTGCCATTTTTTGCAGCAGTGATCCAATCGTTCTCGTGGCTTTCAGAAACATAAAGCCTCTGATCTGTAGATTTCAATTCGATGTCCACCAATTCTTTTGGTGTAGTTTCAAAGAAACTACGACTAATATCCATAGTCCCCTCAGATCCAAAAAATCTAACAGCAAACCCACGACCAAAATTTCTATGCTCAACTTCAACTCCATTTTCATAGTACATTTTTAATTTTCTAGAAGCAGTAGGCTCAATGGGTGCCACGTATTTAACCGGTCCTGTATGATCCATCCCTAGTGCCCATTGGATAATGTCAAACATATGTGCACCCCAATCCGATAGGATACCACCTCCATATTCTCGATACCATCTCCAGTTAGGGAACCAACTAGATTCCACAATAACGTTGTGGTAAGAACGCATTGGCGCAGGACCCGACCACTTATCCCAATTCAAATAATCAGGTGTGGGTTCGTAAGGGAGGTCACAGGGTGCAGAAGGATTCCCAACTTCCACCCATACTTTTTCGATTTTTCCCAAGTAGCCATTTCTTACTAACTCACAAGCCTTTCTAAAATCAGCTCTTGAACGTTGCATGCTACCAGTTTGTAAAACACGGTTGTATTTTTCAGCTGCTTTTTGCATTACCCGACCCTCCTGTATAGTATGAGACATGGGCTTTTCACAATAAACGTGCTTTCCAGCTTTCATGGCATCGATAGAGGGAATGGCGTGCCAGTGGTCAGGAGTACTGACAACAATCCCATCAATATCCTTATTTTCAAGAATTTTATGGTAGTCTTCGTGGCTTTCAGCCTCACCTTTAATGCCATATTCTTTATATTGTTCAGACATTAATTTCCCAAAACTTGCCAATCTTTTTTGGTGGACATCACAACCAGCAATTACTCTGGCTTCAGGAATACTTGAAATACGTTTTATCAATCCCTTACTTTGGGCTCCAATTCCAATTACTCCAACATTAAAGCGGTCACTAGGAGCAGTATAACCGTTTCCCAATACATGGCGAGGTACAATGGCTAATCCTGCCATACTAGCCGTAGTTTTTTTAATAAATTCTCTTCTGTCAGTTTTCATTTTTTATAGTTTTAATTTATTTTTTATAAGTCCTGAAGGATGATGCGGGCAATCCTTCCTTGTTATATAGATTAGTTTTAATATAGTTTTTCCAGCCAAACCTAACGTATTTAGGTGCGCTCACTTTTTTTGACCAAACTAAAATTCGATCCCCCAAAATCCTTGCGTTAGCGATGTGAAATGTACCGTTTTTACCAGCAATTTCAAAATCTCTAATTTTTTTGTCTGGACAGTACAATCCGCTTCCAGTATGGTCAAAGGAAATCAAAGCCTTTCCCTTTTCAAATTGAACTGATTTATATATCGGACCACAATGGACAAGACCATCGTAGCCATAATTTTTCGCCAATGCCCATAATGCCAGTCTTTCTCCGATAGGCTTTTTCTTAGGGGCATGAATAAACTTTGAATCTCCAACGTCTGTGGTCACAGCCATACCGACATTTGCTTTTGAAAGGGTCACCATTTGCGCCTCTCTTATTTCTGGTCCCGTAGGTTTTTTGGGCGAATTACTGTCCATACCATTGTCACCTACAGGTGCAATTTGGACATAATAAAAAGGCAAATTCTCGTCTCCCCATTGCTCTCTCCAACAATCAATAAGCGCGGGAAAGAGAGTTTTATACTGTTCCGCCCTAGATCTATTGCTTTCACCCTGGTACCAAATAAAGCCTTTTAAGGTGTATGGCAATAGCGGACTAATCATTCCATTATACAGCGAAGTTGAGGCGTGTGAATTGTATGGCATGCGTTGGTCGGATGGATAAATAGTTTTCTCAACTTCCTCCTTTAATTCAAAAAAATAAGAGCCCACTCGGGCAGCGGTTATTTTTGTTTTCCAATTGGTTTTTAAGTCAACTACCTTTTTGTTTTTATCATATAAACCAATGGGTTCATTTCCTTTCAAAAACCCTTTTTGACCTACATCATAAAATCGCATACTGATCGTATTGCTTCCTTTTTTGATCAAGTTATTGGGAATTTCATATTTACTTTTTGACTTTCCCCAAGACTCTTTCCTGACAATTAATTCATCATTGATAAAGATGACAAAGAGATCGCCTGTTTCTCCTAACGAAATCACTAGATCATCGGCATTGTCTTGATTCCATTCAAAACTTTGTCTTGCCCAAGCTATTCCAGTATTGTTTTTAAATCGATTTCCCAAAACTTCAAGGCTTGACTCCTCCCAAGTGTTGTCATCAAAATTTGACCTGATAAAGGCGTTGTTTTCTTTATTGACAAAACTCAATTGATCTGAGGAAAAGAGACTACTCCATTCCTTTTTCATTCTGCCTTTCATCCACTGATTAAAAGGAGTATCTGGATCATTAGATAATTCAATTCGAGAAGCGATTTCACTAAATTCGTTCCTATACATATCCTTACCTTCAATTTTTTCTAAAAAATCTTGATTTACCCAGCTCTCTGCAGGAGAACCTGTCCAACTTGAGTGAATTAGCCCAACGGGAATGCCCAGTTCCTGATGCAATTTTTCACCAAAAAAATAGGCGACTGCAGAAAAAGATGGTGCAGTTTCAGGCGAACAAACGACCCAGCTTCCCTCGACTTTTTCCTGCGGTTCAAAAGCTATATTTCGTCCTACAGTAAACATTCTTAGCCCGGGATAGTCAGCCGCTTGAATTGCTTTTTCAGCGCCTTCAACTTTGTCTTTTGGACTATTACCGCCAAAACCTTTAAGAGGCATTTCCATATTGGATTGACCAGAAGCGAGCCAGACTTCACCCAAAAGGATATCTTCGATTTTAATCTCCTCTCCTCCAGAGGTAATTGTCATTTTATGGGCTATGTTGTCGGCTTTAGGTGTAGCTATCTTTAATTGCCAAGCGCCTGTTGAATCACTTTCAACGGAACCTTTTTCTCCCCAGCTGGTTGCCAATTTTACGGAGCTATTCGGGTTCGCCCAACCCCATACGGTAATCAGGGTATTTTGTTGAGCAACCATATGATCTTGAAATAAACTCGCTAATGACAGATTAGACGCTTCATTTGAATTACATGAAATGAGGAGTATTGCCAAAAAGAGAAGGAATGTTTTTATGTATTTTTTCATTATTTAAATGGATTTTTAGAGCTAAATGAGGAGGCAGGAAGACCTTCTTTATTAAAAAAAGTTGGTTTCAAATAATTTTTCCAACCATACCTAATATATTTTGGAAAAGAAACTTTTTTTGACCAAGCAATTACTTTATCGCCCTTAATTTTTGCATTGGCGCTGTAGTACTTGTTATCCTCTCCAGCAATTTCAAAATGCTTTAATTCTTTATCCGTACATAATAATCCACTACCGACATGATCAAAAGAAACAATAGCCTTTCCATCTTGGAAGGCGACAGATTCAAAAATAGGACCCGAAAAAATAAGATCCTCATAACCGTAATCTTTGGCTAAAGCCCAAAGCGCCAGCCTTTCTCCAACCGGTTTTTTGATTTTAGGATGAATATCCAGACTGTCTCCAATATCCATTGTAATAGCCATACCAACTTTGTTTTTTTTCAAGGTCAACCTTTGTGCCTCTCTGAGTTCTGCCACCAATTCTCCTTGGTACTTTTTTCGGTTGGGTAAATCCTCGTAAGGAGCCAACTGAACGTAATAGAATGGTAGTTGATTATTGTTCCATTGCGATCTGTAGCTATCAATTACCGAAGAGAAAACGGATTCATAAGCGGCAGCTCGAGATCTGTTTCCCTCTCCCTGATACCAAATAAATCCTTTAACAGTATAGGGTGCTAGGGGAGCTATGATGGTATTATTCCACATTGTTGGCATTCCACCATTCAGTTCCATTCGGTCTTTGGAGGGAAGTACAATTCCTTCAATGCCATTATTAAGTTCGTAAAATAGCATCTCTGTTAGCCAAGCGGTCATTTTGAGTTTCCATTGATTTTGGAAAGAGTAGATTTTCTTATCATTTAAATAAATCCCTAGGCTTTCATCCTGAACCAACCCCCCTGAGCCATGAACATCTATCAACCTGATGGCAATGGTGTTTTTCCCTTGTTGAATCAAACCATCTGGAATGTCAAAACGCGAGCTTGCATTACTGAATGAGTTTAATCTACCTACTATTTTTCCATTGATGAAGACCACAAATAGCTCAGATGTATTACCCATTTCAAACGTCAATCCGTTTTTTTGTTGAAGGTCAAAATTGAAATTTTGTCGTATCCATCCCACGCCATTAAAATTGTTTTTTTCAAAGGCATCAGCAATTTCTTTCAAGCTTTTGGTTTTCCAATTGCTGTCATCAAAATCAGGTCGAAAAAATGATTTGTTGGCCTCATTGATGTACCTTATTTTGTCCACATTGACAAGCTGATTATTGGTCAAATAATTATGATTCTTTCGCCAGCGGTTATAAGCCGTTGTTGAGTCTATTGCGATAGCAATTTTCCTGGAGGTATCTTCAAATCCACTGACCTTTTCAATAAAATCAATAGTGGCCCAGCTTTCTGCTGGTGAGCCCATAGCTGAAGTTGACATAATGATTCCTATGGGTACCTTTAAGTTTTGCATTAGTTTTTTACCAAAAAAATAGGATGTTGCTGAAAAATTTGGAACTGTTTCAGGCGAACAAACTTCCCACTTTCCTTCAACAGCTTTTTTTGGTGTAAATGCAATTTCTCCTCCAACATTAAACATTCTAAACTCGGGAAAATTAGCGGTTGAAATTTCACTGGTTTCACCCTCGTGTAGTTCATGTGGTTTTTTAAAGAGACGAGTCATTCGCCAGCCCATATTGGATTGACCAGACGCCAGCCAAACTTCTCCTAAAAGAATATCTTTTAGGGTGATGGTTTGATTGTTAGACTTTAAGGTCAATTGGTGAGATTGGTGGTCAGTTTTTTTAGTGGCCATTTCAACGGTCCATTGCCCTGCCTCATCTGCAACAGTTTTCACTGCCTCTCCCCAACTGCTGTCCAAACTTACATTAGACCCTGGCTGTGCCTTACCCCAAATGGTCACGATAGTCGCTTGTTGCAATACCATATGATCCTGAAATAAACTGGCAAAAGCTAAATGTCTCTCTTGGTCCGATTGACAGCCAAATATTGTAATGATAAATAAAAGGGTAATTCCTCTAATCATTATTCCAAAATTAATTCTATGACGGGTATTTCCACATTGGGTTTTAAAGCCGGGGTTCTCAAAATGATATCATCGGCGTGTTCTGGTTTCCAGTATTTAACGAAGTTAACCTCAGAGGCATCATGCAAGAATTGTGCGTATTTGACTTTGCCAAATGCATTAGACAGCCTGATACCATTTGTTTTGTAATCCATAATATGAATGTACAAACGATTGGTTTTAGCGTTAAAGGTCAACATAGTTCCTTTTGGAGCTTTCCATGACTTGGGAGCTTGGGTGCAGCCATAAATAGAACGGCTATTTACTCTCATCCAATCGCCTATCTTTTCCAGTGCATTCTCTGCCCTATAATCAAAGGTTCCTCTTGCAGTCGGACCTACATTAAGTAATAAATTCCCACCTTTACTAGTGGTTTCGATCAACATTGAAAGCAAATGACGGTTGGTCTTCCAAGAAATCTCATCTCGATAGTAGCCCCATGAACCAGAAAAGGTGGCACAAGTTTCCCAATAGGCCTTTTCGCCATTTTCCTCAGGCCATGACTCAGGGATATGTTGCTCAGGCGTAATAAAATCCCATCCTCCCCAGTACTCGTCTAAATCTGCACGGTTATTGACTAAAATGTGGGGTTGTAATTCTCTCACCATTTTGATCAGTCTCTCAGAATCCCATTCCTCACGCCCTTTTCCAAAAGGCAGATGGGGATAGGAGAAATCTAACCAAATGATATCAATTTTACCGTAATTCGTCAAAATCTCCCTTACCTGATTGTGAAGATAATTCTGGTATTTTTTCAAATCTCTTCCTTTATTGACCTCTTTATAGTACTGGTCTATTTTGGGGTTTTTGTTGGCTGCTATTCTTTCAGGCCCATTACTGTGTTGTGGATATCTCAGTGGGTGTTTAATATCTATCGTAAAATCTGGATGGTGCCAATCAAATAGCGAATAATAAAATCCAATTTTCAGTCCCTCGGCTCTGAATGCGCTTACCCATTCTTCGAGAATATCTTTTCCATAGGGAGTATTAGTTGCTTTATAATCGGTGTATTTAGAATCAAATAAATTAAATCCTTCGTGATGTTTTGCCGTTATGACTACATATTTCATTCCGGCAGCTTTGGCTTGCTTTGCCCAATCTGTCGGGTCGAATAAATCAGGATTGAAAACATCAAAATACTTTTGATAATCCTCATTGGACATACGCTCTTTACTTTTAACCCACTCATGTCGCGCAGGCTGAGCATAAAGTCCCCAGTGGATAAACATTCCAAATCTTGCGTCTGTCCACCAGGCCATGCGTTCCTTTTTTTCAGCCTTGGTTTCATCCCAAATTTTCTTCTGAGAAAAGGAGACTAGTGAGGTAAACAGTAATAAAACTGAAAGCCATTTTTGGATACTTTTATTTGACTTCATTTTTTAATTTAATTTTGAGTTGTAGCGATTTATTTTGTCTGATAATTTACTTATTACACTTTGAGATGTTTCTTGACTTATAACATTAACTCTTTCTATCCCTTTGTTGAGTTCATAGAGTTCTTGTTGGACAATTTCCTTTTCTTTAAAATCCCACCATTCAATATAAGTATGATTTTTGGTATGAATTGCATAAGCTTTCAGATCTTTGATAGAAACATCTTTTTGAAAACTTTGATACATGCTAAAGGCAGCTGAAAAACTGGGTGCATCAGGATTATGCATCAATGGTAGCATACTCTTTCCGTCTGCTTTTTCGGGTTTACCCAAACCAGCTAGTTCAGTTAAAGTTGGATAAAGATCTAACAGCTCGACAAAACCCTCCCTTATATTTTTACCTGGATTTAAATTGGGATCATAGATAATTAATGGTACCTGTGTACTCAGCTTGTAATTACTGTGCTTACCCCAAATTTGTTGTTCTCCCAAATGAAATCCGTGATCTGCGGTGAATACCACAATCGTTTTTTTATCTAAGTTTAGTTTTTCGAGCTTTTCCAATAATTGTCCAACTAAAAAATCAATGTAGGAGACACAGGCATAATAACCGTGTTTTAATTCCATGCTTTGGAAATCAGATACTTTTTTGTTTCTGTAATTTCCTGTTTTATAACTGCTTGAATAAGGTGCATAGCTCGCCAATTCAGACCATTGATATACGATGGTGTCTCCCAACACTGGTGCAGAAGCGTATTTTGAGAGTTTGAATTGTTCTCTTTTGTATAAATCCCAAAATTGTCTGGGTGCTGCAAATGGTAGGTGAGGCTTACGAAAGCCAACGGTCATAAAAAAGGGTTGATCTTTATAAGTTTCCAACATTTCCATTACTTTTAGGGAAATATTATAATCGTTGTATTGATCTAGTGCCTCAGCTTCATTTTCTACAGCCGGTCTATTGTCCAGATTTTTTATTTGTTGATTTTTAATACTAGCATAGGATTCCCAGGGGTGAAATTGATTACTAAAGGGAATGTCATGATAATAATCCCAAGAATCTCGATCTTCTTTTAACCCGTGGTAAACCTTACCCAATGATGCGGTAGTATAACCAAACTGCTTAAAATAAGCTGGCATACTGACCTGTGGATTATTTTTGAGGTAATGATTTAAATTCCCACCGCTGTCGCCTCTTACTGGACTCAAGCCAGAGAGGAAACTTCTTCTTGAGGGAGAGCAGTTGGCATATTGAGAAAAGGCATTGGTAAAACGAATTCCTTTTTCAGCCAGTTGATCTATATTTGGGGTAATGGCATCATCCAGGGGACGAAGATCGTCAACAACAATCAACAAAACGTTTGGTCTTTCCTCAGTACATGAAAATAGCCCACAGAGCAGGAAAAAATAAACTCCAATTCGTTTCACTCCCTTTTTTTATCTTTAATCATGCCTGTTTGGAGGGTAAACGGTCGTTCTACTCTGACCTCCATAAACACTGGTGATTCCATATTTGAAACCAAGACGGTGAGTAATTATTTCGAGGGTATCATCTGCCTTTGCCTGAATAGGTTCTGAATAGAACTTCCATCCAAGATAAGGTGCTTTATCTGAGACATAGCGATAACCTATCCGTGCTCCTGGGGTGTTACAACTGACACTGACTTTACCATCATTAATTTCGATTACCGGAGCGTCAGTTAATTGTGGTTTTTTGTTTGGATAAAAATCAGCGATTAGATCTACCTCATTTATAAATCCTTTGTCATCGATTTCATTCATCCACCTATCGCATTCTGCTCTTAGCTCGGCTAGGACATCTGCATAGGCAGGGTCTTTAGCGATGTTATTTAGTTCGTGAGGATCGTTTTCTGTGTCAAACAGTTCCTCAATTTCTTTGGTTTGTCTGAACCAAAGCGCTTGATTCTCATCTAATTCACCTTGATCGCGCATGCGTAACAATTCTTGCATAACGGCCATGTTTTCACGATACTCAAGAGGTAAATAATAAGGTTTTTCGGGATTAAAATTCTTTAAGTATTTGAATCGTTTATTGCGAACCGCACGAATCATATCAACACTTTCGTCAAAACGATCAGCGTGCCCATGAATGAACTTTCTCGGTATTTCAGCCTTAAAATTTCCTTCAAATGCCTGTCCTTGCATATAGCTAGGGGGCTGGATACCAACCATTGACAATAGTGTAGGGGGGAAGTCCACAAAGCTAGTTAATCGGTCATCTCTTTCTCCAGCCCTAACCTTATTGGGATACCTAATTATAAGTGGAACTTTTAGTCCAGAATCATAAAGCAATCTTTTTTGTCGGGGTAGTGGACCACCATGATCAGAATACCATACAATAATAGTTTTCTCTAAAAGACCATCCTCTTCTAATTGATTAAGAATTCTACCAACACCTTTATCCATTCTCATTACGTTGGTGTACATTCTTTTCATAGCATTTTCTCCAATTTCATTTTGCGGTAGATACGGAGGTACTTCAACATCTAAATCCTCAGGAACTAAAAGAGGGACGTGTGAATCGGAATATTTCTCCCACCATTTTTTTACACTCCTATCGGGGGGGAATTCATCTCCAGTATCAAAAAAGTTTTCTCTAGTATTCCACATTCCAGATTCATGGCAAACACCAAAATTAAATATGCTGAAAAATGGAATATTTCCGTCAGGTCTATTTCTCCAATGAGCATACACACTAGATTCATCCCATGCCAATTCAGATTTAAAAAACTGATAATCTTCTTTCGAATTATTTGTGGTATAGTATCCATTTTCACGCATTATTTCACTTACCATTTTGACCTCTTTTGGAGGCACTGCTTGGTAATCTATTATTCCAGCCTCTCTAGCTGCAGGTTGCTGGTTGAGAGTCCGCATGTTTTGCGCACCAAATGAATTTGGATACAAACCTGTTGCGAGTGTAGCTCGACTTGGAGAGCAAACACCAGATACGGAGAAATTATTTGTGTACACTACACCCTCTCGCGCTAAACGGTCTAAGTTTGGTGTTGCCGCTCTCGGATCCCCGTATGCGTTAAGATAAAATGGACTTAGATCTTCTGCCACAAGCCAAAGAATATTTAAAGGTTCTTTTTTGTCACTATTTAACTCGCAACCCAGTATTATTGTTATTGCAATCAGTGCTAAAACTTTATTTTTAATTTTCATATTTTGATTTTAAAGTAGTTGAAAAAAAATTTACCATTTTTGAAGTGTGATGGGGCATAAGATTATTACCACAATGATCTCCATTTTCGTCGATTACTAGTTCGCTATTTATCCCTTTTTTTAGAAGTGCCTCATGTAAAATTTTACTTTGACAGATAGGAACAGTAAGGTCATTTTCACCGTGGAATATAAGAAATGGTGGAGAATCCTCCTTGATATATGCTATTGGGTTTGCTCTCTGAACTTCTTTTGGAACTTGATCGACGAAATTATCAAATAAGGGTATTTTCCTTGGACTTTTAAATTGTTTACCCATTGTTTTAAGGCAATCATCAAATACTGACATGTCGGTTGGACCATAAAAATCAACTACAGCATCTATATGACTACTGAAATTCAAGTATTTACCAACGTTTCCCTCGACTGTCCGGTCATAGGATGATGTTCCTGCCAAAGCCGCTAAATGTCCTCCTGAAGAATAGCCTGTTATACCAACAAATGAGGGATCTAAGCTTAATTCTTTAGCTTTTGCTCTCAAATATCTAACTGCAGCTTTTACATCATGAATTTGGGCCGGGAAGATAGAGTCTAGTGTGGAAGATCTATGGTTTATTATCGCTACAGCAAAGTTTTTTTGAGTTAATGGGTTAACAAAAACATTTCTACCATAATCAATAGATTTTTTGTTATTTGCTCTCCAACCACTGCCGTGAATAACTATTACCACTGGATAGGAATCTTTATTTCCATTTGGTAGGTATATGTCCATGAATTGAGAGATTTTTTTTTCACCTCCATAGTCAATATCAACAAAATCAGGCAATTTATAACCTTGAGATTGAACTATAAAGGTTGCGAGAAAAAAAGAGAATATTAATTTATTCATTAACTAAGGATTTATTCAGTTCTTTTTTAAAAAACATTACCATTTTATTTTGAAATTCTTCCTTAAAAACGTTTCTACCATGTCCACCGTCTCTTACTGAAATTAGCTCACTTTGAATTTTTGCTGAATCAAGGGCTATTTTTAATACTTTGCTCTGACAATAGGGTACAGTTAAATCTACCATTCCATGGATTATTAAGAATGGGGGTGTTTCAGAACTTATATAAGTGATTGGATTCGCCGCAATAGCGTGTTTCTTGTTTTCTTGAATCGCTCCACCAATTAGTTTTGATTCGGGAGAATTAATAGCATCGTGAACCATTCTGGAACCACATATATCCATTAATAAGAAATCAGTTGGACCAAACCAATCGACCACTGCATTCACATGACTGTTGTAATCCAAAAAGCTACCTACGTTACCCTCCATCATTTTGTTATGAGATGTAGTTCCTGCCATTGCTGCAAGGTGTCCGCCAGATGAACTTCCAGTTACTCCAACAAAAGTGGGGTCAATTTTATATTCTTTGGCATTCCCTCTTAGGAACCTTATGGCTGCTTTTACATCATGTATTTGTGCTGGGAATAATGCATCTGTACTTGACCTGTGGTTGATTGAAGCTACTGCAAAACCTGCTTCAACCAGTGGTTTGATGAGTGACGTTTTGATATATTTTGAGGCTTTGCTCCGATTAGATCTCCACGCACTACCGTAGATTGTTAAAATTAATGGACTTTTTTTAGAGTCACTAGTGGGTAAATAAATATCCATAGTATGATAGCTTTCTCCATCTCCCGCATAGTTTAAATCTTTCCAATCTGGCTCAATGGGTTCCTGGCATATTGCATTTAAGCAAATAAAGAAAACCAATAAGGGTTTAGCTTTTTTAATCATCATTTATAGATTTTAGTGACATAGGCATTTTTGGGGCAATGTATTGCTGAAGAGAATTTTTAACCTCAGTATTCCATTGAAGTTCATCTCCCTTAAAAATAAAATTATATACAACGCTGGTTGGTGTCTCGTATAAATAATTAATTATCTGATAACTATCATTACTGATCCAACCCCCTGAGGTGCCAATTTTTTTTAGTTTTTCTTCTGACATACCAAAATTTATAACATTCGTGTCATTGTGTTTGGTATAGGGTAGATGACTTCTAAGATTGTTTTTAGCATAAAACCCATCTCCAATTTGGATAACTTCATTTATGCCGTCTATTTTAATTTTAATTTCTTTTTTTGATTGACTTAAATTAAAACCTATCGACTCAATTTTTAGACTATTCTCCTGAATTTTAAATTCTTTATCGAATTTATTTTCGAATTTATTTTTGGGTGTCTTTAAAACTAAAGTTTTATTTTTTTCAAGTAAAATTTTGTGATTTACAGGGTCTTTTTTTAAGGGTTTATTATCCAATTCAGGAAGTAGAGACTCCCATACGATATCCATAACATCTTGCATTTTTCCCTCACCTGCAGTAGTTATAACAGCCATGTCATAATCCGGAAGGATAAGACAAAACTGACTGTCTTTACCATCTCCTCTATAACTGTTATGTCTAGAAATCCAGAACTGATAACCGAACCCTTGTTGATAGTCATTATCTAGTAAATTTCCATTTGGAACTTGTTTTGAGGTGGCCTTATTTATCCATTCTTTTGAAAGTAATTGTTTTCCATTCCACGCGCCGTCTTGAAGATAAAAAAGACCCATTTTAGCAATATCCTCAGTTTTCAAATGCAACCCAAATTCAATATTAATTCCCATTTGACAAGAATCCCACTCAGGATAATCAATCCTTAAAGGCTTAAAAAATCTTTCGTTTAAATAATCTGTGACATTTTGTCCACTTACTTTTTGAATTATTGCAGAAAGTATGTAGGACGCATATGAATTGTAAGTTGAATAGGCACCAGGGTTTAATTTAATTTCAGATTCTAAAAAAGCTTGTGTCCAATTTTCTACACCCACTCTAGTTTTATTTTTCAAGACCGGCCCAATATGACCAGTTGAATAGGTCAATAAATCACTTACTCTAAGATTTTGCATATTCCAGTTTGGATTTTTTGGAGCATACTCTGGAAAGAAAGAAATCACAAAATCTTCAACTTTTAATAATTCTTCCTGAACGGCAAATCCAACTGCGGTAGAAATAAAAGCTTTGGTTAAAGAATATAATAAATGTGGATTGTCTGGTCCATACGGCTCCCACCAACCCTCCGATATCACTTTCCCATTTTTCACAATCATATAGCTATGAATAGCATCTAATTCATTTTCAAACCTTTTCACCATTTCTAGGATTGATTTTGAAGAAATCCCTTCATTTTCTGGAATTCCTCTTTCAATTGATTTTCCTTGGGCTTGAAATGTAATTGGAATAATAAGTAGAATAAGTAGTAGGAATGATTTTTTCATAAAGTGATATTTATTTCAAATTCTTTTTTATTATCTCCTCCCACAGGTCATAGCCAGCATCACTTAAATGCAGACTATCACGTCTAAAAAATTTACCTTCCGGTCTACCGCGATCATTAAAAAAATGGTTTCTAGTAGAAATGAAATGTAGGTTGGGTTTTTGATCTGTAAATTCTTTAATTAAATCATTTGCTTCGGATATTTTATCCCACACGTGCCATCGGCTTGGGGTCGGGGTAGTTTCAATGATATAAATTGGAAGGTCGGGTGACAATTGCTTATGGATTTTTTTGGTGATTACTTTAACCAACTTTTCGATTTCTCTTGGACTTAAGTCTTTGTGACGTTTATCCCAACTATTTTTTCCAGTGATGTCATTGGCGACAAAAATAAGAACAGCTTGAGCTTGGTCTTTATCATCAATCAATCGCTCGACATAATGGATAAAGTCGTAGTAATGTGCGCCGCCATAACCCCGCTTAATGGCTGGATAAGGCTTCATGTCTTCTGCAACAGTTTTCCAAAGCCTAATACTAGAACTACCCATAAATAATAAATAGTCCTCCATGTTTTGATATTCATCGAGTTCTTCAAGTTTTTGAACTTCTTCCTCAAAATATCCTTTGTGAGCCCTGTATTTGTATTCCAAAGAGCAGCCAGAAAGCACCAATATAAGGCCCAATAAAAAGAAACTAATTAAAGATCTCATAAAACTATTTTTCTGCTATTAATTGTGTTTGCTCGTTTTCCAACCAGTCGTCCAAAAGCTTGCGCCCTTTTACCAATTCACTTTTGAAAGTGGGGTCGTTAACAAGATTTTTTGATTCATTTGGGTCATCTTTTAGGTCAAAAAGAACCTCATAAGTTGTTCCATAGACAATGCTCCTGACGTATTTAAATTCTTCATACCGAACCATTCTACCAAATTGATTTTGACTGAAAACAATATTAAATTCAGTTGCTGATGCCTCAGGTTCGAAAATTTGTTTTTTAAAGCTCTTTCCATCTATTCCCTCAGGAACGGCTACGCCCGCAAGATCAAGAAGGGTAGGCATTATATCAATGGTACTGATTAGTGCTTGATTATTGGTGGAGGATTGCTTGATTTCTTTTGGATACCTAATAATCACAGGTATTTTAGAAGATTCCTCATAAAAGGTTGTCTTCGCAATAAGTTTGTGGCTTCCAGACATTTCACCGTGATCAGTGGTAAACATAACAATTGTATTTTCTTCTAACCCCTGTTCTTTTAGGTTTTCCAAAAGTTGTCCAATCAAGCGATCTGTATTTTCGATCAGCAATTGATAAGTAGCAATAAACCTTTTCCATTCGTCCTCATTCAGCCCGAAAACTTCCTTATACATAAAGTCCTCATGTAAGATCATTCCTTTTTGATAAGGTACTTCGTGATTTTTGGGGAGGTCTGGTCGGGGTTGAAAACGAAGATAGGGCTCGTCATCATTTCTCGCAAAGTGGATCGCATCTGCAAAAGTCGCACCTTGAACTTTTCCGCCTAACACCCGACAAATATCGTGTGGATTAATTAGGGAAAGTGTCATAAAAAACGGCTGATCTTCCGTTTGATTTTTAACGTATTTGATTGCATCCTCAGTAAAAATCGGATCATATGCGGACCCCTCGGCTAACATTCCGCCATTGGAGTGGGTCATCGAGCCAAATTCGGTTGCACTAGCATATCCATACCCACCTGCGTGCTCCTTGCCAAAATACGCCACATTATACCCCGCTTCTTTAAAAGATTTACCCAAGGTAGGGGTCAATTCAGCACGGTCGAGAATGGAGTCTTTTTTGAGATTAAATCCAACATCATTGTGATGGGAATACAGTCCCGTAAAAAGACTTGCTCTGGCAGGAGTGCACAATGGGTAAGTAGAATAAGCTTGCTTAAAGCTCACGCCATCTTTTGCCAAAAGATCAATGCCTGGTGTTTGAATACCATTGTCATAATTTCCTGAACCATCTGCTACTTTGGTAGACCACTGATCGGAGATTATTAGGATTACATTGGGCGGTTGAGCGTTCGTTTCCTTTGGTTCGCACGAAACCAATATTATGCAACAACTAGAAATTAAAAGCCAATGAAATAATTTCATAAATACGAGTTTAGTTTATCGACTGACAAAGCCTTTATAGCTTACCCAATCAAAATCAGCATAGCTAGTTGTTTTTTGGCCATTACTTGTGGCATAAATCCCCACATTTGCTCCAGTGTACATCATCCCAAGAACAATGTTATCTGGTGTCTCTGCTAATTTCTCATAGGAGGCACCCCCATCAGTAGAGAAAAAGTACAAATATTTTCCATTTTTAGAGGCTATCTTAAGTAAAATCTCTCCAGCGTAATTTGGTAAAGCTTTTGATTTAAAGGCTTTTACTTCTGTATTGGGAATTTTTGCAGAGTCAGTCATCGCAGTTACTAGATTGTTTTTTTCTTTGACGGTTACTTTTACAAAGTGTTCCTTACCAATTTTTTGAACGGTTAGATTGACATAATTGATGTCTTTTTGGTAAACACTGATACCAGCTTCTTCAAGATTTTTTTTGGGATTGAATTTCATTTTTGCTTCCCATTCAAATTCGCTTTCCTTTTGAGTGATACCCATTGCACTGTACCTTTTTCTAGGCTGGAAACTCTCAGGTTTTAAATAAAGTCTGAGATGTCCCTTTCGAGCCGATAGTGAATAGGTGTTGGGCTGGGGGACTCTTCTAAATACCCAATCTGGGCTTAGTTTTTTTGCATCAAAATTGTCATTAAAAGCATCGTTGTAAAACTGATGTTTATCATTAAAGGGAAGTGGATTGATGCGTTCTATTTTTCCCGTCTCTGGTGCAACAACAGGGAATAGGTACCTTACAGGTTCCCATTTGGTTTTACTAATTTGCTGCCAACGAACTATCTGCGGTTCCCAAATTACAGGCATAAGGTGGGTTTCTCTTCCCATATTAGAGTGACCGTCTCGGTCATTTCTCTTACCTAATGAAACCATAAACCACCTGCCATCTTCTAATTTAACAAGGTCGGCGTGACCTGTGCTATGAACCCAGTTTTTCATGGATAAATGTCTAGAGGTAAGGATTGGATTTCGCAGCCCTGTTTCATAAGGACCAAAAACATCATCACTGGCGGCCATCATTACTGCATGGTGGAAGCTTGTTCCTCCTTCAGCTACTAATAAATAGTATTTACCATGTTCTTTATACAAGTGGGGTCCCTCTGTATGGCTTTTATCACAAGCACCTTCCCAAAGTGAGTGGCGATCTCCTACTAACTTCCAGTTTTCCAAATCCAGTTCTTGCGCCCAGATCGCTCCAATTCCATTGGAGTACATGTCGCCTGGATTGTGTGTACCAACAAAATAGACCTTACCGTCGTCATCAAAAAATAAATCAGGGTCTATACCACCAGCACCCGCTATTACATGTGGATCAGACCATGGGCCTGCAGGATCTTTTGCGGTAATGATGAAATTGGTGTTTGATTTTGTATTGTTGGGCTTGCTCGGATCGATTTGCGAGTACATATTAGTGGTTATGATATAAAATGTACCCTTATTGTATCGGATTGTTGGAGCGTGGATACCACCATTTTCTTGAACATCGACAAGATTGACCGCTCCAGAGGCTTGGCTCGGTCGGTGAAGACCGTTGCCAATTAGCTCCCAGTTAACCAGGTCTTTACTTTGATGTATGGGTAGTCCGGGGAAATATTCAAAGGAAGAATTTACAACATAAAAATCCTCACCAACCCTGCAAATCGATGGATCAGGGTATCCTCCTGGTATGATGGGGTTAATAAATTTACCCTGACTAAATAGAAGATAGCTTGAAAGAAGGAATGTAAAAATGGTTAATCTTTTCATTGGTTATATTTTAAAAAATAAAAGGAGGGTTAAAAATATTAGCCCTCCTTTTACTCAATTAATTATGTAAATTACTCTACAAATTCTTATTGACACTTTTCACCAAAAACCATATCAGTTCCATAGCCAGGATTTTTGACTACAATTGAACCGTCAGCATTTTGGAAATTTAAATGTATCTCAGTAATTATTTGATCATTTACACCGAAGTATGCTGGAGGCCATATAGTTTTAGACCAATAATCAGCTCCAGTAAGCGTCATTTTAGATTCAGGAGCTCTGTCAACTTTAGCAACAGTGGTTCCATCACCTAATAGTGCAGTAGCACACATGAATACTTCACCTGCATTGTAAAGTGCAGTATTGTCACCTAAATAACCTTCTTTAGCATCAAAATTAACAGTAATGATGTCATCAAAAGTATATCCTTCAGCTCCAGCGTTAACAGTAGCTGTGAAGGTTGGTGCAGGACCTGTTAAGTCAGTAGCATCAGCTGATGCTGACAGAATAGCCATTTTTTTCCACTCGTAGTCATACCAACGTGATGGAGCACCTGTAGTAGTTGATTCAGCAACATGATCTGCCATTTTAAATCCATTGTCATGGACTCCAACCCAATAACCAAGTTTTGCTGCAGAGTGAGCACTTCCTATTGATAGGTTGATAGAAACAGTTCCTTCAACACTGGTATTTCCAGCATCTACTTGATCTGAGTAATACATTACCCATTCCATTTCTCCGTAGTTTTCGTCGTATCCAAGAATTTCTTCAGCATTTTCAGCCCAAGTCAAACCATTTTGATTACCATCTGCTCCTCTACCTTTCTTATAACCTTTGTCCTGAGCACCATCATCAAGAATCATGGTTCCGTTACCAACCCTTGGTTCGTTATTTAATGGTGAATCAAAAGTCACGACTGCATTTTCACCAACTTTCCAATCTTTAGGTGCACAAATACCAACGACCAATCTCTTATAGTTTTGATCGTTATTTTCTGTATCTAGCAAAACATTTAGAGTGATAGTTTGTGAAGAACCAGCTCTAGCACTATCAGCTTGATCAACAGATTTGATCTCCAAACATGAAGTCACAAACAAAAACACTAATGGTAAGGCCAAGAAGCCAAAAATAAATGTTTTATAGTTAAAATTAAATCTTCTCATTTCCATTATTTTTTAAAGTTATATTGATATGAAGTAGCTCCACAACCCATTGAAAAGGTTAAACCCATAGAAGAGTTATTAGAAGCATATAGTGGCATAGCTAGTGATGTTACGACAACGTCTGTGCCATTTGTGAAATTAATACTAGTAGGTTGATAATCGTCATCAAAAGCCCAAGATCCTGAGCTAAATGGTGTTCTAGCATTACCTAATGTGGGAAAAGGAATATTAGATGAACCTAAAGTAAATGATCCAGCTTCAACTTGAAGCGTTAGTCCAGTGGCAGATGGAATGTCTGATGTAATATCAGCGCCATCTCTATGAATAGAGTGAAGTGTCCATGTACCATTGATGTCAGTCACGTAATTAACAAGAGCGTCTTGTCTTACATCAAATGAATCAGCGTCGTCGCAAGACATAAACATCGCGAACGAAAGAGTCAATGTTAAAAAGAGTATATTTCTCATAATTGTATTGAATTTGAATTTTAGTGTTTAATATTATTGAGTTAAGTTGTGAATATCCACCTCAGTTTGAGGTATAAGGTTATAAAGAAGCGTTCTGTAACTTGAATATGAAACGGTTCCACTACCACTCTCGTCTACGATATCTCTTTGTAGTCTAAGCGTGTTAAAAAATCTATCTCCAGTTTCATTATAAAGTTCCTTAGATCTTTCATTGAAGATTATTTCAAGCATATCATTAGCACCCGGAGTACCGGCAACAGTATCCGATGCGCCAGCTCTATTTTTGACAGTATTCACATCAGCCACGTCAGCAGCAGTAACTGTACTATTTACCATGATATTAGCCTCAGCTCTGGTGAGATACATCTCAGGCAGTCTAAGTCCAATGTAATCCACATCATTGTTTGGATATTTACCATCTGTAAATATGAAATTATCACCTTCAGTCATCAAGTCTGCAAATCTTTTATCACTTGGGTCAGCAGTTCTAAGTCCTGCTAATACACCTTCAAGATTTAACGATGAAACACCATCCGCGTCATTAGCTTGATGATTTTGAAAACCAATCTGTGCTGAACCAAAAGTGTTTTCAGTTCTGTCAGTGATTACCGAAAAGATAACTTCTGATGATGCACTACCTTTTGTGTAAATATCTGCAACATTTTGTTCCAAAGAAAAACCACCTGAAGTAATGACCTCATTAGCCCTTTCATAGGCTAAATTGTATTTTTTATGATAAAAATACATTCTGGCTGCCATTCCAGTCGCAGCAGCGTGAGAGGTTATCCCTCCAGAAATTGCCAAATTAGTTCTTGCTGCTTCAATATCAGATTCGATTTGTGCTTTAACCTCATCCGAAGTAGCACGGGTGACTCTGTCATTTGTTCCTAAAACAGTAAGTACAATCGGTACGGACATTCCATTTGGATTTGTAAACCAATTGTTGAGGTAGAACAGCGCATAGGCTCTTAAAAAGTAAGCGTCTCCTCGAACGGCAGCTCTTTGAGCATCTGTTCCGTACATGTTATCGATATCCGCGTTTAAAACAGTATTAACTTTATTAAACACTTGGTAACATTGCTGATATCGATTAAACATTCCTGGAATTCCAGCTGTTGTCCATTTAAAAAACGGAATCCAGTTTGGATTTCTTCTTGGCTCACAGTCCCTCACAATATATGTAGATTGGACGTGCTCATAAGCTGTAATGTTTCTAAGGTCGTTATATGCACCGGCATTTAAGGCCTCCATCGCAACTAGGTCAGTGAGACTTCCATCTGACAAACCTATGGTAGAGTATTCTTCCAAGAAATCATCACAGGAAGTAAACATTAGGCTTAAGGTCATCAAACCAATAAATAATCTTTTCATTTTAAATTTCTTAATATTTTCCATCAGTTTAAAATTTTAGATTAACACCTATATTAACAGTCTTTGCCTGTGGAACTTGTCTCCACTTGTCCATCAAATTTAGATTCCCGCCTCTAACATAGTTTTCAGGGTCAAACATCCATGGTTGAGCATTTGTCCAAGTTAAAAAGTTAGTAAGCTTAGTATAAACATCAAGTCCTTTGATGGAACTATTTTCAGGGAGATTAAAAGAATAGGTAAAAGTAAAGTCTCTCATTCTCAAATAATCTAAATCTGAAACGTATTCGGAAGTTCTACTCCAAAGGGTAGGCTCCAGATTAACCTGAGCAATATTGGTAACATCTCCAGGACTTCTCCACCTACCTAAAATGTGTCTTAGTGGTGTCATGGCAGATGAAGCTGCAAAATATTTAGAGTTAATATTTTCACCCGAAGCAAGGTAATCTTGACCTACAGCAAAACTAAATAAAGCGCTTATACTCCAATTTTTATAGGAAAAATCAGTGCTAAACCCTCCAGTAAAGTCTGGCCATGGATTTCCGAAAGCAACATTGTTTTGACTGAAAAAATTATTCAAATTACCATATTGAGCAGCTGCTTGGGTCTCTGTGAGTGATAAGCCAGTTGATTGCTCAAGATACATGTCTTGTCCAGTAGCAGGATCAACACCTGACCAAATTGGAAGTGTTTGAATCCCGATTGGTTTTCCTACATATATTGAGGTAGTACCAAACCCGGGTAAATTGATTCCTTCAGGGTTGTCACCAATTGAAAGAACTTCATTAGTGTTTTTGGCGTATTGGAACTCTACATCCCAAGTAATGTCATTTTTTTCCATGAGTGTTGCACCTAGAACAATTTCAATACCCTTGTTGCTTATCTCACCAAGATTTGTAGTTACCCGGGTAAGACCGCTAACTATACTAACTGGGTAGGGTAGTAAAAGGTCTTTCGTCAACTTATCATAGACATCAACATCTGCTCTAATTGTACCGTTGAATAGTTCGGCGCTAATAGCAAAATTTGTTTGTATTGACTCCTCCCAACCTAACTGGTCATCAGCTATATTTGATAAACTAATACCGTTAAGACCATTGTATTGAACAGAATTGTATCTGGATTCGTTTTGATAATTACCAATCTCGGCATTACCAGTGATTCCATAACTAGCTTTTAACTTTAGGTAGCTAAAAACTCCTTTCAAAGGTTCGAAGAAAGGCTCCTCACTTATATTATATCCAAGTGATCCTGCAGGGAAGGTACCCCATTGTTTTGCACGACCAAACCTAGATGATCCATCTCTACGGGCAGTGAAAGAAAATAGATATTTTCCTTTGTAGTTATAATTCAATCTAGAAATGATAGATAAATAAGTAAATGCAGATTCATTAAAACTTACAGATTGAGTAGCAGCATCTTGAGGGGTTTTTAAAGAAGTACTTGCAAAACCGTCTCCTCTCATTCCAATATTATGTGTTTTACTCTTGGATGATTCAATCCCAGCTAAAACATCAAAACTGTGATCGCCAAATGATTTTCTGTAGTTTAATAAGTTTTTCCAGTTCCACGCGTTGATAGTATTTTTTGACTCTGAAGCCAATGCTAAGTCATTCGTGCTTAGCAGTCTATCCATATACTGTTCTTGGTCTACTGAAATACTGTTTAATCCAAATTCAGTTCTAAAACTAAGAGCATCCGAAAGTTGATATCTCAAATACCAACTTCCCGTAAGCGTTCTATTTTTGATATTGGTCGTGTATAAGTCTAACCAAGCTCTGGGATTCTGCGTGACATTGAAATAAGTACCGTCAGGATTGAACACTGGCTCAATAGGCAACATGTTAACGGCTCGTCCAATACCGTTTTGAACAGGTACAGGAGAATTGTCAACATAGGTGAAATTTATGTTGGTACCAACACTTAATTTATCATTAACCTTATGATTCAGATTTGTTCTAGCATTTAACTTTAAATATTCGTTACCAACAAAAATTGATTCTTCCTCCAGAAAGTTTCCACTAACAAAAAATTTAGTTTTTTCACTTCCACCTGATGCAGAAATATTTGCTCTGTAAGCTATACCTGTTTTTAAGGCAACATCCTGCCAATCAGTATCGGTAGTAAGCGCCTTCTCTTTTGTATTTCCCGCGGTTAATACACCACTGTTGTCCCAGTATTTAGTTGGATCTTGACCAGCGTTGTACCATGCTTCTTGAGCAAGCATTAGATACTCTTCAGCATTTACATAATCAAGTCTCCTCGTGGCCTCTGATAGCCCCACGTCGAATGTAGCTTCAATTTTGGTGGCTCCTGCTTGACCTTGCTTAGTAGTAATTAAAATTACACCATTTGATCCTCTGGCACCATATATCGCAGTAGCCGCAGCATCTTTAAGAACTTCCATGGACTGAATGTCATTTGGATTTATGGAAGAAAGAATGTTGGTAGGAGTATCCATAAAACCTACAGATTGATTTCCAGATCTGTAATTACCTTGTTCCATGATAATACCATCTACAACATACAGCGGGTCAGAACTAGCAGTTGCTGAGTTAGCCCCCCTAATCCTAATCTTTGTTCCTGAACCAGACATTCCTGATCCGGTAATTACTTGAACTCCAGCAGCTCTACCCTGTAGGGCTTGTTCAAATGAGCCAAGTGCAGTGTTCTTAACACTTTCACCATCAACCCTTACAATTGAACTGGAGAGGTTTTTGGCAATTACCGAGCCATAACCTGTTACAATTACCTCTTCAAGTTTTTCGCTTGACTCTTCTAATGAAATATTTAAGCTTGTTTGGCCATTGAATACAACACGTTGTGTTTGGAATCCAATGTAGCTAAACTCAATTTCATCACCCTCAGAGAGATTATCAATTGAAAAGTTCCCGTCAAAATCTGACAATGTACCCGTTCCTGATTCAATGTTAATAATGTTAACACCTGGAATAGGTTCACCATCGACTTTAACAGTACCCGTCAATTGCTGACTGAAGGCTTGTAAAGTAAATAAAAACGTGAAAAAGACCATTAAATAATTTTTCATACGTCAATGAATTTTTAAGATTATTTTAAAGTCAATATTCATAATTTGCAGTTAAATAAATTTTTGATTTAAACTGATTACAACCAAAAAAGCACAGAAAAGTGTCCAGAAGAATACCCACCATTATAGTGAATATAAAAATCTAAGAATAAATTTAAATGCTGTTGTTTGGTTTAACTATACACACTTACATTCCAAACATATAAAATTTATGTACTCTTTTAACATCGTGTTATCATTAATTACCTATTTTTTTACTACAACCTTGTAGTTACTTTTCGAAAAAGTTATAGTTTTAGGTTATTTTAAAGAAAATCTCAGTTATGATAATTAATATTTACGAAATTTGATACAATATTTTAATTGTGCGTAATAAAATAACTTTAAAAAAGATTGCTCAAGAATTAAATGTTTCCATTTCTACTGTTTCTAAATCCCTTAAAGACAGCCACGAAATAGGTGAGGAGACGAGGGAGCGGATTAAGACTTTTGCCAAGTCTCGTGGCTATCGTCCTAATAGTATTGCCCTAAGTTTAAAAAATCGAAAAACCAAAACCATAGGAGTAATCATCCCCGATGTAGTTCACTATTTTTTTGCGTTAATCGTCAACGGAATTGAACAAGTCGCCAGAAAGAACGGTTACAATGTAGTGGTGGCCTTGTCCAATGAGTCTTTTGAAAAAGAGGTTGTAAATATGGAGACCTTAGCAGATAGTTTGATCGATGGTTTCATACTTTCCTTATCTAAAGAGACGCTTAAAAAACAAGATTATTATCATATTAATGAATCCATTGAACAAGGAATGGCCGTTGTTCTCTTTGATCGCGTAGCAACCGAAATCCAGTGTGATAAGGTCATTGTTGATGATTTCCGTGGAGCCTATGACGCGACTTCACTCCTTATAAATAAAGGCAGAGAAAATATTCTGCTTTTGACCACCGAAGATTATATAAATGTAGGGAGGCTCAGAACCCTAGGCTATATCAAAGCTGTTCAAGACAACGATTTGTTGTTGGATAATCATCTCATCATAAAAGTTGAAGACACGCATGGTTCTGACGAGGCTGGTCCTGAGTTGGAAAATAGTATAGCAGCGGCATTCAATAAAAACAATAAAATTGATGGGATTTTTGCTGTTAATGAAATTTATGCTGGAGCCGCTTTACGGGTCTTGAGAAGACTAGGAAAAGCAATTCCTAGTGATGTAGGATTGATTTGCTTTACGGATGGTCTAATCTCAAAATACTCTTACCCTCCATTAACTACGGTAAAACAACATGCAGAAGAAATGGGGAAAACTGCCGCAGCTAAATTAATTGAGAGGTTAGAAAATGACGATGAAAACTTGAAATATGAGCAGAAAGTAATCAAATCAATTATCATAGAAAGAGAATCTACTTAAATTTGTTTGCTTTTTCAGATAATTCCACTAAGTTTGAAATGTAAAACTATCACACACTTCACTTATTAGTTTTAACAGACCTTTTGTCTGTACCTAAACATTTATTATGAAACAGCAATCCCTGAGTTTTTGGGACATCTGGAACATGAGTTTCGGATTTCTTGGAATTCAATTTGGCTATGCGCTGCAAGGTGGATTTATGTCCAGGATTTTTCAAACCCTGGGCGCGTCGACTGACGATATTCCTCTTTTGTGGGTAGCAGCTCCCCTAACGGGTTTGGTCGTCCAACCTATTATTGGCTACCTAAGTGACCGAACATGGCATAGTAAACTGGGAAGAAGACGCCCCTACTTTTTAGTTGGAGCAATATTAAGCTCCCTTGCACTATTAATCATGCCTCATTCTCCTGTTTTGTGGATGGCGGCAGGTTTGCTTTGGATACTCGATGCATCAATTAACATAAGCATGGAGCCATTTCGAGCGTTGGTCGCGGACAAGCTCCCCGATCAGCAGCGAACTTATGGATTTGTAGTTCAAACTCTAATTATTGGTATTGGTACATGGGTGGCGAGTAATTTACCCTGGTTTATTTCTACTTTGGGGGTAAGTGATGCTGCAGCACCAGGAATTATACCTTCCTCCGTAAAATTAGCCTTTGCGATAGGCGCGATTGTCTTTTTAGCAAGTATTTTATATACTATTTTTACCACCTCCGAAACCCCTCCTGAAAATATTGAAGCCTTTAAAAAGAAAATTAAAGAAGAAAATAGTGGGGCTGCTCAAGAAATATTTCAAAATATTTTCAAAATGCCCAAGACGATGTTTAAGCTGGGAGTCATCCAATTCTTTAGTTGGTTTGCTTTTTTCTCTATGTGGAGTTTGGCCAATCCAGCGTTGACAGAACACGTTTTTGATGCTCCAGCGCCAATCGAGGAAAATTTTGATTTTAAAGTTTCTGCCCAGGCAACTGCCTTTGATGAGCAAAATGAAGCTTTTCAAAAAGCTTCAAATTTAGTCGGGGCTAACATGGGGGTCTATGGGCTTTCCTCAATGGCTTTTGCTTTGCTATTGACCTTCTACAGTTCTAAAAGAACCGTTAATAGAAAATATTTACACATGGGCTCTTTGATCCTTGGAGGTATTGGGTTTTTAATGATGTATTTTGTCCCTGACCCAGAAATGTTATGGCTGTGGTTTTCGCTAGTAGGGATTTCTTGGGGCAGTATTTTATCGATGCCCTATGCCATGCTGTCTAGTGCTATAGCCCCGGAAAAAATGGGAATCATGATGGGGATTTTTAACATGTTTATTGTTATTCCTCAAATTGTAGCCGCCCTAGGTGGAGTTAATTTCTTATACGGATTAATGGGAGATGCTCCAATTTATGCCTTAGTGGTAGCTGGTCTTTCCCTGCTCATTTCTGCATTTTCCAATTTTTTAATCACCGAAAAAAATGTCATTAGTTATAATGCATAATTCACAAATAAAAGGTTTGATATTTGATCTTGATGGTGTTATTGCCGACACAGCTCATTTACACTACAAAGCGTGGTGTAAAATTGGCACACAATGGGATTTTAATCTCTCCATCGCCCAGAATGAACAACTCAAAGGGGTTAGCCGAAAAGATTCTATTATTAAAATTGCCAATTGGGCGGGTAAGCGTTTTTCTGAAGCTGAGCTGGACGCTTTTGCATTGGAAAAAAATGAAAATTATTTGAGTTATTGTGAAACCTTAGGAACCAAAGATATTCTTCCGGGGGTCTACGAATTCATTAAATCTAGCATTGATGCTGGGCTCAAATTAGCAGTTGGCTCTGCCAGTAAAAATGCCAAAATTATTCTTGAGAAATTAGAAATATTGGACTTGTTTTCAATAGTAGTTGACGGGAATATGGTTCAAAATTCAAAGCCTGATCCAGAGGTTTTTCTTAAAGGTGCTGAAACTTTAAACCTAGCTCCTAACAGTTGTATAGTTTTTGAAGACTCTCAGGCTGGTATTCTAGCGGCTAATAACGCTGGAATGATCTCTGTAGGTGTTGGTCAAGAAGATTTAAACAATTGTACGCTTAAGATAGAAAACTTTAAAGGCTTAACTCCAAAACAACTAATAACCCAATTATCAAATTCAGACCATAAATGAATCAAAGCTATATCCATAAAGACGAATGGAGAATCCTAGAGATGGGATTTGACCCTGATAACGTGAAGTCATCAGAAAGTATCTTTAGTATTGGAAATGGAGCCATGGGACAACGAGCCAATTTTGAAGAACAATATTCAGGCTCTACCTTTCAAGGAAGTTATATTGGTGGCGTTTATTATCCAGATAGGACAAGAGTCGGCTGGTGGAAAAACGGTTACCCAGAATATTTTGCTAAGGTACTTAATGCCCCAAATTGGATTGGGATAGATATTGACGTTGAGGGTGAACCCCTTGACCTTTTTGCGGCAAAGCAAGTTCTCGATTTTACGCGTTCACTCAATATGAAAAATGGGATTTATACCCGAACTTTTGATGTTGAATTAGCCAATGGAATTATCGTTCGAGTTGAGGCGCATCGTTTCTTGTCGATGGATGAAAATGAAATAGGTGCAATTGAATACAACATTGAGTTGCTAAGTGATCAAGCAAAAGTCAAAGTATCTCCTTACATCAACGGTCAGGTGAAAAATCAAGACAGTAATTGGGATGACCCATTTTGGAAACACCTCGGTGGTGAATCGGACGTAAAATCTGCCTTTTTACGCTCAAAAACTAATAAAACTAATTTTAATATTTGCACCTATATGTCTGCTGATCTCTACTTGAATGGTGAGGAGGTTTCGACAGGTGTTGAGCCTTTTTCAAAAGGGTTTAAATTAGGTTACAAAGCCGAGATCGAACTGGTCAAAGGCGATAAGTTGACATTGACAAAATATGGAGGGTATACAGTTTCCCTAAATCATCCTGAAGAAGAATTAGAGCAGGTGGCTATGGAAAAAATTAATTATGCCAGGGCCAGAGGTTTTCAAGGACTTCTTAAAGAGCAGGAGGAAGTATGGCATGCCATTTGGAAGATGTCTGATATTGTCATCAAAGGAGACTTAAGCGCCCAACAGGGAATTAGGTTTAATATTTTTCAACTTAATCAAACCTATACCGGAAGTGACTCAAGACTCAATATTGGACCAAAAGGTTTTACTGGGGAGAAGTATGGTGGAAGCGCTTACTGGGATACAGAAGCGTATTGTCTTCCATTTTTTATGGTTACTAAGAATGCAAATGTCGCCAAAAACTTGCTCAAGTATCGATATAACCAATTGCCTAAAGCGATTGAAAACGCTGAGAAACTTGGCTTCAATAATGGAGCAGCACTTTTTCCAATGGTCACCATGAATGGAGAAGAGTGCCATAATGAATGGGAGATCACTTTCGAGGAAATCCATCGAAATGGAGCCATTGCCTATGCTATTTATAATTATGTGAGATTTACCAACGACCAAACTTACATTCCAGAAATGGGGTTTGAGGTTTTACTCGCCATAGCAAGGTTTTGGAAACAAAGAGTTAATTATTCTAGCCAAAAAGAGAAATATGTCATTCTAGGGGTCACTGGTCCTAACGAATACGAGAATAACGTGGACAATAATTGGTATACGAACTACATTGCTCACTGGTGCCTTCGATATGCTGCCGAGCAATACAATATTATAAAAGCGCAGCATCCAAAAGAATTTGAGGAGATTTTTATCAAAACAAACATAACTGATCAGGAGGTTATGGAATGGCTGACGATTGCTAAAAATATGTATTTACCCTTTAGTGAAAAGCATCAAGTCTATCTCCAGCAAGACGGCTTTTTGGATAAAGAATTGACTACAGTAGATGAATTAAACCCAAATCATCGACCTATTAATCAGCATTGGTCGTGGGATAGAATACTGAGATCCCCTTTTATTAAACAAGCGGATACCTTACAAGGATTTTATTTCTTTGAAGACGATTTTACCATAGAGGAATTGGAAAGACACTATGATTTTTATACTCCTTTTACATTACACGAATCCTCCTTATCTCCGTGTGTTCATTCGATTTTAGCTACAAAACTGGATAAAATGAATGATGCCTATGACCTTTATTTAAGAACTTCTAGACTTGACCTTGACGATTACAACAAGGAGGTTGAAGAAGGACTTCATATTACAAGTATGTCTGGAACTTGGATGAGTATTGTTTATGGATTTGGCGGTTTAAAGATTGTTGACGACCTTTTGTCAATTGAGCCGAAACTCCCTAAGCAATGGGAAGGAATTTCCTTTAAAATTAATTTTAGAGGAGAATTACTTAAAATAGATTATTACAAAGAAAATTGTGTTTTTGAATGGAGCGGTGAAAAACCCTTAAAAATGTTACTTCGAAACCAACCCATTACAGTGAACCCATCTAGTAAAGTAAATATTGCGATATGAAATATTTTAAATTAATATTATTACTGATAACCTCGAGTTATCTAACCGCCCAAATCGACAGAGTTGAGCCACCATCTTGGTGGATTGGCATGGAAATGTCTAAAATTCAACTTTTAGTATATGGTAAAGGAATAGCTGAATTGGACCCTAAAATTGATTTTGAAGGGGTAAAACTTACTGCCATAGACAAAGTCGTAAATGAAAATTATATATTCTTAACCCTTGAAATAGATGAAACTGCCAAGCCAGGAAATATTACTATTGATTTCTATAAAGGCAAAAAAGTAAAAACGTCCCATGACTATCCTCTATTGGTACGAAATGAGAATGCTGCCAACATTGAGGGCTTTAGCCCAAAAGATGTCATGTATTTAATTACACCTGACCGATTTGCCAATGGTGATACTGAAAATGATGAGTTAAGTTATTTGAAAGAAAAATTGGGGGATGGTAATTTTGACAGACACGGTGGTGATTTGCAAGGTATTATTAACCATTTGGATTATATAGATGAACTTGGCTTTACTGCTATTTGGCTGAATCCAGCTTTAGAAAATGATATGGAGGAAGCCTCTTATCACGGTTACTCTACTACAGATTACTATAAAATAGATCCTAGATATGGTAGTAATGAAAAATTTAAGGAGTTAGTTCATAAGGCTGATAAAAAAGGGATAAAAATAATAATGGATGTCATCCCTAATCACTGCGGTAGTGAGCATTGGTTTTTTATAGACCCTCCGATGAACAACTGGTTTAATAACCAAGACAATTACATTAATACGACTCACATAAGACAATCAGTTCAGGATATACATGCCTCTGAATTTGACAAAAGTGGCCATGCTGACGGCTGGTTTGTTGAAACAATGCCAGATTTAAATCAGAAAAACCCATTGGTCTCAAAATACCTAATTCAAAATGCGATATGGTGGATTGAATATGCTGGTTTATCTGGATTAAGAGTAGATACCTATCCCTATTCTGATAGAGATTTTATGGGAGATTGGACACGAGATATAATGGTGGAGTATCCAAAATTTAATATTGTTGGTGAGGAATGGTCTCCTAATCCTGCCATAACTTCTTATTGGCAAATGGGAAAACAAAATCACGATGGCTATGTTTCTTATTTGCCTAGCTTGATGGACTTTCCCTTGCAAATTGCTTTTGTCGAAGCACTAAATGACGATTTTGGTTGGGGCAAAGGGTTTATAAAAGCTTATCAAATGTTGGCCAATGACTTTCTTTATGCCGACCCCTATAATTTGGTAATATTTCCTGATAACCACGACATGACTAGATTTTATACACAGGTATATAATGATCTAGATCTGTTTAATATGGGGATTGTTTATTTTGCTACGATGAGAGGAATACCTCAATTCTTCTATGGAACCGAAATTTTAATGAATAGCAATAAAAGCCCAGGTAATCATGGATTAATTCGTTCTGATTTTCCAGGGGGATTTCCAGGGGATAAAATCAATGCTTTCACCACGGAGGGACTTAATGTAGATCAAATTAAAACGCTTGATTTTTTCAAAAAATTATTGAACTGGAGAAAGTCTAATGAAGTGATACATCATGGGAAACTTATTCAATTTGCGCCAAAGATGGCAGGTTGGGATGAGATATACAGCTACTTCCGAATTCATAATAATAAAAAAGTTTGGGTTCTATTTAATAGAGGAAATCACACTCAGGAGGTTGAAATGGAACGCTACAAGGAGTTAATTAAAGACTACACTCATGGCTATGAGATTCTAACCGATCAAACTATTGACCTTGAAAAAGGAATACTGATGGAGGGTAAATCTTCCTTGATTATTGAACTAAATCCATAAACATGAAGATTATTTTTAGGTTTTTTTCACTGCTACTCGTTTTTCAAACTACTGTTTTATTGGCGCAAGAAGCCAACATTTCAAACTCAGACATCGCAAGCGGTGTGATTTATGAGGCGAATATCAGACAGTATTCAGAAGAGGGAACGTTTAATGCTTTTACGAAAGATCTTCCGGTTTTAAGAGACTTAGGGGTAAAGGTCATTTGGTTGATGCCCGTAAATCCAATTTCGACTACCAAAAGTAAAGGACCCTTGGGGAGTTACTATGCAGTTTCGGATTATAAAAAAGTCAATCCAGAATTTGGTACAGCAGATGATTTTCGTGCTTTGGTGAATAAAGCACATGAGTTGGGGATTTACATCATACTCGATTGGGTGCCTGGTCACACAGGCTGGGATCATGTTTGGATAAAAGAGCATCCAGATTTTTACCTCAAAAATGATAAAGGCGAAATAATCGACCCCATCAATCATGCAACTGGAAAATCATGGGGATGGACAGATGTGGCAGACCTGAACTATGATAATAAAAAGATGCAAAAAGCAATGACAAATGCCATGAAGTATTGGATAGAAGAGTTTGATATCGATGGCTACCGTGTTGATCAAGCCTATGCAGTACCACAATCTTTTTTTGATAAAACTTTTAAAGCGCTTAGGTCTTTGAAGCCAATTTTTCTTTTGGCAGAGACTGATATAGAGCATCCTGGTGGAATCGAGTTGGTCAGTAAGTTTGATGCTTCTTACCATTCTGGTAATTACTTTTTAAATCAAATAGCTCAAGGGAAGATGACCGTGACTGAATTGGAAAGCCACTTCAAATCCGTAATGGAAAAGCATAAGGACGAAAATATCTTGCTGAATTATACATCTACCCATGACGTGAACTCTTGGCAAGGAACTTCAGCGGAGTTATATGGCGATGCTTATAATATGCTCACCGCATTTACCTATATTTTTCCGGGGATGCCATTGATTTACAGTGGTCAGGAATACGAATTAAACAAACGCTTGTTGTTTTTTGAAAAAGATGATTTCCCAAAAAAAAATGGAGAAACCATGACTTTGCTCAAGCAACTTGGTAAGTTAAAAAACAATAATGACGCTTTGACTGCTGGTAACGGTCGTGCGGCTTACGAGTCAATGAACGGATTCGTTAAGATGAACCATGGGAAAGAAAATCAAATCTTCGCTTTTAAAAGATCCAGCCAAAATAATACAATAGTTTTTGTTGCAAATATGAGTAAAAATTATGCTCAATTTACCATGAATTATAACGGGACTTTTACTGCATTCCCTAGCGGAAAAAACAAAATGCTCTCCGATAGTTATGAGTATGTAATGAAACCATGGGAGTATTGGATTTTACTTAAGTAGGGTCAGCCAATTTATTACTTGGCATTATTCTCTGAAAAAAACATATCAGAGGATACTAGGAATAAAAGCAATGATATCAAAAAACCCTAGTCAAACGTACTTCCCCACCAATCTTCATTGGGTTCATAATTGGGTTTTAACTCATCCATACGTCTTTTTTCGAGCATTGCCTTCACCTTGATTTTGTGATTAATCAACCATTCCCTTTCCTCCTCTTCATTGTGAATTGGGTCAACTTCTGGAATCTTTGCATTGGTTGAAACAAGCCACTCCTCTAAAGTATTTTTTAGATCCATAGCTATTTCAGGGTATTGATTAAAAACATCTGTTTTCTCCCCGATGTCTTCTTTGAGGTTATACAATTCGTTTGTGCCGTCCTCAAAATACTTAATTAACTTCCAATCGCCTTTTCTAATGATAGCACTTGGGTCTCCCCCCTGATTTCCATAGTGAGGATAGTGCCAAAAAAGTGGGCGTTCATCAAACGATTCATCCCTTAATAATGGTACTAAACTTTTTCCATCCACTTGTACAGGATTTTCTAAACCAGCTAATTCCAATAGGGTAGGGAATAGATCTGCACCCATGACAGGCGTATCTATTTTTTTTCCTTGGATATTTAAATGAGGTGTTTTTATAAAGAAAGGTGTTTTTGTTCCTGCCTCCCATTGATAGCCTTTTCCTCCTCTAAGTGGAAGGTTACTGGTTGCAAAAGCATCTCCTGCAGAAACACCCCCGTTGTCTGAGACAAAAACAACCACCGTATTTTCATCTAAATTTAAAGCATCTAGAGTTTGTAGGACATGCCCTACTGCTTCATCAGTCTGTTCTATGAGTCCAGCGTAGATTGGATTGTCTTGTTTAATACGCATGGGGAGTCTTTTTTCCATAAAAAAGCCTTCCTCCAATATTCCCTGTGCTACTGCTTTATCGCGGTATCTTTTCCATTTATCTTTGGACGTTTGAATTGGGGCGTGAACTGCATAAAAACTAAGGTAAGCAAAAAATTGATTGTCGGCATTTTCCTTGATGAAATTAGCAGTCTCTTGAGCAAGTTTCATAGAAAGCGAAAGCCCTTTCTCTTCTGGTTTATCTTCTAGAAATGGATTGATGTAAGGGGAAAAGAAACCTCCAGAAAATGGCCCGCCTACTCTATAGCCTCCTTTATTGATGTCAAATCCGTGATCCGTGGGGAGCGATTTTTCTGCCACAGACCCTAAATGCCATTTTCCTGCAAAAAAAGTTTTGTAACCACTTGATTGAAATACTTCAGGTAAGGTAGTCATCTCAAAGGGTAAATGATTGACATATTGGCTGGGTAGAAGTTTTGTTTTACGACCTTTACTTCGCCAGTCTGTTCCATTTTTGGCACCAATCCAATCTGTAATCCCGTGAACAGTGGGATAAAAACCTGTCAATAAACTTGCCCTGGATGGACTGCACACAGAGGCATTGGCATAACCTTGAGTAAATAGCGTTCCTTCATTTGCAATTCGGTCAATATTGGGAGTTTCATAAAAAGTACTTCCCATTACACTGAGGTCATAATACCCCAAATCATCAACAAGTATAAATAAAAAATTAGGTTTTATTGTGGACTTTTCACAGCCCCAAAATAACACCAAACAAGAAATTAAAAATATTGCTCTCATTTTCTTAAATTTAATTTTTGTAGGTTCGAATACTTTCAATCAGAACCGTTCCCAAGATCAAAGCTCCCCCAATGAGGGTGGTCATTTCTGGATATTCTCCCAATATAATCATTCCTATTATAATACCGTATACAGGTTGAACACTACTGATTATACTCGCAGTACTAATAGTGAAATTTCTAAAACTGTAAATAAATAAAGTATGCCCAGTAGCCGTGGTTAAAAAAGCTAGAATCAACACCGCTGGAAGGGATGCTTGAAGCCCAGTCATATCATACATAAAAAATACTGGGATTAACAGAATTGACACAATGACCAGTTGATAGACCATGAGAATAGAACCCTCGTATTCTGAAGATTTTTGTTTCATATATATATTTCGAATAGCATAGCAAAATGCGGAAAAAACACCAAAACCAATAGCTTTTAAATGATCGTTTTCCAAGCTAAACTCTGGCACCAAGAAATATATACCTATCAGTACCATTAACCCCAAAATTAGATTGGAGTTTTTGAATTTATTCTTTAGTATCAGCGGCTCCAAAAAAGCGGTTAAGACTGGATAAGTAAATACGGACAACATTCCAATAGCAACATTGGATAACTTAAGTGCAGTAAAATAAGTGATCCAATGAGTTCCCATCAGGATACTACTTATAAAAATTGTCCAACGGTCTTTTTTATGGATTTTAAAGCTGAGTTTTTTCCACTTACAAAAAAGAATTAGAAATACCGCCCCAAGGGAAGCTCTCAGCACAATGATTAAAGGAACAGGGAGTTCTATATACCTCCCTAGAGTTCCGGAGGTGCTTATTAAGAGTACGGCAAAGTTAAGTTGGATTAAATTTAGTAGCGAGCTGTTTTTTTGCATTTAGCCAATTTATAAAATTCCTATCAATTTTTATGAATAGCTGCAGTTTTGAAGCTTATTGAAATGATCGTTTTACAAAAATCGATTTGATCTTTTGTTTAATTATTTTTGACTCAAAATTTTTAAAACAATTTATTCTTTAATTAAACTAAATTCAAATTCGTTTGTCTAAAAAATATCAATAAATCAGCTATGAAAATTATAATTCGCCTTTCCTGTTTTTTGCTCTTTTTATTTACTAATAATATAAAAGCACAGGATTTTCAGGGTACTGCATATTATATGTCAAAAACAAAAGTCAATACAGATTTTACAAAAAATATCCCAATTGAGCGGAGACAATATGTTATTGATAGAATTAAGAGTAGTATGGAGAAGACCTACCAGTTGGATTTCAATAATACTGCTTCCTTATTCTATGAAGAACAGCGACTTGATATTTCCGGAGTTGGAGGATCAACGAGGTTTAACTTCACGGCAATGATGAATCCTATCCAAGGAATTTTGTACAGGGATTATGCTTCTAATACATTTATTAATAAAGTAGATCTCTTTGGAAAATTTTTCTTGATTAAAGACACCTTGTCGGTGAGTAAATGGGTTATGACAGGGGAGTCAAAAAAAATAGGTGCTTACACATGCTATAAAGCGACATTGTCAAAAGAGGTTCCACAGCAGGTTTTTCAATTTGGAAGACAAAGAGAAAACAGTGATGATCAACCTAAAATGAAAAAAGTTAATATTGAGGCTTGGTTTACCCCTCAAATCCCAGTTGCTACAGGACCTGCAAAACACAGTGGTTTACCAGGTCTTATTTTAGAGGTCAGTGATGAAAGAACAACAATGCTTTGTACTAAAATTGTAATGAATCCAAAGGATAAATTAAAAATTAAAATGCCAAAAAAAGGAACTGAGGTTGACACGGAAGAGTATTTGGAAATTAGCGCAAAAAAGACAAATGAAATGCGTGAAATGTTTCGAAAAAGAAGAGAAAGTGGTGGTTCAAGAAGAGTTAATTAAAAAAAGTTTCAATTGAAAAGAATATTTTTATTATGGTTAATCTTAATGTTTACCAATCAATTATTGGCACAAAACATTGATTTTGGGGGTTTTGTTTCTGATGTTTCAGGAAATAAAATCATGGGTGCTAACATTGTTGCAGTCGAGAAAGAAACTCAAGTTTTGGATGGTTTTGGAATTTCAAACGAGGATGGCTATTTCAGACTAATCCTCAAGAGTGAGACAGATTATGAAATAAAGATCTCTTTTATTGGATTTAAAGAGGTTACTTTTATTTTCAATGAAAAAGATAATATTGAGAGAAATATTGTGTTGGAGGAACAAGCCGAGGCACTAGATGAGGTCGAATTGGTTTATGAGATGCCCGTAACCATAAAAGGAGACACTATTGTCTACAATGCTGATTCTTTTAACACAGGCTCTGAAAGAAAACTTGAAGATGTACTTAAAAACCTTCCTGGTATTGAAGTGAATGATGAGGGAAGGATTGAGGTCGAGGGTAAAGAAGTGACAAAAATAACTGTTGAAGGAAAAGATTTCTTTGACGGAGATTCTAAACTAGCTACGCAAAACTTGCCTGCAAATGCTGTCGGGAAAGTCGAGGTTTTAAGGAATTTTTCTGAGGTAAATCAGTTGAGGAGTGTTTCCAATAACGAAGATAATGTCGCCATTAACATCAGCTTAAAAAGTGGAAAGGATAAGTTTTGGTTTGGTGAAATTGGTGGTGGTGTTGGAAATGATGATCGATTTATCGCCGCTCCAAAAGTCTTTTATTATTCCAAAGATTTGAGTATGAATCTATTGCTAAACTCTAATAATATCGGTGATCCTCCGCTCACAAGAAGAGATTTTTATCGTTTTAGCGGCGGATTTAATAATCTCAATTCGAGGACAGGTACTTCGATTTCCATTAGCTCGGACGATGCTGGGATTACTGATTTACAGAACAACAGAGCAAAATCCATTGAATCTCAATTTGGCGCCTATAATTTTAGTTATTCCCCAACCGAGGCACTTCAATTTAGTGGATTTGCGATTTACTCTAGAGCCGAAAATCATTTGGAAGAAAAAAACACAAGGACTTATAATGTCTCTAACGAAGTTGAGGAAACTTCAGAAGTTTCTGTCCAAGAAACCGAACAAGAACTGTTTAAGTTTTCAGCAGAGTACAATCCAAATGAAATGCTTCAGACAGAATATAACGTCTTGTATAAAACCTCCAGTCAAGATGAGGTTTCTGACCTGACAACAATATCAAGCAGAAATGGGATTAGAGTTCCAGAACAAATTGGACAACTCAGACAACAAACCCCTTTTTCATTAAATCAAGAATTAAGGCTTTACTACACCCACCGAGAAAATCATATTTTTTCACTTGAATTACAACATTTAGCGCAGAAGGATGACCCATTCTACAGGGCGATAAAGCAGTTTCAACCTTTTGGTAGGGTGTTGAGTTTAAACCAAGATCAAGAAAATTTTAACATTAATCAAGAACGTAATGTTCAAACTGATAAGGTCGAAGGAAAACTTGATTATTATTTTATTATTTCTCCCAAGTCAAACTTTAACCTTACACTAGGACTGACAGATGTAAAGCAAGATTTTGATTCGTCAATTTTCCAAATTTTAGACGATAATACCACTCAAAATTTTAGCGAAAATAACCTAGTAAACCGTGTGAATTTTCACTTTCAGGATGCATATGCAGCTTTGCACTATCGTTTTATAACAGGGATTTTCACCTTTGATCCTGGGGTCACGCTCCATGCCTACAAAACTAATACTGCTCAATCAAGCGGTGTTGTTAGCGATGCTTACTCTTTTTTCCGACCAGATTTTAGGGTGTTGATGAAACTTAAAGAATCCGAAACAATTAGGCTTATTTATCGCTCTACTAGACAGTTTACGGATATTAATAATTTGGCTGAGGGCTTTATTTTTAGAAACTACAACTCCTTTTTTCAAGGAAATCCAAACTTGGAAGCGGCCCTATTTAATGCAGTCAATTTAAATTACCAAAGTATCAACATATTCAACTTTACCAATATTTTTGCAAACTTAAGTTATTCCCGAAGAGACGATGCAATTCAGAGCACTACCTCTGTTCAAGGAATTAATAGCGTTAGATCAGCAACCAATTCAAATTTCCCAAGAGACTCATATACAGCCTCAGGAAGGATTGATAAAAGATTTAAAAACTTTAAAGGAGGTTTGAATGTTAATTTCAACTACAGCGACTTTAATAATGTTATCAATAACAACCCGACTGAATCAATAAACTTTACTCAACGATACCGAGTTAATATTGCTACCAACTTTAGAACTAAGCCCAACCTGGAAGTTGGTTATAACTATAATGTAAGAGACTACACTAATGGGGATGTAAAAAGTAGATTTTTCACTAACTCGCCCTTTGCGAGATTTGATGCTTACTTCCTAGATGGTTTTATTTTTGAAGCAGAGTACACTTACAATTATTACCGTAATGAAGTTCAGACCCTGAATGAGTACCGATTTCTAGAAGCTGAACTATCATATTCAAAAAAAGGTTCAAAATGGGAGTTCGGTGTATCAGCTACCAACATTTTGAACGATACCGAAATTAACAGAGATAGTTTTAATCAATTTTCGGTGACTACCAACTCTTATATTATACAGCCAAGGTATGTAGTATTTAAAGTCCAATACGATTTAACTGCAATCGGTGGTGGTGTAGGTTCTGGTAAAAGCAAAAAGTAATTAGTTTAACATTCCTATAGCCTCAATCCAGTCTACCATATTGTTAAACCAATTATCAACAGGATAGTTGGTTTTTCTCATTCCGAAACCATGTTTTCCATGATGGTAAAGGTGCATCTCACTTATATAGTTCTTTTCTGCCCAATCAACATAAATTTTAGTACTGGGTACAGCGAGCTTTAAGGCATCTTCAGTTGTACAAACAATAAAAATGGGTGGCCCGTAAGTTGGTGGTTCCTGATTTTCTACAATTTTCATCCAAGGATAGATGGGCGCGACAAAATTAGGTCTGTTTTTTTCAGTTGATTTATAGGTTGCCTCCATAGTGACAGCACCACCGGCTGAGAATCCCATTATTCCAATTTTATTAGGATCAATCCCATATTTAGAAGCATTTTTTCTTACATGTTCTATAGCGTTTAGTGCGTCTAAGTGTCCATAGGTAAGTTGTTTTTTTTCCTTTGAATAAGGATAGTCCAACCCTTCATTTTTCCCAATTAAATGGGCGGGAACCAAACGATATTTCAAAACGAAAGCCGCAATACCTCTTTCATTTAAAGCTTTTGCTACATCAAATCCTTCGTGATGAATTGCATTTACACGCATTCCGCCACCGGGGCAAACGATCATTGCAGTTTTTACTTTTTGATTATTTTCAGGTAAAAATACTTGAATGGTAGGAATCGAAATATTTTGAAAATTTTTTTTATCAGAGAAATAACCCTTGATTTTTATTTCTGATCCTTGGTAATCTAAACCAGTGTTGTCATATGGAAGCGTTATTATCTCCTGACCAATAAGGTGTGAAGTATAAAGTAATATTAATGTAAAAATCACTTTTTTCATAGCTCGGTAAAATATTTGTTGAGTTTGATTGCTAAGATAACATTTATCATGAATGGAAGAAACTTTCGACTTAAACTCCAGAATTTTATTAAAACTGTGGCAATTTTGACTTTATTCAAAGCTGTCAAATACAGGCTTTTAGCTTTGGGAAAAAGATAAAACTATTGCTCTTTAAAGGCTTTAAGCTTATTAATTAAATTGGGTACTACTTCAAAAGCATCACCAACGATACCGTAATCTGCGGCCTTGAAGAAAGGAGCCTCAGGATCATTATTGATCACCACTTTTACTTTAGAAGAATTAATTCCTGCTAAATGTTGAATAGCCCCTGAAACACCAACGGCAATATATAAGTTGGAGGCAACAGGTTTACCTGTTTGTCCGACGTGCTCTCCATGAGGTCTCCAGCCCATATCTGAAACAGGCTTTGAACAAGCTGTTGCCGCTCCGAGCGTATCTGCCAAATCTTCAATTAGGTGCCAGTTTTCTGGGCCTTTCAATCCTCTTCCACCAGAAACGACGATATCTGCTTCAGCAATGGTCACCTTGCCAGTTACCTTTTCAACTTTTTCTACTTTGAGCGTTGAATTTACTGGAACCGAATCTTTTTCAATAACTTCTAATGATTTAGGATCTTCCTTAATACCATAGGAATTACTTGACAGTCCAATAATATTTACCTCATTGTCGAGATTGGAAATATTAAATGCTTTGTTTGTAAAGCATGAACGCTTTACCCTAAGTGGATGAAAGCTCTCCGGCAGAGCGACTACATTTGAAGCATACCCAGCTGATAAGCCTACTGCTAATATTGGAGCCAAATATTTTGCATTTGCACTGGCGCTTAAAACGACCATCTTGGCTTGGTTGTCTTTTGCAACGGTAGCGATGTTTTTTGCATATTGTTTTGCATTAAAATCATTTAGAGATTCATCGCTGATTTTGATCACTTTTTCAACCCCGTGAGATCCAAGTAAATCGTTTTCTTCTTGATTAAAAGTAACAGCTATCAACGGAATACCCATCTTGTCAGCTAACGCTCGCCCATAGGAGGCAAGCTCAAATGCTATTTTTTTTATTTTACCGTTTTCAGATTCGGCATAAATTACAATCGCCATATGGTATTAAATTAAATTACTTTTGCTTCGTTGTGTAATAAGTCGATCAACTGATCGATGTCATCTGCTGAGACCAATTTTACAGCTCCTTTTGGACTTGGTTTCTCAAACTTTATAATGGATGATCTTATTGTTCCTTTAATGGCTTGGACAACCTCAAGAGGTTTTTGTCTCGCTTGCATAATTCCGCGCATGTTAGGGATGATTAAATCCTTTTCTTCAACCAAGCCTTTTTGAGCACCGATAACAATCGGTAACTTGCAAGAAACGGTTTCAATTCCGCCATCGATCTCCCTTGATGCTTTTGCATCATCACCATCAACTGTTAATTCGATACAATTGGTGATAAAATTATAATCTAAGAGTGCGGCTAACATTCCTGGAACCATTGCCCCGTTGTAGTCAATGGACTCTCTCCCTGCAATGATAATATCATAATTTTCTTTTTTGCAAATATTTGCCAACTCTTGCGCCACCTCAAATCCGTCTGATGGTTTTAGGTCGATTCGCAGGGCCTTATTGGCGCCGATAGCAAGACATTTCCTCAAAGTGGACTCGCATGAATTATCACCAACAGTAACTACTGTTACCTCAGCACCTTGCTGTTGTTGCATCCATATAGCTCTGGTAAGTCCAAATTCATCGTTGGGATTAATTATAAACTGCACCCCATTTGTGTCAAATGAGCTGTCTTCATCAGTAAAATTAATTTTTGAAGTAGTATCAGGTACGTGACTTATACAAACTAAAATTTTCATAGGTTAGTTTTAAAGCCAATCAAATGTTTATTTTTTGATTGGATATTTTTATGATTTCAATAGAAAACTTAAAGTAACATATAAATATATTGCATTTATATGATTCCGTGAAAATTGGATTGGTATAAATCTAGATGAAGTGATAAAAAGTTAGCTTGATTAACTAATCCTATGTTTAAAGTTGATTAATCAAAAAGTTACTTTTGATATAATCCATTAAAATTCTATCCACGATAGATTGACTTTGATCATTGAACTTTAGATTTACCAAAGCAGGCTTATTAATCCATTTTTTGATTTTCGCAATCTTTTTTTCAGAGAATTCATCAATCACAGTCACTCCCATTTTTTTTAAAACATGTGCATTACATTTCTGCTCAATTTGAGCTTTCATGGGAATAACCATAATCGGTTTCTTCAAGTAAATAGCCTCGGCTGGAGTAGTAAAACCAGCTGCAGTAATGACCCCTGCACAAGCCCCCATTTTTTTGAGGAAATTAATTTCGTCTATCGGGTGTAAAGTAATATTGCCTTTTTTTTGCTTCTTATCAACCTCTTTGGAGAAAACATGAAATTTTTTGTCAGGAAAGTTTTTTAGAACTTTAGCTATCTTTTTTACCGAGTAAGCACTTAAGTAAACCACGAATGATTTGCCCTTTCGAGGGATAATATGTTTTACTTTATCACGAATTATAGGATGAAAAATATTTTTGTCATATTCCACAAAATGAAAGCCGTAACCATTTTTAATCGGCACTAAGAATTTCAAAAACTTTATGGCTTGTTTTGTTATTTTTCCAGGTTTTGGCACCTTAGGTGAGGTCAATGAAAATTGATTGCTTAGCGCAAAACATTTTTTGTTGTATAATAAACATGCCCATGCCGTCACTGGATCAAAATCATTGATGACTAAATCATAATTCTTAACTGGGGCATTGATCACCTCTCTAATAAAACTAAAAATATTGTTTTTCAAAAGAGTTTTCAACCATTGAACACCACCTGATTTATTATAACTAAATGTAAAACCTCGGTATTGATCAAGAACAGGATATTCTAAATCAAAATCATTCTTTGGACCACTTAAAACGATATCCAGGTTTACTCTTTTGGCAAAATATGGAATCAGATGTTGTGCTCTGCTCAAATGCCCATTTCCGGTAGATTGTACTGCGTATAAAACCTTCATCTATTGCTCTAAAATTTTAAAGTCCTTTACCATTTCCTCAAACAACTCCGAGTTAGACTTGATCGACTCCTCATCGAGCTCTTTGTTCTTATCTCTCTTGACAATATGTTCATAGATGCTCCATTTTTTATTGTTGTACTCTAGTGCAGTCAAACTTTCGACCCAGTCTCCCGAATTGAGATAGTACAACTCCTTACCATCTATATTATACTTTTCGATGTTAGGATGATGAATATGTCCACAAACTACGTGTTGATAATTGTTTCTCGCCGCAATTGAAACCGCCGTCTCCTCAAACTTATTGATGAACTTTACCGCTTCTTTTACTTTATTTTTTACAGTTTTAGAAAGCGAAAGTCGTTCTCTACCCATCTTTTCTAGGGCGAAATTGATTGCACTATTCAGAAGAATAAGAAAATCATAGCCAACACCACCTAAACGTGTAAGCCACTTGGAATACTGCATCGTGATATCAAAGACATCTCCATGAAAAAACCATGATTTTTTTCCATCTAAATCCAAAACCAGCTTATTGGCTATTTTAAAATTATTTACCTGAAAACCGATAAATTTACGCAACATTTCATCGTGGTTACCCACCAGATAATGTATCTCTTTACCAGAACTAATTAAATTCATAAAGTGCTTAACAACCTTCATATGAGATTTTGGCCAATACCTTTTATTGAATTGCCAGATATCAATTATATCTCCATTAAGAACTATCTTATCAGGGTCAATAGACTTCAGATATTTTAAAAGTTCTTTTGATTGACAACCGTAGGTGCCGAGATGAATATCGGAAATAACAACTAAATCAACTTTCCTCAGCTTATTCAAAAAAAATTTTAACGAAAATTAACCCTAGTATGCGAGAACAAGGGTAAATAAAACATTATCAAATTGAAATAATATCCTTAAGAGGATTTATTTTGGATAATCAACATATGCTATCATAACTGCTCACAATACTTTTGGAAAGATATTCCCTTTGATTTTTTGAAGTGGTTTTTAAATGTTGATTCAGTTTTAAATCCACTAACCTTCCAAATTTTATCTAAGTCTTTTTTAGAATTAGCGGAACTTTTGGAAATCAGAAGGGAATCTATAAGAGATATAGCGTAATTAATTTTGACTTCAATTAACAGATTCGATAGTTTATTATTTTTTAGCTCCAAAAAAATAAATTTAGTCCATAAATATAAATTTAAATCTGAAAAAAATTAATAAAATGAAGTAAAAATATCAGTTTGTTTACCCAATCAAGGACTGGACTTTCATGGCAAGTCCCATGTCACCAGAAATTTTGATTTGTCCACCCATAACTGCCATCATAGGATTGAGATCACCATCCCTTAATTTTTCGAGAACTTCAGTCGAAACACTAATGGTACAGTCAGCTTCAGCATCGGACATAGAAACAGTATTTTCATCACCTGAACCATCTATTAAAATGGGATTTTCATCGACTAAAAATTTAAGTGTTCCCCCAAGTGGAGTTGCATTTTCCGCTCTTTTCTTAAACTGTTCAAAAACTTGTTGGTGACTCATCTTAATTGATTTGATGTAACAAATGTATAAAAAAATGTAACCTAAAAGTTTTTTAATAGCTTTGTTAAAAACGAAACAATGCAATTCAGAATTAAAAAAGTTGTTGTCCTCGGATCCGGAGTAATGGGATCAGGAATTGCCTGCCAACTTGCAAATGTGGGTTTAGAAGTATTGATGCTCGATATTTTACAACCTAAGCTCTCAGAAGTGGAAAAAAATACTGAAGCCAAAAGAAATGGAGTTGCTCAGAATGCCCTAAACAAAGCTATAAAATCAAAGCCTGCCCCACTTTATAACAAAAAATTCGCCAACCGTATTACCGTAGGAAATTTTGAGGATGATTTCCCTAAAATAAAAGACGCAGATTGGATTATTGAAGTCGTCGTAGAAAGATTAGATATCAAGCACCAAATTTTTGAAAGAGTAGAAAAATATCGATCGCCTGGAAGTATCGTCAGTTCAAACACCTCAAGCATCCCAATTTCATTATTGGCGGAGGGGCGCTCTGATGATTTCAAAAAACACTTCTGTGGCACTCACTTTTTTAATCCCCCTAGGTATCTCAGACTTTTAGAAATAATTCCAACTTCTCACACCCTTCCAGAATTGGTAGATTTTTTCATGCATTATGGAGAAATTAATATAGGAAAACAAACAGTTCTCTGTAAGGATACACCTGCATTTATTGCCAACCGAATTGGTGTAATGTCAGGGGTCAAAGTATTTGAACTAACTGAAAAATATGACTTTACCATTGAGGAAGTAGATCTGTTAACTGGTCCGATCCTTGGAAGACCTAGGACAGGCACTTACCGTCTTCAGGATTTGGTGGGAATTGATACCGGAGATAAAGTGACCAACTTTGTCGTTCAAAATGTTAAAGGCGATAATTTTTTTGAAAAACTAGTTGACCTGCCTAGTCCGAAATTTTTCACCTTTCTGTTAGAAAACAATTTCTTGGGAGATAAAACAGCCAAAGGGTTTTACGAAAAAACCAATCAAAAAGATGAAAACGGAAGAACGATTATCAATGCATTAGATTTAAAAACCCTAACATATCGTCCAAGCGTTAGACCCAAAATGGGTTTGATTAAAGAGGCTAAAGCCATTGAGAAAATCGATAAGCGGTTACAGTTTTTAATCTCTAAAAAAGAAAAAGAAAGCCAATTTTTAAAAGAATACTTTGCTGCTATTTTGGCTTATTCAGCACAGCGAGTACCAGAAATTTCTGACACCTGTTATCAGGTTGATGACGCCATGAGCGCCGGCTATGTTTGGGATTATGGTCCTTTTGAATATTGGGACTTGATAGGCTTTGAAAAAGGAATTGCTTTGATCAATGAAGCTGGTGAGGATCTTCCAGAATGGATCAATGAGATGAAAGCTTCTGGCGCCAATTGTTTTTATAAATATCAAAACGGTAAAAAGAAATATTATGATCAAATTACCCATACTTATAAAATCATACCTGGATCAGATGCTTTTATCATACTAGACACTTTTAGAGAAAATTCACCTGTGATAAAAAATACTGAGTGTACAGTCCACGACATTGGTGATGGGGTAATGTGTTTGGAATTTCAAAGTAAAAGTAACGCCATAGGTGAAGGGATTGGAAGAGCGACTGCTGAGGCAATTGAGTTAGCGGAAAACGAAAACTGGAATGGAATTGTCATCGGTAACAATGCTAAACAATTTAGTGTGGGTGCCAACTTGGTTAATATAGGTATGTTGGCAATGCAAAAACAATTTGATCCACTTGAAAAAATAGTTGATGACTTTCAGAGGGTTAACATGAGGATGAGAACCTCAAAAATTCCAGTAGTTGCTGCTGCCCAGGGCTATGTTTTTGGTGGTGGTTGTGAAATCGCCATGCATTGTGACGCTGGTATTTATGCTGCCGAAACTTATGTAGGTTTAGTAGAAGTTGGCGTCGGTCTACTTCCAGGAGGCGGGGGAACCAAAGAATTAGCGCTTCGAGCTTCTGACGGTTTTTATGAAGGGGATGTAAAAATTCCAATGCTTATAGATCATTTTAAAAGTATTGCAACCGCTGCAGTATCTACTTCAGCTGCTGAAGCTTTTGATTTGCATTACCTCAAGGAGGGTAGAGATTTCATCTCCCATAATGTCAAAAGAAATATTGGTGAAGCCAAAGATAAAGTCCTTGAATTGGCGAAAGATTATGTACCACCCTCCGAAAGAAATGACGTAGAGGTTTTGGGTAGAGGAGGTCTTGGAGCACTTTATTCCGCAATCAATGAATTTTACTTGGGCGGATATATGTCAGCATACGATGTAGAAATTGCCCAAAAAGTGGCTCACGTGATTTGTGGTGGTGATCTTACCAGTGCACAAAAAGTAAGTGAGCGATACCTCTTGGATATAGAACGCGAGGGATTTATGAGTCTATTAGGTAACCAAAAAACCCTGGATAGAATTCAGTATTTATTAATGAACAACAAGCCCCTAAGAAATTAAAAATATGGAAGCATACATTATTAAAGGTTACAGAACCGCAGTCGGAAAAGCAAAAAAAGGGGGATTTAAAAACTATCGTTCAGATGACATGGCCGTTGAGCTTATAAAACACTTGGTCAAAAATGTTCCTGAACTAGACCCAACCACCGTCAACGACGTAATTGTCGGCTGTGCCAATCCCGAGGGGGAGCAGGGCTTACAAGTTGGTCGTTTAATTTCTGCAAGGGCATTGGGAATTGAAGTCCCTGGAATTACCATCAATCGTTATTGTGCTTCAGGTCTAGAAGCTATTTCAATGGCAGTTGCTAAGGTCAAAGCAGGTATGGGTGATATTTATATTGCTGGTGGAGCAGAAAGCATGAGTTTAATTCCAATGACAGGCTATAAATTGGCTCCCAGCTACCAAGCCAATAAAGAAAACATCAATTATCACGTAAGTATGGGTGCCACTGCAGAAGCTGTTGCAGCCAAGTTTAATATCACCCGTGAGGCAGCTGACGAATTTTCATTAGCCTCTCATCAAAAGGCGGCTAACGCCATTGATCAGGGCTATTTCAAAGGCGAAATTCTTCCTATTGAAGTAGAGGAAGTATTCGTTAAGGAAGGTAAAAAAGTTACTAGTACCCATACCGTTGCAGTCGATGAAGGTGTCAGAAGAGATACCAGTATGGCTGGATTGAGTAGATTGAGAGCTGCCTTCAAGCAAGGCGGTATTGTCACTGCAGGTAATTCGTCCCAGACTTCTGATGGCGCTGCATTTACCTTGGTAATGAGTGCAACTAAGGTCAAAGAATTAGGCTTAGAACCTATCGCCAGAATGGCCGCCTGTGCGGTCGGTGGCGTTGACCCACTATATATGGGTATTGGCCCCTGTGAGGCCATACCTAAAGCGCTAAACCAAGCTGGTCTAAAGCTCAATGATATCGAACAAACAGAACTTAACGAAGCTTTTGCTGCTCAGTCATTAGCTGTGATTCAAGAAAGTGGTTTAGATCCCGAAACAGTCAATGTCAATGGAGGTGCTGTCGCCCTAGGCCATCCCTTAGGTTGTACTGGAGCAAAGCTTACCATTCAGCTACTCAATGAGATGAAGCGCCGAAACCAAAAGTATGGTATGGTAACTGCTTGTGTTGGTGGAGGTCAAGGTATTGCTGGTATTTTTGAACGGCTGTAAGATTAAACCTTTTTTACCACATAAGTCACTACTCCCCAGATAATTAATTCATTGTCTTCTGTGACTTTTATCGGTTCGTATTTGCTGTTTTCGGGCATCAGATAGATACAGTCCTTTTGGACCTTTAATCGTTTTACCGTAAACTCTCCGTCAATAAAACAAACGGCAATTTTGTTGTCTTGTGGTTCCAAACTGCGATCAATTACTAACAGGTCACCGTCATCTAAGCCTGCTCCCTGCATTGACTCACCAGATACCCTCGCATAAAAAGTAGCCTCTTCATTTTTCACTACCTCGCGGTCAATGCTGATCCTCAGTTCCTTAAAGTCATCTGCTGGAGAAGGAAATCCCGCAGAAATACCCTCTTGAGCCAAAAACGAACCTTTTCCTGATTCCTGGTCTGGATGAAAAAAAATGATTTTATCTCCTGTACTCATTTGACCTTGATAACCTCCTTGATTTCTGTAGTAAAACGATTAGAAAGATGATCCCTTCTCATTTTCCACGTTTGTTTTAAATCTTGACTTGCGAGTTTCATCCGATGTGGGCCAAAGCGGCGATGGATTTTATCCATGGCTTGCATCAATGCTGTATGCCTGGCAGTATTTTTTTCAAATAAACTCATTTGTCTTGACGTTGACGGGCTTAGTCCAAGCAGCAATATTCCTGCTTTTTTATATTCAATACCCGATTTGAAAATACTTCTTAACCCCTTTAGGGCATATTGGTTTAAAATCAGACTAGAATCCGTGGCATAGGGCAGGGTCACGGTACAGCCATTCCTGTATTGTTCAGTTGCTGTTTGGAAAGGATTACTTCTCACAAAAACGTAAATGGCCGAAGCACAACTTCGTTGCTTTCTGAGCTTTTCTGCTCCCAAAAGAGTGTAGGTAGTAATACGTTCTTCAAGATCAATAAATTTAGTAAGCATATTTTTAAAACTCCTTGTTGTGGCAATCGACTTTTTTGCAGGAGTAGCCTCTTCCAGTTGGATGCTAGGCATTCCCTCCAGATCTCTTTTTAGTCTTAATCCTAAAATACTCATGTGCTTTTTTACCCAGCCATCTGGCAGATTTACAAAGTCCAAGGCTGTTTTTATACCCAAAGCTTCGAGTCTTTTACTGTGTCTCATCCCAACGCCCCAAATGTCACTTATCGGAGTCCATTTTAGGGCTTTTAGACGCTTTTCATCGCTGTCTATACAGTAAACTCCATCAGTTTGATTGGCAAATTTTTTAGCAATTTTATTGGCGATTTTTGCTAAGGCCTTTGATGGTGCGATTCCAACGGAAACTGGAATACCTGTCCACTGGCGCACTTGTTTTCGCATTTTTAAGCCAGTTTCTCTTAAATCAAAATATTCAAATCCTTCAAATTTTAAAAAAGCCTCATCAATACTGTAAATTTCTACATTAGGAGTATAGTTTTCTAGGATTTTCATCACCCGATGACTCATGTCTCCATAGAGGGGATAGTTTGAAGAGAAAACCTTGATATTATGTTTTTTGAATTCCTTTCTGAACTTAAAAGCAGGCGCGCCCATGGGGATCCCAAGGGCTTTGGCTTCATTGCTTCGGGCAATTACACAGCCGTCGTTGTTAGACAATATTACGACTGCCTTACCCTCGTATTGAGGCTGAAAAACCCGCTCGCATGAAGCGTAAAAATTATTGCAATCAATTAAAGCAAACATCTACAAAATCAAATTTTTGAAAATAATAATAACTAAAAATTGTCCTGATTTTGAATTTAATTACAGCTCCGTCATCAGCACTTTTTCAAAACAAATTTAACAAGAAATACGTTGTTTTGTAATTAAAACTTAACCTCTTTAGACAAAAATTGTAATTTTGTAGCTAGGATCAGTAGCAATATGATTTAATGGACAAATATTCATTCCTAAATTCGGCACATACCGCTTATTTTGCTGAGTTGTATGAGCAATACTTAAACAATCCGGATACGGTAGAACCCAGTTGGAGAGCATTTTTTCAAGGTTTTGATTTTGGAATCGAAAATGCCGAAGGACAGGCTATTGCTGGAACAGTTGAAGTGCCTGAGTCAGTTAAAAAAGAATTTCAGGTCGTTAGACTAATAGAGGGTTATCGTACGCGAGGGCATTTGTTTACCAAAACCAATCCGGTACGTAACAGAAGAACTTATAGCCCCAACCTAGATGTAGAAAACTTCGGTCTGACCCAAGAAGATTTATCGACAGTATTTAACGCCGGTTCAATAGTTGGAATTGGCCCTAGCACACTTGCAACCATTGTAGAGCATCTCCAAAAAACTTATTGTGAGTCAATAGGGGTGGAGTATATGTATGTGAGGAATGTTGAGAAAAAAGAATGGATTAAAGAGCGATTGCACCAAAATGAAAACCATCCTAATTTCAACCCAGATCAAAAAAAGCACATTCTCAATAAATTAAATCAAGCAGTTAGTTTTGAGAATTTTCTTCATACCAAGTATGTAGGCCAGAAGCGTTTTTCGCTTGAAGGAGGGGAGTCGCTAATTCCCGCACTTGATACGATGATTGAGGCTGCTGCAGATAAGGGCGTTCAGGAGTTTATCATGGGAATGGCACATAGAGGAAGACTCAGCACGCTTACGAATATATTTGGGAAGTCACCGAAGGATATTTTTAGTGAATTTGACGGTAAAGATTACGATGAACTGGTTTTTGATGGCGATGTAAAATACCATATGGGTTGGACTTCAATCAGAACCAGCGATAACGGTAAAAGGATCAACATGAATATCGCGCCTAATCCCTCTCACCTTGAGACAGTAGGGGCAGTTGTTGAGGGAATAACTCGGGCAAAAATGGAAAATAAATTTAATGGGGATAGTTCTAAAGTTTTACCCATTATAGTTCATGGAGATGCAGCCATAGCAGGACAGGGTATCGCCTATGAAATTGCCCAAATGGCGCGCCTCAAAGGATACTCTACTGGGGGAACCATTCATATTGTTGTAAACAATCAAATTGGTTTTACGACTAACTATCTGGACGCACGATCAAGCACCTATTGTACTGACGTTGGCAAAGTTACGCTCTCTCCTGTAATGCATGTTAATGCTGATGATGCCGAGGCAGTAGTCCATGCAGTTCTCTTTGCGCTAGATTTTAGAATGCAATTTAAAGCCGATGTCTTTATTGACCTTTTGGGTTACAGGAAATACGGACACAATGAGGGTGACGAACCTCGTTTTACCCAACCTAAATTATACAAAGCGATTGCAGCCCACAACAATCCAAGGGATATTTACGCTGAAAAATTAATTGCAGAGGGGATCATTGATCGGGATTATGTGAAAAATGAAGAACAAGCTTATAAGTCTGGGCTGGAAAAAAACCTTCAAGTTTCTCGGAATGAGGAAACAACTTTGGTAACGCCCTTTATGGAAGATGAATGGCAAGGCTATCAGCGAGTTGATGAATTGGGGATGCACCCAGAAATAATTACTGCTGTTCAGAGCGATAAACTTACTGTTGTCGCCAATGCTATATCAACATTGCCTGAGGATAAGAAGTTTTTACGGAAAATTGAACGCTTGATTGCTGATCGTAAAAAAATGTTTTTTGATACGGATAGGCTTGATTGGGCAATGGGTGAGTTGCTAGCCTATGGAACCCTTTTAGAGGAAGGTTTTAACGTCAGATTGTCGGGGCAAGACGTTGAGAGGGGAACCTTCTCTCACCGGCATGCTGTTTTGAAAGCTGAGGCTTCTGAGGAAGAATTGATCTTATTGAATCAAATTAATCCTTCAAATCAAGGGAAATTTAGGGTATACAATTCTCTACTGTCAGAATACGGTGTTTTAGGGTTTGACTATGGGTATGCGATGGCCAGTCCGAAAACATTAACCATTTGGGAAGCTCAGTTTGGAGACTTTTCTAACGGCGCTCAAATTATGATTGATCAATATTTATCCGCTGCTGAGGATAAATGGAAAACACAAAACGGCATTGTCATGTTACTACCTCATGGCTATGAAGGTCAAGGAGCAGAACATTCTTCAGCTCGAATGGAGCGTTATCTTCAACTTTGTGCAAAAGACAATATGTTTGTCGCCAATTGCACAACGCCAGCCAACTTTTTTCATTTACTGAGAAGGCAGATGAAAGGCAATTTTAGAAAACCATTGATTATTTTTACCCCAAAAAGTCTTTTGAGGCATCCCATGGCAGTTTCAAAGGTTGAAGACTTGACAAATGGTGCTTTCCAAAGGGTTATTCCTGATGGTGAAGTAGATCAAAAACAAGTTCAGAAGTTAGTTTTTTGCTCTGGTAAATTTTATTATGATTTGATTGATGCAAGAGCTGAAAAGAATCGAATGGATGTTGCCATTGTAAGAATAGAACAACTATTTCCATTACCATACGAAGAAATTCAATCTGAAATTGATCGCTACAGTGCAGCAAAAGAAATTGTATGGGCACAAGAGGAACCACGTAATATGGGAGCTTGGGGCTATTTACTTTTGCAATTGCCGCAAGCCAGTAAAATGAGACCAGCCACTAGAAGGTACTACGGCTCTCCTGCAGCAGGAAGTGCTGCTAGGTTTAGAAATAGACACCGCCAAGTGATTGATTATGTTTTCGACCCTTCTCAAGACAACTTCATTAGGAAAAAAAAGTAATAGGCTATCAATCCAATTTTAAAGAAAAACATCTTTATTGATTAGTTGTATTTTCGAAATTTGTAAAATCATACCATTTGAAATTAAACACTGATAAGTTCATCTTTAAAATCATAATTGTTTTTACGATGATTATGTCATGTTCTGATATCCCCTCAAATATTTCCGATGATTTAGATCAACCGGATTTATCTGAGCAAAAACTGGATTTTTTGGGGATTACCAATAAGCATAAATTAAGCGCTGCATCCAAAAGAGCACTCCAATGGTCGAACGATCAACTTTACAACAATGATTGGTATTTTGAATATTCCGTTTATGATCTGAAAGGAGATTTTGCTTACCAGGAGGGTGTGGTAAGAAGAGACCCAAGTGCTATAATCAAACACCAAGGTAAATATTACACTTGGTACACAAAAAGTATTGGTAAAACTGATGGATTTGATGGAGATATAAATAAGGATAAGGTCTTCCCTTGGGACAGATCAGATATTTGGTATGCTACTTCCGAGGATGGGGTTATATGGAATGAACAAGGGGTTGCTGTTTCGAGGGGTCCCCAAGACGCCTATGATGACCGCGCCGTTTTTACCGTTGAAATTATGGCTTATAAGGGAATGTTTTATCTATGCTATCAAACAGTCGGAGGCCCATATAATAAAAGAGTCAAAAATCAAATTGGTTTAGCTTGGTCAGATAATCCAAACGGCCCTTGGACAAAAAGTCCCAAACCCATTCTTAGTCCAACAGACAATGGAATTTGGAAGGGTAACGATCTTCAAGATAGGTTTTCAGTGATTAAAAAAGGAGACTTTGACAGTCACAAAGTACATGATCCGTGTATTATCCCTTACAAGGGAAAGTTCTATTTATACTACAAAGGAGAGCAAATGGGTGAAGCAATTACATTTGGTGGTAGGCAAATTAGACACGGTCTTGCCATAGCTGACCACCCCAAAGGTCCTTACGTTAAGTCTCCCTATAACCCGATCAGTAACAGTGGGCATGAAATATGCGTTTGGCCATACAATGGTGGAATCGCTTCACTAATTACAACTGATGGTCCTGAACGTAATACGGTTCAGTGGGCCAAAGACGGAATCAATTTTGAAATAATGGGCGCTGTAAAAGCTACCCCAAAAGCTATCGGTTTAAATAGAACACTAGACCAAGAAAAAGCCCCCCTTGAAGTTTTACGCTGGGGCTTAACTCACGAATACAAAAATTATAACTATCAGTACATCAGAGGGTTTAAAATCAAAAAAAAATAATACCCTAAATCGTCCATCCAAAAAAGATTAATTGTATTAAATAATATGATCAAAGCAAACCCTACAGAGAATTACGATCATCACTTCCATCCTCATTTTGAAAAAATCTTATTAAGGATGTTTAATAAATGTTAATTTTGCAAAAAGGATTTGAACATATAGATCAGGAGATTTAGTTTTTCTCATGGCATAAATCACGAAATAAGTAACTATGATTTTAGAGATGAAGGTCCCTTCACCGGGGGAATCGATAACCGAGGTAGAAATCGCCCAGTGGCTTGTCACCGATGGTGATTATGTAGAAAAAGATCAGGCGATTGCTGAGGTAGACTCCGATAAGGCTACATTAGAGTTGCCTGCTGAAACCGGTGGAACGATCACCCTAAAAGCGGAGGAAGGCGATGCTGTGGCAGTTGGCGCGGTAGTCTGTTTAATCGATACTGAAGGTCAGCCGCAAGAAGGACAATCTGCTGCACCTAAAGAAGTTGAAGAAAGACCTGTAGTTAGTACTCCTGACCCAGTAGTTCAATCAAGTTATGCAACTGGGACAGCCTCACCTGCTGCAAAAAAAATAATTGCTGAAAAAGAAATTGATATAGAATCCATTATCGGTTCGGGAAGAGGGGGAAGAATCACCAAAGAAGATGCTGTAAAAGCAATTCCATCGATGGGGTCAGCACCAGAAGGTTCCAAAAGAGGAGAGGAGCGTAAAAAACTATCGATGCTCAGACGTAAAGTTGCTGAGAGATTAGTTGCCGTGAAAAATGAAACGGCAATGCTCACTACCTTCAACGAAGCTGACATGGCTCCCATTTTTGCATTGAGAAAACAATACAAAGAAACTTTTGCCGAAAAACACGGTGTTGGGCTTGGGTTTATGAGCTTTTTTACCATGGCTGTAGTCAGAGCACTCAAGTTGTTTCCTGACGTAAACTCAATGATCGATGGAGATTATAAAATTTCTTATGATTATTGCGACATCAGTGTTGCAGTCTCTGGACCAAAAGGACTAATGGTACCTGTAGTGAGAAGTGCCGAAAAACTTACTTTCAGAGAAATTGAAAAGGAGATAAAAAGATTAGCCACCAGAGCCCGAGAAGGTCAAATTACTGTTGATGATATGACCGGAGGTACCTTCACCATCTCAAACGGTGGGGTTTTTGGCTCCATGTTGTCAACCCCGATAATTAATCCACCTCAATCGGCAATTTTGGGAATGCACAATATCATCGAGCGTCCTGTTGCTATTGATGGTAAAGTTGAAATTAGACCGATGATGTATTTGGCACTGTCCTATGATCACCGCATCATTGACGGTAAAGAATCTGTAGGTTTTTTAGTGGCAATAAAAGAGGCGTTAGAAAAACCCCAGGAAATATTAATGGACAATGATGTCAAAACGGCGCTGGAGTTATAAATCCTCGGTCTGAATTATCATTGCTTTTCTTTTGTAATCAATGATAACTTTATTTTTTCGAAGAAAGTCATTTCCCAATATGCCGTCAATAGTCTCTCCACCTTCTTTAACTAATGTTGCATTAATGTGCTGCATATCCAGCAGAACAAAAGTGTTTTGACCAATACGATATCTTCCAAGAAATAAATTGCATTTGTGGGCTAAAACGGCTTTCATTTTATCCTCCCCCGCGCCAGCGGCTTCAAAGGGGTCTCCTTTTTCTTTAATCCCGAAATGATCTTTTAATGCAAGTGCAATACAGCTATTGGATGCTCCTGTATCTATTAATAAGTTAGCTTTAATACCATTGATTCTTGCTTGACAACTCAAGTGATTTGTTTGGGTAAGCTTGATTTTGACTTTTTTCACAGCTGGTTTTTTAAACAATGGTTTAATTTTTTGTAAAAGTAAAAAACGAAATCTTAATTTTACCCCAATGAGAATGATAGATACCCATACCCACCTTTATGTTGAGGCCTTTGATAGCGATCGGACTGAAGTGATCAATAAAGCCATAGATAAGGGAGTCTTCCGTTTTTATTTACCTGCCATAGATAGCACGTATACCGACAGAATGTATGAGCTAGAAAAAGAATTCCCACAACATATTCGCTTGATGACTGGGCTACATCCAACTCACGTTAAGGAAAACTACTTGGAGGAACTCAATCATGTTAGCGAAAATTTGGCTAATCGTGATTTTGTAGCCATTGGAGAAATCGGAATTGACCTGTACTGGGATAAAAATTTTTTAGTACAACAACAAGAGGCTTTCAATCAACAAATAATTTGGGCAAAACAAAATAACATGCCCATTGTTATTCATTGTAGAGATGCTTTTGATGAGGTTTTTGAAGTGCTTGATAATCATAAAGGCGAAAAACTCTATGGAATTTTTCATTGTTTTACAGGTAAATATGAGCATGCCAAACGTGCCATTGATTTTAATCTAAAACTGGGAATTGGAGGAGTGGTGACTTTCAAAAATGGAAAAATAGATCAATTTTTAGATAAGATTCCCCTTGAAAATATCGTTTTGGAGACAGATTCACCCTACCTTGCACCAGTTCCTTATCGCGGAAAACGTAATAAAAGCGAATATTTGACTTTGATCAATCAAAAGTTAGCTGAAATACATTCTATTGCCGATGAAGAAATTGCACAGATTACAACTGAAAACGCACTGTCTGTTTTTGAAAAATAATTTATTTTCATAAAGTATTGTTAATCATTTAGTTACAATAAATCTTTATCTATTTAA